>JAGWTJ010000145.1 GCA_028869005.1 Burkholderiales bacterium | reverse complement strand
GCACACCTTCTTCGCCGGGCAGCCCATGTTGATGTCGATGATCTGCGCGCCGCCGTCGATGGCCGCTCGCGCGGCGTCGGCCATCTCGGCCGGGTCGACGCCGGCGATCTGCACCGCGATCGGGCCGGGCTCGCCCTCATGATCGGCGCGGCGCAGGCTCTTGACGGAGCCGCGCAGTCGAGGCTTGGACGACAGCATCTCGCTCACCGCATGGCCGGCGCCGAGGCGCCGACACAGCTTGCGGAAGGCCCGGTCGGTCACCCCGGCCATCGGAGCCACGATCAGGGCGTTGGGAATCTCGTGCGCGCCGATGCGCATGGCAGTCGCTGGGAGAACCCGCGCAGAGAGCGCAGCGGGCCAAGGTTGCTCTGAAGGGAGCGGTCAGTATAGACCGCGCTCACACAGTCACCGCGCGTGCTTGGGGCCTGCATCGCGCAGCTTGCACCGGCAACGGCACCGAAGCCGGCGCGCGCGACCGCTGCGGATAATGGGCCGCGATGGAAGGCTGGCTGCATTCGCTGCTCACCGCGCTGGCGCTGCCGCAGTACGGGCTGCTCACGATCTTCATCGTCTCGACGATCTCGGCGACGCTGCTGCCGATGGCCAGCGTGCCCGCGGTCTACGGCCTCATCAAGCTCAACCCGCAGCTGTTCTGGCCGGCCATCCTCGTGGCCAGCGCGGGCAACACGCTGGGCGGCGCGATCAGCTACTGGATGGGGCTCGGAGTCGAAGTCGCCTACGAGCACGTCGCGCACACCCGCGCGCACGACGCGCGCGCCCTCGGCTGGCTGCGACGCTGGGGGCCGCCGGCCTGCCTGCTGTCGTGGCTGCCGATCGTGGGCGACCCGCTGTGCGCGGTGGCAGGCTGGCTGCGACTGCCGTTCTGGCCCTGCGTGGCGTACATGGCGGTCGGCAAGTTCCTGCGCTACGTCGTCTATGTCGGAGGCCTGTACTGGCTGGCCCCGGGCGCGATCGTGCTGTGAGACATCCCGGGTCGACCTCCCTTGCCGCAAGCCGGGGCGACGCGCCTGCACGCCCGATATCGGCGCGCCACAATCGGCGCCCGGACGGCGCATCCCGGGCGCATCCGAGGCCGCCATGAACCCTCCCACCGCCACCCCTGCCTACGACGAGCTCGCGTCCACGTGGACGCGCATGCACCGCCTGTCCCACCTGCAGTCCATCGCCGGCTGGGACCAGGCCGCCAACATGCCGCCCAAGGGCAACGAGGCGCGCGCCGAGGCCATGGCCGAGATGGCCGCATTGCTGCATCGCATGAGCACCGATGCGGCGCTGCGCGCGACGCTCGAACGCGCCGCCGGCGAGCCGCTCGGCGCGCCCGAGCGCGCCAACCTGCGCGAGATGCAGCGCGACTGGCGGCTCGCCAACGCGCTGCCCGAGTCGCTGGTGCAGCGTCTGGAGCTGGCCGCCACGCGCTGCGAACACGCCTGGCGCAGCCAGCGTCAGGCCAACGACTGGACGGGCTTCCTCGACAACTTCCGTGCGCTGCTCTCGCTGTCGCGCGAGGAGGCGGCGCGGCACGCCGACGCCACCGGACTCGGCAAGTACGAAGCGATGATGGATCGCTTCGAGCCGGGCATGACCTGTGCGCGGCTGGACGCCATCTTCGCGCAGGTGCGGCGCTGGCTGCCGGGTCTGGTGCGCCGCGTGCTGCAGCGGCAGGCCGGCGAGGAGCTGATCGCGCCTCGAGGTCCGTTTCCGGTGGCGCGCCAGCAGCAGTTGTGCGAGCAGGTCATGCGGCGCCTGGGCTTCGACTTCGAAGCCGGGCGCCTGGACGTGAGTGCGCATCCGTTCTGCGGCGGCGTGCCCGAGGACGTGCGCATGACGACGCGCTTTCGCGAGGACGATTTCCTCGGCGCACTCGCCGGCACGATCCACGAGACCGGCCACGGCCGCTACGAGCAGAACCTGCCGCGCGAGTGGCTCGGCCAGCCGCTGGCGCGCGCGCGTTCGATGGCGCTGCACGAAAGCCAGAGCCTGGCCTTCGAGATGCAGCTCGGCCGCCACCCGGGCTTCGTCGCCCATCTGGCGCCGCTGGTGAGCGCGGCCTTCGGCGCACAGCCGGCGTTCGCGCCGCAGAACCTGCACCGCTTGATGACGCGCGTGCAGCCGGGCCTCATCCGCGTCGACGCCGACGAGGTCACCTATGCGGCGCACATCGTGCTGCGCTACGACATCGAGCGTGCGCTCATCGAGGGTGAGATCGAACCCGAGGACATCCCCGCGCTGTGGGACGCCGGCATGCAGGAACTGCTCGGCCTGGACACGCGCGGCAACTACAAGGACGGGCCGCTGCAGGACGTGCACTGGCCGAGCGGGATGTTCGGCTATTTCCCCTGCTATTCGCTGGGCGCGATGTACGCAGCGCAGTGGTTCGCCGCGATGCGCCGCGCCACGCCCGACCTGGACGAGCGCATCGGCCGCGGCGACTTCGCCGTCGTCTTCGACTGGCTGCGCACGAACATCTGGAGCCAGGCCAGCCGCTGGAGCACCGACGAGCTGGCCGTGCGCGCCAGCGGCGAGGCGCTGAACCCGGCCTACCTCGAGGCGCACCTCGAAGCGCGCTATCTGGGCTGAGGGCGCAGGCCGCGCGAGGCGGCGCCGCAGCCGCAAGGCGCCCGGGGTGGGCGCCCAGGATGCCTAGACGCCCACTCCCGGCAGCGGCGAGCGCGCCTGGTCCAGCGCGTCCATGAAGTCGCTGTGGCTGCCCTCCGTGATGACCACGGTGGCCTCGGGATCGAACGGCGAGAGCTGGTACGTGGACGCCGGACGGCCCTGACGCATCGCGCGTTGCAGGCGCGCGATGAGATCCTGCAGCGCCGCGTCGTCGTCGGGCAAGGGCAGCACGCGCAACTGCCTGAAGACCTTGCCGATGAACTGCACCGGAATCTGCTCGATGGCGGCGGTGCCGCGGCTGCCGAGCGCGGCCTCGAGCGCGGCCAGGTGCGGCAGCGCTTCGCGCGAGCCGCGCACCTGATCGAGCAGCACGCGCAGCGAGCGCTGCATCAGGCGGCCGCGCAGCAGCTCGGCGCCTGGGCTCGGGGTGGGCTCGACAGGGGAGTTCATGGCGACCGCTCGACGACCTGCGGTATATCGACCGGCCGCAGGCCGGCTTGAGGGCGCCGGCGGAGTACATCGCGGTAGGTTGCGGCACGTTTCGGCGCGCCGTGCCGCACTGCCTCGCGCGGCGCAGTTCACGCCGCCGCCAGCGTGCGCTCCAGATCGCTCAACACCTCGTCCAGCCGCGCCAGCGTCCGTGCCGCGCGTCCCATCGGCCGCCCGGGCGCGCGACGGCGCAGCAGCCTGCGCGCCGGATCGTCGAGCACCGCATGGTCGAGCACCAGGCCGTGGCGCGCCAGCGTCGACGACAGCACCGTGCGCCGCGAGCGCAGATCGGCACGCGTGCGCTGGTAGGCGTGTTCGGCGAGCGCACGGCGCTGCGAGTAGCCGAACAGGTTCGCCAGGTACAGCTCCGGGTCGTGGTGGTCGGGCTCGAACAGCACGATGTCGGTGCCGGGATGGCTGTGCTCGTAGCCCTTCAGGCCGAGCTCGAGCCGCGAATGGATCAAGGTGCGGAAGGTCTGCGACAGCACCAGCGGCAGGCCGCCCTGCACGAGCTTGGGGATGCGCTGCTGCGCGCTGCCCAGCACCCGATGCCGGCCCGGCAGGCTGGCGTCGAAAGGCACCAGCGGATTCAGACACAGCACGAGATCGAGGCCCATGTCGAGCAGCACGCGCGCATGCAGCGTCTTCTTCAGCGCGCCGTCGACGTACCAGCGCCCGCCGATGGCGCGCGGCGGAAACAGGCCCGGCAACGCGGCGCTCGCCGCCACCGCCTCCGAGATCGGCACGTGGTCCCAGCCCGGCAGGCCGAACGGCGCGGCGGCGCCGGTGTCGAGTTCGGTGGCCACCACCACCAGCCTGCGCGCCAGGCGGCGAAAGTCGTTGCTGCGCCCCGGCGCCGAGAACACGCGGCGCAACCGCGCTTCGAGCGGTGCATTGCTGAACAGGCCCGTCGGCAGCGCCGAGCCCAGGCGCTCGAGCGCGGCCAGCAGCGAATGGCGGTCGAACGCGAAGCCGAGCGCGGCCTGCGCGGCCAGGCCGGGCAGCGACGCCAGCCGCCGCAGGTACTCGCCCCACGCCGGACGGATGAACAGCGTCGGCCGGATGAGTTCGGAACGCGGTGCGTCGCCCTCGATGAACGAGCCGCACAACTGGCGTGCCGTCATGCCGTTGGCGAGCGCGGCGGCAAGCACGCCACCGGCCGAGACGCCGACATAGCCGTCGAGCGCGTTCAGATCGAGCCCGGGGATCGCCTCCTCGAGGGCGCACAGCGCACCGATCTCGTAGATCGCGCCCAGCGGCCCGCCACCGGCCAGCGCCAGTCCGATGCGCGCTCGCGCCGCGCCGCGCACGGCCGCGACGCCCACCTCCTCGGCTGCAGAGGAAGCGCGGCCGGCGCGGCGGGACGCAGCGCCGTGCGCCATGCTCAGGCCGTCTTGCGCACCGCGGCGCGTGAGGCCGGGCTCTTGGCGACGGTCTTGGCCGCCGCCTTGGCCGGTGTCTTCGCCGGCTTGCCTGCCGCCGCCTTGGCCGGCACGCCCTGGGCCAGCCGCGCCACCGCCGCCGCCAGTTCGTCGACGCGCTTGGCCAGCGCCTCCACGTCCTTGGCCGTCGGCACGCCGAGCTTGTTCATCGCCTTGGCGGTGCGCTGCTCGAAGATCGACTCCAGCTTGTCCCAATTCTGGCCCGCCTTGGCGGTGACGCTGTCGGCCATCGCGCTCATGCGGCCGGTCATCTCGCTGATCTTCTCCTCGGCCACGCCCTGCGTCTTCTTCTGCAGGTTGAGGCCCTCCTTGACGAGCGTCTCGAAGACCTTGCCGCCTTCGACCTGTGCCTTGCTGAAGGCGCCCATGCCGGCCAGCCAGATCTGCTGCGCCGAGTCCTTCACCGCGCCGGCCAAGGCGCTGCCTTGCAACGAGCCGAGCCCGCCGAACGCACTTCCGCCCGACTTGTCGCCCGTCTTGCCGCCGGCGTCGTCACCGGCCTTGGCTCCGCTGCTGAGTTTCCTGACCATGATGGATCCTTTCCTCGAGGTCGGTTCCTGGGTTCGGGCCACGCCCTGCCGCACCTGCGCTGCGGCGCCGTCGAAATATAGGGTTCCCCCTCGGCGCGCGCAGCCTGAAGTTCTAGTGAGAGCGCTCTATGCTTGCGCCGCCTGTCGCGCGCGAGACGCATTCCGATCGCGCGCCGACGGTGAGCGCCGCGGCCGCGGCCCCGTCCAGCAAGGGGAGGATCCATGCATTACTTCGTCACCGGCGCCACCGGCTTCATCGGGCGGCGCCTCGTCAAGGCGCTGCTCGCGCGCAAGGGCTCGACCGTGCACTTCCTCGTGCGCGCGGGCAGCGAAGGCAAGGTCGCCGGCCTGCTCGACGAATGGGGCGTGACCAAGGCGCGCGCGATTGCCGTCGTCGGTGACCTGACGGCCCGAAAGCTCGGCGTCGCCGCCGAGGTGATCAAGTCGCTCAAGGGCCGGATCGACGCCGTCTACCACCTCGCGGCCGTCTACGACCTGGCCGCCGACGAGGAAAGCCAGGTGCGCGTCAACATCGAAGGCACGCGCCACCTGGTCGAGTTCGCCAAGGCGATCGACGCCGGTCATCTGCACCACGTCAGCAGCATCGCCGCCGCCGGCCTGTACGAAGGCGTGTTCCGCGAGGACATGTTCGACGAGGCCGAGAACCTCGAGCACCCGTACTTCATGACCAAGCACGAGAGCGAGAAGATCGTGCGCAAAGAGTGCAAGGTGCCGTGGACCGTGTACCGCCCGGCCTTCGTGGTCGGCGACAGCCGGACGGGCGAGATGGACAAGGTCGACGGCCCGTACTACTTCTTCAAGCTCATCCAGCGCATGCGGCAGATCCTGCCGCCGTGGGCACCTGCGGTCGGGCTCGAAGGCGGGCGCATCAACATCGTGCCGGTGGACTTCGTCGTCGCCTGCATCGACCACGTCAGTCACGGCAAGTCCGACATCGCCGGCAAGGCCTTCCACCTCGTCGACCCGCAGGGCTATCGCATCGGCGACGTGCTCGCCGTCTTCGCCAAGGCCGCGCACGCGCCGAAGATGAGCCTGTTCGTGAACGCGGCGCTGCTCGGCTTCGTGCCGAAGAGCGTGAAGAAGGGCTTGATGGCGCTGGCGCCGGTGCGCCGCGTGCGCGCCGCGGTCATGAAGGATCTCGGGCTGCCCGAGGACGTGCTGACCTTCCTCAACTGGCCCACGCGCTACGACCGGCGCGACCTCGACGCCGCCCTGAAAGGCAGCGGCATCGAGTGCCCGAGGCTCGACGACTACGCCTGGCGCCTGTGGGACTACTGGGAACGCCATCTCGACCCCGACCTCTTCATCGACCGCTCGCTGGCCGGCACGGTGGCGGGCAAGGTGGTGCTGGTCACCGGCGGCAGCTCGGGCATCGGCCTGGCCGCCGCGCACAAGTTCGCCGAGGCCGGCGCCACCACCGTCATCTGCGGGCGCGACCAGGACAAGCTCGACGAGGCCTGTGCCGAGGCCAAGGCGCGCGGCCACGCCTTCGTCGCCTACGCGGTCGACCTGGCCGACATGGCCGACTGCGACCGCTTCGTCAAGCGGCTGCTCGAGCAGCACGGCGGCGTCGACTTCCTCGTCAACAACGCCGGGCGCTCGATCCGCCGCGCCATCGAGAGCAGCTACGAGCGCTTCCACGACTACGAGCGCACGATGCAGCTCAACTACTTCGGCTGCCTGCGCGTCACGCTGGGCCTGCTGCCGGCGATGGTGGCCAGGCGCAAGGGGCACGTCGTCAACATCAGCTCGATCGGCGTGCTGACCAACGCGCCGCGCTTCTCGGCCTACGTGGCGAGCAAGGCGGCGCTGGACGCCTGGACGCGCTGCGCGTCGAGCGAGTACGCCGACCAGGGCATCACGTTCACGACCATCAACATGCCGCTGGTGCGCACGCCGATGATCGCGCCGACCAAGATCTACAACAACGTGCCCACGCTCAGCCCCGAGGACGCCGCCGACATGATCGCGCAGGCCTGCGTCAACAAGCCGGTGCGCATCGCCACGCGGCTGGGCGTGGTCGGCGAGGTGCTGCACGCGCTGGCGCCGCGCGTGGCGCAGATCGTGATGAACACGAGCTTCCGCATGTTCCCCGACTCGGCGGCGGCCAAGGGCGACAAGAGTGCGCCCAAGCCGCAACTGAGCGCCGAGGCGATCGCGCTCGAGCAGATGATGCGCGGCATCCACTTCTGATCGGCGGCGGCGCGCACCGCCCGCGTCCGATCAGACCGGCGCGATCTCGAGCACGAGCTTGCCGAAGTTCTCGCCGCTGAACAGTCGAAGCAGCGTGGCCGGGAAGGCGGCCACGCCGCCGGCCACGATGTCCTCGCGGCTCTTCATGCGGCCGTCCTTCAGGTAGCCGGCAAGTTCGGCCACGGCCTGCGGGTAGCGCTCGGCCCAGTCGAACACGACCATGCCTTCCATGCGCGCGCGCTGCACGAGCAGCGCCAGGTAGTTCTTCGGCCCGGCCACGCCGCCGTCGGCGTTGTACTGGCTGATCGCGCCGCAGATCACGATGCGCGCATGGCGCCTGATGCGCGCGAGCACGGCGTCGAGGATGTCGCCGCCGACGTTGTCGAAGTAGATGTCGACGCCGTCCGGGCAATGCCGGGCCAGGCCCTCGCGCACCGCGTCCCAGCGCTCGACGCCGGCCGCAGCCGGCGCCTTGTAGTCGATGCAGGCATCGAAGCCGAGTTCCTCGACCACCCACGCGCACTTGGCCGGCCCGCCGGCGATGCCCACCACGCGCAGGCCCAGGATCTTGCCGAGCTGGCCCACGGTCTGGCCGACGGCGCCGGATGCGCCGGAAACGACGAGCGTCTCGCCCGCGCGCGGCCGGCCGATCTCGGTGAGGCCGAAGTAGGCCGTCATGCCCGGCATGCCGAGCACATTCAGCCATTGACCGATGCTGCCCAGGCGCAGGTCGATCTTCGCCGGGCCCGCGCTGTGCATCTGCTCGGCCGGCACGCTCCAGTACTGCTGCACGCCGGTGCTGCCGCTGACGAGATCGCCGACGGCGTAGCCCGGATGCCGCGACGCCAGCACGCGGCCGATGCCGCCGGCGCGCATCACGTCGCCCAGCGCCACCGGCGCGATGTAGCTGCGGCCCTCGTTCATCCAGCCGCGCATGGCCGGGTCGATCGAGATCGCGAGCACTTCGACCAGCAGGCCGCCCTCTTCGGGCGGCGGCACCGCCTCCTCCGCGTGGCGCCAGTCGCCCGGCTTAGGCAGGCCGACCGGGCGCGCGGCGAGCCGCACCTGATGATTCACGAGCGTGGCGTAGTCTCGGCTCACGGCAGGACTCCTCGAAGCGGATGCAGGCGCCGACCCAACGGCGGCGACGAAGCGGGCAAGGTCAGGACGCCCTGACGAGCGCGGTGACGGTGTAGTTGCCGTCGATCTTCTCGGCGGAAAAGCGCACGCGGTCCCCCACCGCCACGCCGTCGAGCAGCTTGGGGTCGCGTACGCGGAAGATCATCGTCATGGCCGGCATGTCCAGGCTGCGGATGCCGTCGTGCTTGAGCGTGACGCGGGCGCCGGGCCGGTCGACCTTCATCACCTCGCCCGCGCTCTGCGGCGCCTGCGCGAGCGCAGACGAGGCGACGAGCACGGCGGCAATGGCAGCGACGAGGGTCTGGGCGTAGGCATGCACGGCTCGGCTCCGGAGAACGAACGGCACCGGCACCCGAGGATGCCGGCGGCGGGGTACGCAGTGTGCCGCATCGCGCCCTTGTCGGCTTCGGGTGCCGGCTTCGGGTGCCGCGGGCGAGCGAGCGCCTCGCCGCCCGCCGCTTCCTACAATTCGCGCATCTCGCCGCTCCCCGCCCGCCGCCATGAAAGCTCCCGCCAGCGCCGTCGAACACGACCTCAGCCATGTCACGCCGCGCGACCAGGCCGAGATCCTGGCGCAGGCGCTGCCCTACATCCGCAAATACCACGGCAAGACACTGGTCATCAAGTACGGCGGCAACGCCATGACCGACCCGGCGCTGCAGCAGGACTTCGCCGAGGACATCGTGCTGCTCAAGCTGGTCGGCATGAACCCCGTCGTCGTGCACGGCGGCGGCCCGC
>JAGWTJ010000414.1 GCA_028869005.1 Burkholderiales bacterium | reverse complement strand
CACTGGAAGTCCGGCGGCCCCGGGCGCAGCCAGCCGCTCACGCACGCGCCGCTGCCGCCGGCCGGCGTGTGGGCCAGCCCCGGCGACGCGACGCGCTGGCCGCTGCACACGCGCCTGGTGGAGTCGGAGATCGCGCTGCGCCTCGGCCGCGCGGTCGATGCGGCGCTCGCGGCCGAGCTGGACCTGGCCTCGGCCGCGGCGCTGGTGGATGCGATGGCGGTCTCCATCGAGATCGTCGATTCGCGCTGGCAGCAGGGCCTGGCCGCGCCGGCGCTGCTGCGCCTGGCCGACCTCGCCTCGCACGCCGCGCTGGTGCTGGGCGAGTGGGTGCCGTTCGTGCCGCGCGACTGGTCGGCGCAGGAATGCCGGCTCGTCATCGGCATGCAGGCGCCGCTCACGCGCCGTGGCACCCACAGCTGCGGCGACCCCGCCTTCGTGCTGCCCGGCTGGCTGCGCCACGCCACCGCGCGCCACCGCACGCTGCCGGCCGGCACGGTGGTCAGCACCGGCACCTGGGTGGGAGCCCCGGCGGCCATGCCGGGCGACGAAGTCAGCCTCGAGTTCGTCGGAATCGGCACTGCTTCGGCTCATTTCTGAGTCGGTCAGCCCATGAATGGCCCACAATCGTCACCTGATCCCGACGCAGGATCGGATTCGCAGGAGACGTTGGGGCCTCACATGCATTACCCGGATTCGAAGGACCGCTCTGCCGAGCTGCTGCGCCTGGCCATCCCGATGATGGCGCAGCAGCCGGCGCCCCTGCACCCCATCACCTACGCCGTCTGGTACGACTACCTCGCCGGCCGCAACACCGACCTGCGCGCCGAGGTCGATTCGGCACGCGCCAACGGCGTGCCGCTGGGCGACGAGCTGGTGCACACGCTGTACCGCCGCCACATCCTCGACGCCGCGGCGAACGCGGCGCACCAGGTGTCGGACGGCCTGCGCGCGGTGATCGACTCGGTCGGCCAGAGCGCCAGTGCCACCGGCGAACGTGTCACCGAGTTCACCGCCTCGCTGCAGGCCAAGAGCGGCCGCATCGCCAGCCTCGGCGCGCCGGCCGGGCTGGGCGCCGAGATCGACGCGCTGCTGAGCGACTCGCGCGACACCGGCGCCAGCCTGGCGGTGCTGTCGCAGCGGCTGCTGTCGGCCACCTCCGAATTGGAGAAGCTGCGCGCCGAACTCGATCTCGCCAAGGTGCAGGCGACCATGGACTCGCTCACCGGCGTGGCGAACCGGCGCGGCTTCGACGAGACGATCGAGCGGCTGCTGCGCGAGCAGGCGCCGGGCGAGGCCGGGCCGAGCGTGGTGCTGATCGACCTCGACCACTTCAAGCGCATCAACGACGAGTACGGCCACGTCTTCGGCGACACCGTGCTCAAGAACGTGGCGCTGGCGATCCGTTCCTGCGTGAAGGGGCGCGACCTGGTGGCCCGCTACGGCGGCGAGGAGTTCGTGGTGCTGCTGCCGGGCACGGCGCTGGCCGGCGCGAGCGCGCTGGCCGAGCAGATCCGCACCACCATCGCCGGCGCGCGCATCCGCCGCGGCGCCAACTACGAGACCATCGGCAACATCACCGTCTCGCTCGGCGTGGCCTGCTGGAAGCCTGGCGAGCCGCTGGAGACGCTGATCGACCGCGCCGACCAGGCGCTCTACCGCTCCAAGCGCGAAGGCCGCAACCGCGTCACGGCCGGCAACTGAGCGGTACCGCAGGGCGGGCCGAGCGCCGGGCCGCTCCCAAGCCGGCCCGCATCCCCGCGGGGGATCG
>JAGWTJ010000413.1 GCA_028869005.1 Burkholderiales bacterium | reverse complement strand
GCGCGATGGCCTCGGGGACGATGCCGCTCATCTTGCGCTTGTATTCGCCGGGGTCGTAGAAGGTCCACACGGCGTCGACTGCCGCCATCGCGCGCAGGTAGTCCTCATTGCTGGTGCCCACGTCGACGACCTCGACCCAGGGCGCCAGCGCGACGGCGCGCGCAAGTGCTTCATGCTGGGCCGGCAGCGCCAGGCGCACCCGGCAGCGCGGCGCACGCCCGCTAGCGATCTGGCAGCGCACCGCCGCGGCGAGCAGCTCGAAGCCCTTGCTGCGAAACGGTGAGCCGAAAAAGCCGACCACGGGTGTCCGGCCATCGAGCCGCGCACCGGGGGCGGTGGCCAGCGCACGCAACAGCGCCATGGTCGGCGCAGCCACCGGCGGCAGCAGTGTCGGCAGGCGCAAGCGCTCGGCGCCTAGGTCGAAGCCGCCGGTCTCCGAATACGCGAACAAGGCCGTGCTCGACGCGAGCGCGCCCAGGCCTTCGGCAAATGCAGCGTCGACGATTCCCGCAGCCTCCGAGTCGCGCGCCCAGTACGACGATGGCAGCATCAGGGCCAGCACGACGCGCCGCCCGGCGAGCAGCTCCGCGCGCCGTCCGAGCGCCTGCACGTGCAAGGGATAGGCGGTGGGCATCAGCAGGGCGTCGGCGCGCGCCAGCAGCGCTTCGGCACGCCCGAGCGCGCGCTCGATCGCCGCTTGTGGCCGGCCGCCGGCGAGCGCAGCGCCGTCGAAGCTCTGGTAGCCCTCGACATCGAACAGCGGCACCAGGCGCAGCGCCGAGCCCGCAAGGCCAGCGCCCGCCAGCCGCGCCGCGGCCAGCACGGTGAGCTCGTGTCCGCCTTCGCGTACCAGCGCCTGCTCGAACTCGGCCAGCATCGCCGCGTTGTGGCCGCCATGGCCGGCAAGGCCGGGATCGAAGTAGACGATGTTCATGGCTTGTCCTCGAGATCGGGCCAAGTGAGCGGCGCCGCCGGCCAGCGGCCATCGGCGAGCCGTGCCTTCAGCGCCCGGCTGAGCAGCGCAGCCTCGGTGCGGTGCACGGCGGCCGTCGCCGCCTCGAGCGAAGTGTCGGCACCCAGGCGGACCGCGAGTTGCGCCAGCACCGCACCGGTGTCGACGCCGGCATCGACGCCGTGCAGCGTCGCGCCCAGCCGCCGCTCCCCGCCGCGCCAGGCACGAGCAATCGCGTCCAATCCCGGATGCGCCGGCAGCAGCGACGGATGCAGGTTGAACAGCCGTTCGCCCCAACGCGCCAGCGTCGCCCGGCGCACGATGCGCAGCCACCCGACGAGGCCCACCAGGTCGGGCGCCAGCGTCTCGAGATGGCGCGCCAGGCTTTCGTCGTGCTCGGCGGCGCGCTCGCGTCCCGGCCACGCCAGCAACTCGCAGCGCAGAGCACGGTGGCGGCACTTGGCCAGTATCTCGGCCTCGGGGTTGTCGGTCACGATGGCCACCAGTTCCAGCCCCGCCAGCGCGCCACACTCGATCTCCTCGGCGATGTGCATGCAGTGCCCGCCGCCGCGCGAGGTGAGCAGCACAAGCCGCGTCATGCCGCATCCGCGAGTGAGGCCAGGATCTCGCCGCGCACGGTCTCGGGCGCTTCGGCACCAGGGCCGAACAGGCGTTCGACGACCGAGCTCGTCGATCCGGCATAGGCGTCGAGGAAGCTCAGCGCGATGCCGCGCTCGGCAAAGCGGGCCTCGTCGTACAGCGCACGTCCGCCTGCGACGTTGAGGTAGCGGCGCGCCCCGAGTTGCTCGCAGATCGCGAGCAC
>JAGWTJ010000144.1 GCA_028869005.1 Burkholderiales bacterium | reverse complement strand
AGGAGCCCTGGGCCGGCGCCGACGCGGCGCGCGCGCTCAAGGGTCGGCGCAGCATCTACGTCCCCGAGACGCGCGCCTACGCCGAGCTGCCGGTCTACGACGGCCACCGCATGCGCCACGGCAATCGCATCGACGGGCCGGCGCTCGTCGAGCAGGAGACGACGGCGATCTTCGTCGGCGCCTCGTTCGACTGCGTGGTCGACGCGCTCGGCTCCTTCGTGCTGTTCGCCAAGGGGCGCGAGGATCTGGTGGCCTCCGGCCTCCGTGCCCAGGGAGTGAAGTGATGAGCGACAAGATCGATCCCATCCTGCTGTCGGTGTACGCGCGCGCCTTCAAGTCGATCACCGACGAGATGAGCATCTCGATGGAGCAGACGACGCGCTCGCCGATCCTGTGCGAGGCCAAGGACTACGTGACGGGCCTGTACGACGCCGAAGGCCGCATGCTCGAGCAGACCGAGAACCTGCCGATCCTGGCGTTCTCGCTGGCGCCGGTGTGCAAGTACATCCGCGAGTACTTCGGCGACGAGATCTACCCGGGCGACGTGATCTTCCACAACGACGTCTTCAGCCTGGGCAACCAGAACAACGACGTCGCCGTCTACAAGCCCGTCTTCCACGGCGAGAAGCTCGTGGCGTGGACGGCCGTCAAGGGTCACCAGGCCGACATCGGCGGCAACGTGCGCGGCGGCTACAACCCGAACGCGGTCGAGGTCTGGCAGGAGGCGCTGCGCATCCCGGCGGTCAAGGTCTACGAGCGCGGCAAGCTGCGCAAGGATGTGTGGAACCTGATCTTCGCCAACATCCGCCTGGACATCGTGCAGCACGACATGAAGGCCGAGATCGGCGCCTGCACGGTCGGCGAGCGGCGCCTGCTCGAGCTGATCGACAAGTACGGCCTGGCGAGCTTCGAGTCGCACAAGCAGGCGCTGTTCGAGGCCACGCGCAAGATGATGGAAGCCGAGATCGCCAAGATCCCGAACGGCCGCTACTCGGGCGAGGGCTCGGTCTACTACGACGGCAAGAACGTCGGCAGCAAGTACACGATCCGCGTCGACATCGACGTGCACGACAAGTCGATCAAGTTCGACTACTCGCGCACCGACGCGCAGACCAACGGCTTCGTCAACGGCACCTACACGTCGAGCGCGTCGGCCACCATCCTCACGCTGCTGCAGATGGTCAACCCCGACATCCCGCACAACGAGGGCATGGTGCAGCCGATCGAGATCGTGATCCCCGAAGGCACGATCCTCAACGCCGCCTATCCGAAGGCCACCACCTTCGGCAACCATCTGTGTCCGCCGAACGCCGACGCCATCCAGCGCGCGCTCGGCCCCGCGATGCCCGACCGCGTCACCGCCGGCTGGAACAACCTCCTGTGTTCGCTGACCACCGGCACCGACCCCGAGCGGAACGAGGCCTACGTGGACATCGGCTTCATGGGTCTGAAGGGCGGTTCGGGCGCGATGCAGGGCACCGACGGCTACGACCACATCGGCATGATCGACGCCTCGGGCGGCGTGCTCGACCAGGACTACGAGATGTTCGAGCAGCAGACGCCGCATCGCCTCATCCGCCACGAGCTGCTCACCGACTCGGCCGGCCCCGGCCAGTGGCGCGGCGGCCTGGGCGTGGAGACGATCTTCGAGATCGGCTCGGAGGACACGCAGCTCGTCACCTTCGGCGACGGCGACTTCGAAGGCGCCTTCGGCCTGTTCGGCGGCGGCGGTGCGGGGCTGAACTTCATCAAGCTGCGCTATCCCGACGGCAGCGAAGTCGTGCCGAAGAACAAGGACCTCATCACCGGCGTGCCCAAGGGCACGATCTACCACCAGGTGGCGGGCGGCGGCGGCGGCTACGGCGACCCGAAGCGCCGCGACCGCAAGGTGCTGGCCGAGGAGGTGAGGAACGGCGTCGTCACGCCCGAGGCGGCACGCGTGCATTACGGCTACGAGCCGGGCAAGGTCTGAGGTGGATTACGACCTGAGCGACGACCAGCGCGCGGTGCGCGACGCGTTCGCGCGCTTCGTCGACGAGCGCGTCGTGCCGCAGGCGGCGGCGATCGACGAGGCGCGGGCGTTTCCGCGCGCGCTGTTCGACGAGCTGGCGCGGCTGGGCTTCTTCGCCATGCGTTACCCGGAGGATGTCGGCGGCTCGGGCGTGGGCCTGGTCGAGTTCTGCCTCGCGCTGCAAGAGATCGCGCGCGGCTCGATGTCGCTGGCCGGCGCGGCCGCGATGCAGTCGCTGATGGGCACCAAGTTCCTGCACATGCTGGGCAACGCCGACATCCGCCAGCGGCTGCTCGTGCCGGCGCTGCGCGGCGAGAAGATCGGCGGCATCTGCATGACCGAGCCCAACGCCGGCTCGGACCTGGGCGGCATCGCCACCAGCGCGAAGAAGGTGGCGGGCGGCTACGTGCTGAACGGCCAGAAGACCTGGATCACCTCGGCGCCGCTGGCCGACTTCTTCACCGTCTTCGCGCGCGCCGGCGAGGAGAAGAAGCTCACCATCTTCCTTGTCGAGCGTTCGTTCGCCGGCCTCGTCGTCGGCCGCGAGATCCACAAGATGGGCGTGTGGGCGCTGCCGACCTCGGAAGTCGCCTTCGCCGACTGCTTCGTTCCCGACACGCACCGCCTGTCGCAGGAAGAAGGCGACGGCGAAGGCCATCTGCGCAAGACGCTGGCCGAGATCCGCATCATCACCGGCGCGATGGCGCTGGGCATCGCGCGCGCGGCGCTGGCCGAGGCCACGCGCTACGCCGCCGAGCGCAAGCAGTTCGGCAAGCCGATCAACCGCTTCCAGGCGATCCAGTTCAAGCTCGCCGAAATGGCCACGGCGCTCGAAGCGGCGACGCAACTGGTGTATTACGCGGCATGGCTGCGCGACGCCGGCCGGCCGCATCACAAGGAGGCGGCGATGTGCAAGCTCGAAGCCAGCGAGACGGCGGCGATGATCTGCGACCAGGCCGCGCGCGTGCTCGCTTCCTACGGCTATGCAATGGAGTATCCGGTGCAACGTTATCTGAGAGACGTGCGCTTCACGCTGATCGGCGGCGGCACGAGCGAAATCCTCAAGGCCATCATCGCCAAGGAGCTGAGCGCATGAGTCAAGAGCACATGGGCGGCAAGCGCATCCGCGTCGTGCTCGCCAAGCCGGGGCTCGACGGCCACGACCAGGGCGCCAAGGTGGTGGTGCGCGCGATGCGCGACGCCGGTTTCGAGGTCATCTACACCGGACTGCGGCAGACGCCCGAGCAGGTGACACGCATCGCGCTCGAGGAGGACGCCGACGTGATCGCGCTCTCGAGCATGGTCGGCGCGCACCTGTCGTTCTGCCGACGCCTGAAGCCGCTGCTCGAAGAGGCGGGCCTCGCCGACAAGCTCTGGGTCATCGGCGGCAACCTGCCGGCGCAGGACCACGACGAGCTGCGCGCGCTCGGCTTCAAGGGCATCTTTCCGACCAGCTCCAGACTCGACGCGGTCTGCGACTACATCAAGGCCCACATCCAATGAAGCGCGACACGCCGCCCGATCTGCCGCCGCGACTCAACGAGTCCGGCCTCGCCATCCAGCCGCTCTATACGGCCGACGATCTGCAGGCCAGCGGCGGCCTGGCGATGCTCGGCCGCCCCGGCGAATACCCGTTCACGCGCGGCATCCACTCGCTGATGTACCGCAAGCAGCCGTGGACGATGCGCCAGTACACGGGCTTCGGCAACGCCGCCGACACCAACGCGCGCTTCAAGTACCTGATCGCCAACGGCCAGACCGGCCTCAACGTCGCCTTCGACCTGCCCACGCAATGCGGGCTCGACTCGGACGACGCGCAGTCCGAAGGCGAGGTGGGACGCGTCGGCATGGCCATCGACACGCTGCGCGACGTCGAGATCGCCTTCGACGGCATCGACCTCGACAAGATCACCGTCTCGCTCACCATCAACGGGGCGGCGGCGATCATGATCGCGATGTACCTCGCGATGGCCGAAAAGCGCGGCTACGACGTGAGCAAGCTGCGCGGCACGGCGCAGAACGACATCCTGAAGGAATTCATCGGCCGCGGCACCTGGATCTTCCCGGTCGAGCCGTCGCTGCGGCTGGTGGGCGACACCATCGAGTACTGCGCCAAGCACGCGCCCAAGTACAGCCCGGTGTCGGTGTGCGGCTACCACATCCGCGAATCGGGCGCGACGCCGACGCAGGAGATGGCCTACGCCTTCTGCATCGCCAAGGCCTATGCCGACGAGGTCATCCGGCGCGGCCTGCCGGTGGACGAGTTCGCCGGGCGCCTGTCGTACAACTTCAACATCTTCGGCAACATCTTCGAGCAGGTCGCCAAGTTCCGCGCCGGCCGCGGGCTGTGGGCCAAGATCATGAAAGAGCAGTACGGCGCGACGCAGCCCGGCTCGATGTGGCTGCGCATGATCGCCGGCGGCGGCGGCGGCGGGCTCACCGCCGAGCAGCCCGAGAACAACATCGTGCGCGGCGCCTACTACGCGCTGATCTCGGCGCTGTCGGGCGCGCAGACCATGGCGCTGTGCTGCTTCGACGAGGCCTATACGATCCCGAGCGAGTACGCGCAGCGGCTGTCGCTGCGCACGATGCAGCTGCTGATCGAGGAAATGGGCCTCACCGACACCGCCGACCCGCTGGGCGGCTCGTTCTACGTCGAGACGCTCACCAACCGCATGCGCGACGAGATGGAGCGCATCATGGCCGAGGTCGAAGCCGAAGGCGGCATCGTCAAGCAGGTGTCCGAAGGCAGCGTGCAGTCGCGCGTCTCGGCGCAGGCCTACCGGCGCCAGCGCGACATCGAGTCGGGCGCCTTCCGCAAGGTCGGCATCAACTGCTACCGCAGCGACGAGGCCGAGCCCGAGCGCGAGGTCGAGTTCCATCCGTACAACGAGGCCGATGCACATGCGCAGATCGCCTCCTTCGCGCGCGTGCGCGCCGAGCGCGACGCGAAGGCGGTGGCGCAGGCGCTGGCGCGCGTGCACGCCGACGCGAGCGCGGGCGTCAACCTGATGCCGGCCATCGTCGAGGCGGTCAAGGCCTACGCCAGCGTCGGCGAGATCACGAACGAAATGGTCAAGGTGTTCGGGCGCTACCGTGAACCGGTCAAGTTCTGAGCATCGGCCGACCCGACATTGCTATCGAGAGCAGCCCATGCAGGAGATCACCACCTACCTCGCGCCGCACCGGCTGGACGAGGCCTTGCAGGCGATGGCCGGCGCCGATGCCACGGTGCTGTGCGGCGGCACCGACCTGGCGCCGCAGACCGAATCGGGCGCGCGCCGATACCAGGCCAAGCTGCTCAACATCCGCCGCGTCGAGGGCCTCGGCACCATCGACACCACGGGCAGCGAAGTGCGCATCGGCGCCACGACGACCGTCAGCGCGATCCGCCGGCACGCCGGGCTGGCCGCGATCGCGCCGATGCTGGTCGAGGCCGCCGAGCACTTCGCCAGCGAACAGATCCGCAACGCGGCGTCGCTGGGCGGCAACCTGTGCAACGCCTCGCCGGCCGGCGACCTGAGTCCGCCCCTGCTCGCGCTCGGCGCGGCGGCCGAACTGGCCTGCTGGCGCGGCGACGCGGTGCAGACGCGGCGCGTGCCGCTCGAGCAGTTCTTCGTCGGTCCCGGCAAGACCGTCAAGCGGCCCGACGAGTTGCTGACGGCCGTCGTCTTCGAGCGCCCCGCGGCCGACTTCGTCGGCCGGTTCCGCAAGTCCGGCCCGCGTCCGGCGCTCGAGATCTCCACCGTGTCGCTGGCCATCGGCGCGCGCCTGGCGGGGGGCAAACTCAGCGGCGTGCGCGTGGCCATGGGATCGGTGGCGCCGACGCCGCTGCGCGCACGCCATGTCGAGCGCGTGCTCGAAGGCCGGCCGCTCGACGCCGCGACCATCGCCGCGGCCGCCGACGCGGCGGCCCAGGATGCCAAACCCATCGATGACGTGCGCGCCAGTGCCTGGTATCGCGGCCATCTGGTCCGAGTTTTCGTCGAAGAGGTTCTCAATGATCTGCGTCGAGACTGAAATCCGCTTCAAGCTCAACGGCCGCGAGGTGCGCCTCGACGTGCCGGCGACGATGAAGACGCTGGACATGCTGCGTGACAAGCTCGATCTCACCGGCACCAAGTACGCCTGCGGCGAGGGCGAGTGCGGCGCCTGCACGATCAGCGTCGACGGCCAGACCGTCAACAGCTGCCTGATGTACGCCGTCGACTGCGACGGCCGCGAGGTCGTCACCATCGAGGGCCTGCGCACGCCCGAGGGCCTGCACCCGCTGCAGCAGGCCTTCGTCGACCACGGCGCCGTGCAGTGCGGCTACTGCACGCCGGGCATGATCATGCAGGCGCAGTACCTGCTCGAGAACCAGCCCGGCCTGACACGCGAGCAGGCGTGCCGCGGCCTCGAAGGCAACCTGTGCCGATGCACCGGCTACACGAAGATCCTCGACGCGGTGCAATCCGTGGCCGAGAAGGGCTGATCGGGGCCAGCGCGCGCAGCCGCAGCCACCCCTAGCCGACCTGAACCGCGGAGGCCCCTCATGGCCAAGACGACCGTCGCCACCCCCATCGCCAAGAAGACCCTGATCGGCGAGCGCGTCAAGAAGCCCGATGCGCCCGACAAGGCCATCGGAAAGACGCGCTACATCAACGACATGGTGTTGCCGCAGATGCTCTACGGCAAGGTGCTGTTCGCCGGCCGGCCGCACGCGCGCATCGTGCGCATCGACACCGCGGCGGCGCGCGCGCTGCCCGGCGTGCACGCCGTGCTCACCGGCGCCGACGCCACCGGCATGAAGTTCGGCTTCGTGCGCGACAACGCGGCGCTCAAGGACAAGGTGCGCTGCGAGCACGACGAGGTCGCCGCCGTCGCCGCCGAGAGCGAGGAGATCGCCGCGCGCGCGCTCGCGCTCATCGAGGTCGAGTACGAGGATCTGCCCGGCGTCTTCACGCCCGAGGCCGGCGCACGCGAAGACGCACCGCAGATCCACGACGGCTTTCCCGGCAACAAGAGCCTGGCGTTCCAGTTCGAGCACGGCGACCTGGCCGCCGCCGAAGCGTCCTCCGACCTGATCGTCGACAGCGTGTTCCGCCCGCACCACGTGACGCACTGCTGCATGGGCACGTCGTGCGCGATCGCCGACTTCGACCACAACGGCAAGCTGACGATCTGGACGCAGACGCAGTACCCGTACAACTACAAGATGGACCTGGCGCCGGCGGTGGGCATGGACCCGGGCGACATCCGCGTCATGCAGCCGCCGGTGGGCGGCGCCTTCGGCTCCAAGCTCGACGTCTACCCGTACGAGCCGATCGCCGCGCTGCTGGCGCGCAAGACCGGCCGGCCGGTGAAGGTGACGTACACGCGGCCCGAGGAGTTCCGCGCCTCGCCGACGCGCCAGTCGGTGATCATCCACATGCGCACCGGCTGCACGCGCGACGGCGTGCTGACCTTCCGCAGCGTCGACGCGCTGCTGGACAACGGTGCCTACACGTCCTGGGGGCCGACCATCCCGGTCATCATGATGCGCACCACCTCGGGCCACTACCGCGTGCCGGTGGTGTCGTTCAAGGCGCAGGCGATCTACACCAACAACCCGTATGCCGGGTCGTTCCGCGGCTACGGCAACGTGCAGACCACCTGGGCCACGGCGCAGCAGATGGACATGCTGGCCGACCTGGTCGACATCGACCCGCTCGAGTTCCATCTGAAGAACGCCCAGCTGTCGGGCGAGGTCACGCCGCAGAAGTCCTTCCTGCGCGAGTGCGCGCTGGTGGAATGCCTCGAGGCCGCCGCCACGGCCAGCGACTACAGCCGCAAGCGCAAGGAGTACGCGGCGCTGCGCGACGCACCCGGCCGCTACAAGAAGGGCATCGGGCTGGCGTCGTCGATCCACAACGCCGGCGGCGCCAAGATCCACAAGTCCGACGGCATCGGCACCATCCTCAAGGTCGACGACTACGCGCGCGTCACCGTCATCAGCGGCGCTTCCGAGATCGGCCAGGGCATCGACGCGGTCATCACGCTGATCACCGCCGAGGAGCTGGGCGTGCCGCTCGAGCACGTCACGCTGATCAACAACGACTCCGACATCGCCCCCTGGGACGTCGGCGTGCACGCGTCGCGCACCACCTTCATCGCCGGCAACGGCGCGCGGCGCGCCGCGCGCAAGGCCAGGGCGCAGATCCTGGCGGCGGCCGAGAAGATGCTCGGCGAGCCGGCCGCGGAGCTCGACCTGCGCGACGGTTCGGTGGTGCGCGAGCGCGACGGCGCGCCGATCATCAAGCTCGAGCGGCTGCTGCGCCAGATGCACTTCCAGCCCGAGCCCGAGCTGGTGATGGTCACCGACTACTACGAGCCCAAGAGCGAGCCCGAGGGCGCCAAGCACGTCTCCGACCACTCCGCCGCCTATGCGCACGCGGTGCACGTGGCCGAGATCACGGTGGATACGCTGACCGGCGAGATCGTGGTCGACAAGATCACCGTCGCGCAGGACGTGGGCCGCGTCATCAACCGCATGGGCCTCGAGGGTCAGGTCGAAGGCGGCATCGCGATCGGCCTGGGCTACGCGCTCAGCGAGGGCATGCGCATCGACAAGGGCCTGCTGAAGAACGCGTGCTTTCGCGACTACAAGCTGATCACGGCGCCCGAGATGCCGCCCATCGAGATGCACCTGATCGAGAGCAACTGTGCGGAGGGGCCGTACGGCGCCAAGGGCATCTCGGAGCTGCCGACCATCGTCATCGCGCCGGCCATCGCCAACGCCCTGTACAACGCCGCCGGCGTGCGCATCTTCGAGCCGCCGATGACGCCCGAGAAGGTGGCGCGCGCGATCCACGACAAGCGCATGCAGGCGGCGGCCGCGCCACGCTCGGCCGAGGCCGCGGTGGCTGCCGATTGAGCGTCGATCGAGCGTCGATGAAGCTGAGGTACTCGGCGTGGCTGCGCGACAGTCTGGGACGCGAGTCGGAAGACATCGTGCTGCCGGCCGGGATCGACAACGTCGGCAGGCTGCTCGACTGGCTGCCGACGCGCGACAAGCGCTTCGAGAGCGCGTTCGAATACATCGACGTCGTGCTGGTGTCGGTCAACCGTGAACACGCCCATCGCGACCATCCGGTGCACGACGACGACGAAGTCATCCTGGCGCCGCCGATCGCCGGCGGCTGAAAGCAACTTCATGGCCATGTCAGGTCCGCAAGAGGCAGGGGTCGTCCAGTGAACGTCCATCGTTCGACGCGGCGGCGCACCGTGCTGTCGATGGAGCAGGCGCTGTCGCT
>JAGWTJ010000412.1 GCA_028869005.1 Burkholderiales bacterium | reverse complement strand
TACTCAGCCGAGGACAAGCCTGCGGTGCTCGATCTTGGTGCAGTGATCCATCACCACTGCCAGCCCTGCGGCTTCGGCCCGTGCCGCGGCCTCGGTCGCGATCACGCCGAGTTGCAGCCACACCGCTTTTGCACCGACGGCGATCGCGTCCTCGACGACAGGCATCACATCGTCGGGCTTGCGGAACACGTCGACCAGGTCGATCGGCACCGGCACCTCGCGCAGGCTGGGGTAGCACTTCTCGCCCAGGATTTCCGCGCAGGCCGGATTCACCGGGATGATCGTGTAGCCCGCCCGGCGCAGGTACTGCGCGACCTCGTTGCTGGCGCGCTCGGGGTTGGCCGACATGCCGATCACGGCGATCGTGCGGGTATCCTGGAGCAGCCTGCGCAGGCCGGCGTCGTCTTCGATCATGGAGTCCTCCTCAGGTGAGTTCCGGCGCAACGGCGTGGCGCCGGCGCGCTACGTTGGCGAGCGACCAGTTGGCGAGCGCCCAGTCCCACACGCGCGCGAGCGGGGCCTGCGCCAGGTCGCGCGGTGGTCGCTGGCCGAGGAAGGCCAGCGCCGCGGTGAGCGCTGCGGCCGGTGGATGGTCGTCGATGGCCTGCGCGAGCGTCTGCTTGGAGAGCTTCTCGCCTGCAGCATTGGTGGCGACCGGCAGGTGGGCGTAGGCCGGCGTCGGCAGGCCGAGCAGGCGCTGCAGGTGGATCTGGCGCGCGGTCGAATCTAGCAGGTCGGCGCCGCGTACCACATGCGTCACCCCCGCCTCGGCATCGTCCACGACGACAGCGAGCTGGTAGGCGAAAAGGCCGTCCGCCCGCAGCACGATGTAGTCGCCGACGTCGGCTTCGAGGTCTTCCTGTTGCGGGCCCTGGATGGCATCGTCGAAGCGGGCCACGCCGGCTGCGCGCACCCGCCACGCGCGCGCGCTGCGTCCCGGCGGCAGGCCATCGCGGCAGGTGCCCGGGTAGCGGTGCGAGCCGTCGCGGGTGAGGGCGGAGTCGGCCAGTTCGCGCCGCGTGCACGCACAGGGAAAGACGTGGCCGTCGGCCTTCAGGCGCTCGAGCGCGGCCGCGTAGGCCTCGGTACGCCGGCTCTGCCAGGCGATGTCTGCGTCCCATTCGAAGCCGAAGCGCGTGAGCGTGGCGATGATCGCGTCCGCCGCGCCGGCTACCGTGCGTGGCGCATCGACGTCCTCGATGCGCAGCAGCCAGCGCCCGCCGTGGCGGCGTGCCTCGAGGCAACTGCCGACGGCGGCGACCAGCGAGCCGAAATGCAGCGGCCCGCTGGGCGAGGGCGCGAAGCGGCCGATGTACGGTGATTGCGTGCCGGTCATCGGCGCGAGGCTCTGCTGCCGGCGCACTCTGTGAGCTCGGCGAAGCGTGCCGGTCGCACGCCGGCCGTGGCGAGATCGTCGGCGAATTCATCTGACGCGAGGTAGGCCAGCTCCGCCTCGCGCGGCGTGGTCAGCGCATCGCAGCCAAGCAGCGCTGCGTCCACTCGCCCGGGATGGACGTGCAGCAGCGGTCGCGGGCCGAGCGCGGCCAGGAAGCGGCGCATCTTGTCGCCGAACGGACGCACGGTGGAAAAATCGTGCAGGCCGCTGAAGCCGTCGTTTGCCGGAATGCCCGCCGCGTGCAACTGACGGCGCAGGCCGGCGCCCAGCGCGGAAATGAACATTGCCTTGGCGGTCGATTCGCCACGGCGCAGGCAGCGCACCGGGGGTTCGACGCAGTCTCGCACCCACACGCGGCCGACCGGGTAGCGGCGCAGCAGCTCCGCGACCA
>JAGWTJ010000411.1 GCA_028869005.1 Burkholderiales bacterium | reverse complement strand
TTCGGCCATCCGGTGGCGGCCGAACGCTTCGGCGAACGCACCGTGTTCGTCGCCGATTGAGATGAAGCGCTTCCCACCGTTCGGGCTGAGGTTCTATGGTCGCTGTCAAGCGCGGCCGTTGGTGCGCAGACGCGCAGGGTCGAAGTCGCTGCGGTTCTTGAACAGGCTGAAGGCGACGCGCACGAGCTTGCGCGCGAGCACGATCAGGGCCGCTGTGCTGGGCAAGCCCTTGGCGCGTTCGCGCTCGTACAGCGCGCGCCAGCTCGAGGTGCGCGCGGCCGACATGGCGGCATTGAACAGCAGCCGGCGCAGCTCGGCGGGCCCGCGCTTGGACAGGCAACGCCGGCCACGGCGCTTGCCCGAGTCCATCGGGCGCGGGTCCAGCCCGGTGAAGGCCACCACCGTGTCCGCCCCGGCCGAAGACAGCCGAGTGAACAACGCCAGCAGCGCGGCTGCGCTGAGCAGCCCCAGCCCGGGCACGGAGGTGATGTGCTGCAACGCCTGAGCGCCATCGGGGACGGCGGCGGCCGCCTGGGCGATCTGCTTGTCCAGCCCCGCCACGGCCGTCTTCAGCGGCTGCAGCACGGCTTGCAGCAGCGCCGGCTGGTCCTGCAGGCCCTGGCGCAGTGCTGTCGTGTGGCGTACCAGCGTGGCGCGCCGACGCAGCAGCTCTTGCAGCCGCTGCAGCGGCGCCGTGCTGGACTGCCAGGCGTGCAGCTGGCCATGCTCGTGGGCGATGTAGCGCGCCAGCACGAGCGCATCGAGCCGGTCGGTCTTGCCGCGCTGGCCCACCGCGCGCGCGTAGTGCTTGACGTCGCGCGGGTTGAGCACGTACACGCGCAGCCCGCGCTCGTGCGCCAGCTCGGCCAGCCGCAGGTGATACCGCCCGGTGGCCTCCATCGCCAAGACCGCCGTGCGCGGCAGGCCGGCCAGCCAGCGCCGGATCGAGCTGTCGTCGTTGGCGATGCGCCGCACCCCGGACTGGCCGTGCTCGGCCACGTCCAGGTGCGTGCTGGCCACGTCCACGCCGATGAAGCTCATCGGCTCGACAGGCGAATTCGCTTTCATGGTGCAATCGCGATCGCCGGGCGTGGGGCTTGCCGCAGCGGCGTGAGCTTGCAACGAATCGGCGCTGGCTTCGCGGCCGCGCCAGGTTCCTTATCGACGCTCGATGCGGCGGGTGGGATGCGTCTCAGCGGGTCGGTCGGATGCCTGCTGCTTCCGCCGATGCCTGTCGATGTCCCTCCTCGCCCGGCATCTCGCTTCTCCTTCTCGTGGTTGAGGAGGGGAAACCATACAAGCTTGTCGAAGCCCGCCGAGATGCAGCGCGGGGCCCTTCGACAAGCTCAGGGCGAACGGTGTTCGGGCGACTTCGTATCAGCCCGCCAAACCGGCGTAGGCCGCGTCGAGCTCCTGCGTGACCGCCGGCACCAGCGTGCGCGCGAGGTCGTGGCGGCCGATGCGCGCGGCGCGCCCGCTGCCCGGCAGCGAAAGCGCGAAGGCGCTGTCGTCGTCGACCAGCTCGACCACGCGCAGGCGCGGCTGCACGGCGCGCAGCTCCTCGATCAGTGCGGCGCACTCGCCGCGGTCGGAGGGCAGGCCGGTGACGAGCAGCTCGGGCCGGCGCTCTTGCAGCGCGGCGCGCGCCTGTTCGAGCGAGGCCGCCACGTCGACGCGCAGGCCGGCGCGGCGCAGCAGATCGAGCGCCAGCACGCGCGGCCGCTCCAGCGGTTCGAGCAGCAGCACCTGGCGGCGCGCCACGTCCATGCGCGTGCGCGGCAGGCCGGTGAGCGG
>JAGWTJ010000410.1 GCA_028869005.1 Burkholderiales bacterium | reverse complement strand
CACTGCGCAGCAGTGGGCTGCAGGTCGGCCGGCTCGATGCGCGCGGCACCGGACCGCTGGCGGCGAGCCGCGAGCGCGAGTTCGAGTTCGATCCGGGCATCGAGGCCACGGTGGCGCCGTACACGATGGCGGCGATGGCGTATTTCCGCGAGCAGCTCGGCATCGAGATCGAGCAGCGCTACGAGCTGCTCAACCACGACGCCCACCGCGGCTGGAACTGGCAGCGCAATGACGGGCAAGGCACGCCGCGCATGGGCTTCGCATCGACGAGCCCCGACCTGGCGCGCGCGCTCAGGCGCAACCCGAACCTGCGCGTGCTGGCCGCCAGCGGCCGCTACGACCTCGGCACGCCTTACAGCGCGAGCGACTGGAGCCTGGCGCAACTGGACGTGCCTGCCGAGGTGCTGGCGCGCGTGCAGCATCGCTACTACGACGCCGGGCACATGATGTACACGCGCCAGGCCGATCTGGCCAAGCTCGAGGCCGACCTCACCGCCTGGCTCGCGGCGTGAGGGGGCGGCTCGCACGCGCGTCAGAGCAGCCGCTGCGCTCCCGGCGCGAGCCGGCGCAGCGCCTGGCGCAGTTCGGCGTGATCGCGGCCGAACGCGAAGTCGGCGAAGTCGAAGCCCGGCCCCACGGTGGCACCGGCCAGCGCGTACTCGCCGAGCGGTTCTGCCGCCTGCCACCAATGGGCCGGCACGACGTGTCGCAGCCGCGGTTGCGCCCCGGTGCGACGCAGATCGATCGCGCCGGCGCTGCTCAGTGGCGGCGCTATCAGCCACAGCCGCAGGCCCTCGCCTTCGAGCAGGTGCCAGACCTCGTCCGAGCGCACCCGGTGCCAGGCCGAAAACTGGCCGCGCGCCAGCAGGAAGTCGATCGTCGTCAGCGCGCTGCGCGCCGACCGTCCATCGGCCGGCTGCACGGTGAGCGGCGAGCGGTACACCTCGCGAAAGAAGCCGCCTTCGGGGTGAGGCTGCAGCGCGAGTTCCTGCACGAGCTGCTGGGCGCGCGCTGGCAATCGGTGCGGGAGTGCGTTCATGCGGATCGCTTGCGATGCTGACCCGTCCGGGGACCCCGGGGTTTCATGATGTAGCGTCCCGAGGACATCGCGCCGACGGCGTCAGAGCTCGAACGGCACGGCGCTGTGCACCGTCAGGGTGGAGCCGTTCGCGGGATGAGGCAGCGCCAGCACGCAGGCGTGCAGCATGAGCCGCGGCGCGGGCCACTCGGGCGCGTATAGCGCATCGCCGACGATCGGATGCCCGATGGCCAGCAGGTGCACGCGCAACTGGTGCGAACGGCCGGTCACGGGTTCGAGCTGCAGCCGCGTGCGCGCGAGCGCCGCGTCGCGGCCGAGCACGCGCCAGCGGGTGAGCGACGGCTTGCCGCGCAGGGGATCGACGCGCTGGCGCGGTCGATGCGGCCAGTCGGCGGCCAGCGGCAGGTCGATCGCGCCTTCGTCGGCCTCGACGATGCCCTGCACCAGCGCCTCGTAGCGCTTGGTGACGAGCCGCGCCGCGAACGCCTTCGACAGCGCGCGCTGCATGGCGGTGCCGCGCGCGAAGACGACGAGACCCGAGGTCGCCTGGTCGAGCCGATGCACGACCAGGGCGTCGGCGAAGCGGCGCTGCACCCGCGCGACGAGATGCTCGCGCCCCGTCTCGCCGCGTCCCGGCACCGACAGCAGCCCGGCCGGCTTGTCGACGACGACCAGTGCGTCATCGGCGTAGACGAGGCTGCTTTCGCCGCTCGCCTCCGCGTCGGACTGGCGAGGCCGGGGCAGGGCGCTTGGGC
>JAGWTJ010000409.1 GCA_028869005.1 Burkholderiales bacterium | reverse complement strand
GGCGCTGCACGCGGCCTTCGTCGCCGGCGACCGGCCGCGCGTTCGGCGCCTGATGAAGGACTATCTGCTGGCCGCCGAGCGCGCCTTCCTGGAGGCCACCGCATCTTGAACGCGGTGCCTGCGGGTCGTGCCCTGCTGTCGGGCAGCGCCGCGCTCGTGACGCTGATGCGCCGCCAGCGCGCGCTGGACCGCGCCGCCGGGCTCGAGACCTCGGGCTTCGTGTCCGGCTACCGCGGCTCGCCGCTGGGCGGCGTCGACTTCGCGATGTGGCAGGCGGCGCGTGCGCTCGAAGCGGACGACATCCGCTTCGTGCCCGGCCTCAACGAAGAGCTTGCCGCCACCGCGATCTGGGGCACGCAGCAGCTGCACCGCTTCGGCCCCGCGCGCCGCGCCGGCGTGTTCGCGCTGTGGTACGGCAAGAACCCGGGGCTGGATCGCATCGGCGACGTGCTCAAGCACGCCAACATGGAGGGCAGCGCCGCGCACGGCGGCGTGCTCGTTGCCACCGGCGACGATCCGGCGGCGTCCTCGTCGACGATCTCCAACCAGGGTGAGCAGGCCTTCGCCGCGGCGATGTCGCCGGTGCTGGTTCCGGCCGACGTGGCCGACATCGTCGATCTGGGGTTGGCCGGCTTCGCGCTGTCGCGCTACTGCGGGCTGTGGGTCGGCTTCAAGCTGGTGGCCGACGTCGTCGAGAGCACGCGCTCGTTCGATGCGAACGCGGCGACCATGCCGTTCGTGCTGCCGCGCGATTTCGAGCTGCCGCAAGGCGGCCTGAACGGCCGCCTGAGCGACGACCGCTGGGCGCAGGACGAGCGCACGCTGCGCTTTCGCCTTCCCGCTGCGCGCGCCTTCGCGCGCGCCAACCGGCTGGACCGCACCGAGGTCGCGCCGCTCGCCGGCAAGCGCGTCGCCTTCGTCGCCGCCGGCAAGGCCTGGCGCGATCTGCGCGAGGCGCTCGTGTTGCTGGGTCTGGCCGACGACGAACTGGCGCGTGCCGGCATCGGGCTGCGCCGCCTGGCGCTCGTCTGGCCGATCGAGGAAGACGACAACGCGCTGTTCCTGCGCGGCTTCGAGCACGTCGTCGTCGTCGAGGAAAAGCGCGCCGTCATCGAGCCGCAACTGACGGCGCTGGCCTACCACTGGCCGTCGGGGCAGCGCCCGAGCCTCAGCGGCAAGCGCGACGCCAGCGGACGCCCGCTGTTGCCCGAGCATGGCGAGATCGGCCCGACGCTCGTTGCCCGCGTCGTGATCGAGTGCCTCTCGCAAGCGCAGGCGCTGCCCGCCGAGCGCCTGGCGACGCTGGCCGCGCGCCTGGCGCCCGCTGCGAGCGCGGCGCCTGTCACCGGGGCGGCGCAGGTGCGCAAGCCGCACTTCTGCGCCGGCTGTCCGCATTCGCGCTCGACGCGCCTGCCACCGGGCTCACTGGCGATGGCCGGCATCGGCTGCCATTCGATGGCGATGTGGATGCCCGGCTCGCGCACCACCACGCTCACGCAGATGGGCGGCGAGGGCGCGAACTGGATCGGCGCCGCGCCCTACGTCGACGTTCCGCACATGTTCCAGAACCTGGGCGACGGCACCTACGTCCATTCGGGGTCGCTCGCGATCCGTGCGGCGGTGGCCGCCGGCGTGCCCATCACCTACAAGATCCTCGTCAACGAGGCAGTGGCGATGACCGGCGGCCAGCCGGTCGAAGGGGCGCCGGACGCCGCGCGCATCGCATGGCAGCTGCACGCCGAGGGTGTGTCGCGCATCGCTGTGCTGACCGGGCGCGCAGCCGCGTTCAGCGGC
>JAGWTJ010000408.1 GCA_028869005.1 Burkholderiales bacterium | reverse complement strand
GCGCGCCGGCTCGGCGCGGCCGCGCCAGCCGATGGCCAGCGCCGGCAGCAGCGCCAGCGCCAGCGGCAGCGCCTGCGCCCAGGCCGGCGGCGCGCGCAGCAAGGCGTCGTCGCGCAGCGCGGCGTAGGCCTGGGCCAGCGCTGCGGTGCTGTCCATCTGGCCCGCCACCGTGAACACCGAATCGGCCAGCAAGGCGTTGCTGCCGATGAAGACGACGCGGTCGTGGACCAGGGCGGCCAGTGCGCCCGCATCTTCCTCGCCGCCGGCGACGCGCGCCAGCCGCAGCAGCGGAACCGTCGCCGGCGCGCCTTCGGGGCCGGCGAAGGTCAGTCGCGCGTAGCCCTCGGCGTCGAGCGGCCAGGCGTGCTTGCTCGCGTCGCCGTGCACCGCCTGCCACACCGCCAGCGGCAGCGCCGGCCAGCGCCGTCCCTGCGCCTCGTGCCACAGCGGCAGCCGGCGCAGCGTGCCGTCGTCGTCGAGCGGCGAGGTGATGACGCCCAGGCGCGGCGGCGTGCCGGCCGTCGGCCACACCGATTCGGACGGCAGCACGATTGCCGGCCAGGCCACGGCCGGCAGTGCGTCGGTGCCGGGTGCAAAGCGGCGCGCAGCCGCCGGCAGCGCGCTGTCGACGGCATGGTGCAGGCCGACCGCGCTCAGCACCACCGGCGCGCCGCTGCGGCCGATGGTGCGCGCCAGCGCGGCGTCGCCGGGATGGGTGTCGGCCAGCAGCAGGTCGATGGCGACGGCGCGCGCGCCCAGGTCGCGCAACTGCTCGATCATCAACGCATAGACGTCGCGCTTGAACGGCCAGGGCCCGTAGCGCGGCTCGAGCGCGGCGAGCGAGGCGTCGTCGATGTCGACCACCAGCAGTCCCGGCGGCGGCGTAGCGGGTGCGAGCCAGCGCTGCTGCGCGTCGAGCAGCGGCTGCGACAGCCGGCTGCCGGTGGGCGCGAAGGCGGCGAGCAGACCGAGCGCGAGCACGACGGCAGGCAGCCACCACAGGCGTTGGCGCGCGCGCGCGCCAACGGGGCCGGCGGCGAGCCGATCGGGATCCGGGCGCGGCGCCGGCACGGTCACAGCAGCCACAGCAGGATCGGCAGCAGGATCAGCCAGCCGCGCATGTCGCTCGTCACCTCGAACTGCTGCGCGGCGCCGTAGGGGCCGGCGAAGCCGTCGGCCTGCATCGAGCGCACGCGCACGTAGTAGACGCCCGAGGCCGGCTGCTGCAGCAGCCAGTGGTGGGTGTCGGTGTCCGCGTCGACGACGAGCTCTGCGAAGCCAGCGTCGCGTGCCACCTGCACGTGGTAGTGCAGGCCCGGCACGGGCAGCGCGGCCCAGCGCAGCTCGACGCCGTCGTCGGTGTGCCGCGGCGGCTCGGGCGACAGCGCGGGCGGCGCCGGCGGCGGCACCACGCGTTCGAACCACTGCACGTCGCCCCAGGGCCCGGCGTGGCCGTCGGCGCCGAGGCTGGCCAGCCGCCAGTGGTGGCGGCCCGGCGGCAGGGCGAGCGCGACGTGCGTCGCGTCCAGATCGGCGCGGTCGATGCGCGGCGCGGCGAAGTCGGGGCTGTCGGCGACCTGAAGGCGGTAGCGTGCGGCGGCCGGATTGCGTGTCCACTCGAACGCCACCTCGGCTTCGGTGAGCCGCTCGCCGGCGCGCGGCGCCGTCACCAGAGGCGGCTCGGGGCGCGCGGCGAGCTCGACCGCTGCCGTCGCATCGGGCCCCTCGAAGCCGGCCGCGTCCGCGCTGCGCACGCGCAGCAGGTAGCGGCCATCGGGCACGTCGTCGGTCCAGCGT
>JAGWTJ010000143.1 GCA_028869005.1 Burkholderiales bacterium | reverse complement strand
CGCGATCACCGGGGTGGCGGCGGTCTCGGGCGCGGCATGCAGCCGGCGCATGACCTCGATGCCGTCGAAATCGGGCAGTTGCATGTCGAGCAGGATCAGCTCGGGCAGCCAGCTCAGCGCGCGCGCCACGCCGCTCGTGCCGTCGGCGGCGACGTCGAGCTCGAGATCGATGCGGCGCGCCACCAGCTCGCGGATGATGAGCGCGTTGACCGGGTTGTCCTCGATGTAGAGGATGCGGCGACGGCGTGTCGCCGGCTCTGGACTCGACGCGGCCGCCGGTGCGCTCGCCTCGACGCTCCAGGCGGCCATGGGCGGCGCCGGCACGAGCCGGATCTCGACCGTGCTGCCGGCGCCGGGCTCGCTGCGCGCCGCGATGCTGGCGCCCATGTGCTCCACCAGCGCCTTGGCGACCGCCAGGCCGACGCCCGAGCCGTCGCCGCGCTCGGCGTCGGCGTGCAGCCGGCTGAAGGGCTGAAAGAGCTGCGCCAGTTGGGCGGCGGTCATGCCGGGACCGCTGTCGCTGACGCGCAGCACGACCCGGGCTTCGGCCGTGGCAGCGCCATCGACTTCGGCGTCGATCGAGACCCGCCCGCCGTCGCGGCTGGTCCTGACCGCGTTGCTCAGCACCGTCAGCAGCACCTGGCGCAGCCGCAGCGCGTCGCCGAGTACCGCATGGGCGAGGTCGCCGGTGCGGATCTGCAGGCGCTGCGCCAGCGCCAGCGGTTGCACCATCGCCAGCGCCTCGGCCACCAGCGGCGCCAGCGCCACCGGCTGGCGCGCGATGCCGATCTCGCCGCCCTCCAGCCGTGCCAAGTCGAGCACGTCGTCGACGAGGGCAAGCAGTTCACGGCCGGCGGAGCGCACATGCTCGAGCCGACGCCGTCGCAGCGCCGACGCCGCATCCGGCCCGGTCTCGTCGTCCATCAGCAGTTGCGCGAAGCCGAGCACGGCGTTGAGCGGCGTGCGCAACTCGTGGCTCATGCGCGCGAGGAATCTCGACTTGGCGCGGCTTTCGCCGAGCGCGATCTCGCGCTCGCGGCGCGCTGCCTCGGCCGCGCGGCGATCGGTGACGTCCCAGTTGGCGCCGATGCGTCTGAGGACACCATTTGCGTCGCGCTGCGCGATCGAGCGGCTGGCCAGCCAGCGCACCTGGCCGTCGGGCCAGACGACGCGGAACTCGTATTCCTGGGGTTGCTCGTTGCGCGCCGCCTCGGCCATCGCCTGGCGGATCAGCTCGCGGTCGTCCGGGTGTACGTGGTCCATGCGCTGGCCTGCGCTGCTGGTGTCGGCGGGACGCTCGATGCCGCGCAGGCGCCACATCTGCTCATCCCAGAACGCGGTGCCGCTGGCCGGTTCGAACTCCCAGGTGCCGATGCCGGCGGCGCGCGTGGCCATGGCGACGCGCTCGCGCTCGACGCGCAAGGTGTGCTCGGCTTTGCGTTGTTCGGTGATGTCGATGGCCACGCCGACGAAGCCGAGCGCGCGGCCGTCGGCGTCGCGCTGCACGATGCGACGCGTCAGCACCTCGCGCCAGCTTCCGTCGGCGCCGCGATAGCGCGCCTCGAGGTCGGTCGGCTGGTCCGAGTGCAGCGCCGCCGCCGCCGATGCCCTGACACGCGGCAGGTCCTGCGGATGGACGAGCGCGAGGAATTCGTCGAGCGGCAGACCCTCGGGTCGCGGCGCGATGCCCAGCCCGCGCATGGCCTGCGTGTTGAAGTGCATGCGGTCGGCCACGAGGTCGTGGCGCCACAGGCCGATGCCGCCGAGTTCGACGGCCAGCGCGAGCTGCGCCGGCGCCTGGCGCGCTGCGTCGTCGTCTTCGGCTGCGGCGGAGGTGGACAAGAGATGGGCGCGTGACGGGCAGCCCCAAGTATGACCAAGCCCGCGGCGGCGGTTGCCGCGGGAAAGTCCGCAATGGTTCACACCATCGAGCCGGCGCGCCGCAATCCGGCGCCCAGCGTGACGGCTCGGGCGCCGGCTCGGGCTTGGCGTGGACACAGAGCAGAATCGATCCATGAACGAACGCATGCACGCGCTGACCCCGGACGCCCTCGTGATGCTGGACACCATCGCGCGCGCCGGAAGCTTTGCCGCCGCCGCGCGCGAGCTCGGCAAGGTGCCTTCGGCACTCACCTACAGCGTGCGCCAGCTCGAGGAGGCGCTCGACGTGCTGCTGTTCGACCGCAGTTCGCGCCAGGCGCAATTCACGGCCGCCGGGCAGGAGCTGCTGCTGGAAGGGCGGCGCCTGCTGCAGGAGATGAGCGCGGTGGCCAACCGCGTCGGCCGCGTCGCCGGCGGCTGGGAGGCGGCGCTGGCGATCAGCGTCGACGACGTGCTGTCGGTGCCGACGCTGTTCGAACTGGTCGAGGCCTTCTACGCCGCCTGTGCGCGCCCCGACGAGCCGCGCGCCGGGCGCGCCGGGCGCGCCGAACTGGGCAGCCCGGCGACGCGGCTGCGGCTGCGCACGGAAGTGCTGGCCGGCACCTGGGAGGCGCTGGTCACGGGCCAGGTCGACCTGGCGCTCGGCGTCACCGGCGAGCATGTCAACCCCGGCGGCATCGAGCTCGCGCCGCTCGGCGACATCGAATTCGTGTTCTGCATCGCGCCGCACCACGCGCTCGCTGTGTCGAGCGAGCCGTTGCAGGACGCCGAACTGGTGGCGCATCGCGCGGTGGCTGTGGCCGACACGGCGCAGCGCCTGACGCCGCTCACCGTCAACCTGCTGCCCGGCCAGGACGTGCTGACCGTGCCGCACATGCGCGCCAAGCTCGAGGCGCAACTGCGTGGCCTGGGCTGCGGCTTCCTGCCCGAGCCGATGGCGCGGCCGCATCTCGAAGCCGGCCATCTGGTGCGCAGGGAGACCGCACGCAGTTCCCTGGTCGGCACCATGCACTACGCCTGGCGCGCCGAGCGCGGTGCGGCCGGCCTCGGGCGCGCCTTGCGTTGGTGGCTACAGCAGCTCGAAAGCCCGCTGACGCGGCGCGCGCTGATCGAGCGCCACGGGTCGGCCTGGAGCTAGGTCGCAGCGCTGACTGCGGCGTCCCCGCAGTGCTTGCGTGCGTGCTCCGGCGCGGCGCTCAGGACGGCTGGGCAGCCGCGGCCTCGAAGTCGAGCAGCACCTTCATCGCCCGCTTGCGGTCGCTGGCCAGTTCGAAGGCCTCGCGTGCGCGTGACAGCGGAAACGCCGCGGTGATCATCGGCCGCATGTCGATGCGCCCCTCGTTGATGAGGCGCACGGCGAGCGCGAATTCGGCGTGGAAACGGAAGCTGCCGACCAGGCTCAGCTCCTTGGCGACGATCAGGTTCTGCGGCACGGACACATCGCCGCCGAGTCCGAGCTGCACGACCGTGCCGCGCGGCCTCATGGTCTCGAGTCCGGCGCGCAGCGCGCGCTCGTTGCCGCTGCACTCGAACATCACGTCGAAGTGGCCCTTGTCGGCGCTGTAGCGCCCGACCCATCGCGCGTCGCTCGCGACATTGATGGTGACCTGCGCGCCCATGGCCCGCGCCACCGCCAGCGTCTCGTCGGTGAGGTCGACGGCGGTGACCTCGGCCGCGCCGTGGATGCGCGCCGCCGCGACGGCCAGCGTGCCGATCGGTCCGCAGCCAGAGACCAGCACGCGCTTGCCGAGCAGCGCCCCGGCGCGCTGCACGCCGTGCAAGGCCACCGAGAACGGTTCGGCCAGCGCGGCATGTTGCAGCGGGACGCCGGCAGCGACCGGCTCGCACTGGACAGCGTCGCACACGAGCAGGTTGCGAAACGCGCCTTCCACATGCGGGTCGCGCATCGCGCTGCCATAGAAGCGCATGTCCAGGCACTGGTTCGGCAGGCCCTCGAAGCAGTACTTGCAGGCGCCGCAGGGCCGGCTCGGGTTGACTGCGACGCGGTCGCCCGGCTCGACGCGCGTGACGTCGGGCGCCACCGCCTTTACCACGCCGGCGACTTCGTGGCCGAGGATCATCGGCCGCTTGATGCGCACGGTGCCGAAGCCGCCCGCATGGAAGTAGTGCAGGTCGGAGCCGCAGATGCCGCCGTAGCCGACCTGCACCAGCACCTCACCCGGGCCCGGAACGCCTGCGTCGCGCTCGGCCACGCGTAACCGCTGCGGCGCCTCGATCAGCAGGCACAGGCAGTGCAGGCGCAGCGGGCGGCCTGCGTCGCCCGCGTTCGATTCGTTCGTCGTCATCTCGCGCCTCGTTCGCGCGCTACATCACCGCGCCCAGCTGCCAGGGCACGAACTCGTTCTGCCCGTAGCCGTGGCGCTCGCTCTTGGTGCGCTCGCCCGAGGCGGTGGCCAGCATCTGCCGGAAGATGCGTTCGCCCGCGGCGTCCACGGTGTCGCTGCCTTCGACGATGCCGCCGCAGTCGATGTCGATGTCGTCCTCCTGGCGTCGCCACAGCGCGGTGTTCGTGCCGAGCTTGAGCGAAGGCGAGGGCGCGCAGCCGTAGGCCGAGCCGCGCCCGGTGGTGAAGCAGATCAGGTTGGCGCCGCCCGCCACCTGGCCGGTGGCCGATACCGGGTCGTAGCCCAGCGTGTCCATGAAGACGAAGCCGTGCGCGGTCACCGTCTCGGCGTACTCGTAGACGCCTTCGAGCCGCGTCGTGCCGCTCTTGGCGATGGCGCCCAGGCTCTTCTCGAGGATGGTGGTGAGCCCGCCCGCCTTGTTGCCGGCCGACGGGTTGTTGTCCATCTTCATGTCGTTGCGCGCGGTGTAGCGCTCCCACCAGGCGATGCGCTCCTGCAGTCTGGCGGCGAGCTCGGGGCGGGCGGCGCGGCGCGTGAGCAGGTGTTCGCCGCCGTAGATCTCGGGCGTCTCGCTGAGGATGGCGGTGCCGCCGTGGCGCACCAGCCGGTCGACCGCGGCGCCTAGCGCCGGATTGGCGCTGATGCCCGAGTAGCCGTCGCTGCCGCCGCATTGCAGTCCGACGGTGAGGTGGCCGGCAGGCACCGGCTGGCGGCGCACGCGATCGGCCTCGGGCAGCAGCTCGCGCACCATCTGCACGCCGCGCGCCACGGCCTTCGCGGTGCCGCCGCTGTCCTGGATGTCGAAGCTGCGCAGCAGCGCGCCTTCGGCCAGTCCCACCTGCGCCATCAGGCCCTGGATCTGGTTGGTCTCGCAGCCCAGGCCCACCACCAGCACCGCGGCGAAGTTGGCATGGCGCGCGTAGCCGCCGAGCGTGCGGCGCAGCACCCGCAGCTCCTCGCCGTCGCTGGCGGTGGCGCAGCCCATGCCGTGCGTGAGCGCGACCACGCCATCGACGTTTGCGAACGCCGCCAGCGCCTCGGGGCGGAGCTCGCGACGGAACGCGTCGGCGATGGCACGTGCCGCGGTGGCCGAGCAGTTGACGCTGGTCAGCACGCCGATGTAGTTGCGCGTGGCGACGCGGCCGTCTGGGCGCACGATGCCCATGAAGGTGGCCTGCTCGCTCACGTAGTCGGTGGGCCGCGCGTCGGCGCCCGGCTCGTGAGCGCGCGCGAAGTCGCTGTACGCCAGGTTGTGCGCGTGCACGTGCTGGCCGCTCGCGATGGCCTGGGTGGCGCTGCCGATGACCTGGCCGTAGCGCCGCACCGGCTCGCCCGCCCCGATGGCCTGCGTGGCCACCTTGTGCCCGGGCGGGATCAGTCCCTTGACCGTCACGCCTTCGTCGGCCACAAGCTCGCCCGAGACGAGCTGACGCCGCGCGATGACGACGTTGTCGCTCGGGTGGATGCGGATCACCGGGCTCGTCATGGTCTGCTGCTCGCTCGCACTCTTCACCCGTCGATCTTCACGCGTCGATCAGCTCGGGATTCCAGGCGTGCACCTGCTGGCGCTGCTCGCCGAGCTTGTCGATGCCCAGGCGCATCACGTCGCCCGGCTTCAGGAACACCGGGTTGGGCTTGACGCCCATGCCGACGCCCGGCGGCGTGCCGGTGGTGATGCAGTCGCCGGGCTCGAGCGTCATGAAGCGGCTCAGGTAGCTCACCAGCGTGGCCACGCCGAAAATCATGGTCTTCGTGCTGCCGTTCTGGTAGCGGTGGCCGTTGACTTCGAGCCACATGCCGAGCGAGTGCGGGTCGCCCACCTCGTCGGCGGTCACCAGCCAGGGGCCGATCGGGCCGAAGGTGTCGCAGCCCTTGCCCTTGTCCCACTGGCCGCCGCGCTCGAGCTGGTACTCGCGCTCGCTCACGTCGTTGACGACGCAGTAGCCGGCGACGTGCGCCAGCGCGTCGGCCTCCGACACGTAGCGCGCGCGGCTGCCGATGACGACGCCGAGCTCGACCTCCCAGTCGCTCTTGGCCGAGCCCTGGGGCAGCACGACGGGATGGTGGGCGCCGACCGCGCAGCTCGTGGTCTTCATGAAGACGATGGGCTCCTTCGGGATCGGCATGTTCGCCTCGGCCGCATGGTCGGCGTAGTTCAGGCCGATGGCGATGAACTTGCCCATGCCGGCCCAGGGCACGGCGAGCGTGCCGGCCTCGACGACGGGCAGCGTGGTCGGGTCGACGCTGGCCAGCGCCTTCAGGCTGGCCGGCGCCAGCGTCGCGGCGCTGATGTCGCGGATCAGTCCGGACAGATCGCGCACCTGGCCCTGCGCGTCGAGCAGGCCGGGTTTCTCGTGGCCCTTGCGGCCGTGGCGAAGCAGCTTCATGGTGTGTCGTTCCTCTGCGGTGTCAAAGCGTCCAGCCGCCGTCGATGACGTGGGTGGTTCCGGTGGTGAAGGCCGATTCGTCGCTCGCCAGATAGACCGCGAGCGCGGCGATCTCGTCGGCCGTTCCCAGCCGCCCCATCGCCTGGCGCGCGACGAACGCCGCTTCGGCCTGCGCCACGGTCTGGTTGGTGCTCTTGGCCAGCGCCACGATGCGATCGCGCAGCGAAGGCGACTCGATGGTGCCGGGGCAGATCGCGTTGCAGCGCACGCCCTTGGTGATGAAGTCGGCGGCCACGCTCTTGGTCAGGCCGATCACCGCCGCCTTGCTCGCGCCGTAGACGAAGCGGTTGGGCGCGCCCTTGATGCTGCTGGCGCACGACGCCATGTTGACGATCGAGCCCTTGCCGCGTGCGAGCATCGCCGGCAGGAACGACTTGATCGTGCGGTACATCGCGCGCACGTTGAGGTCGAACGCGAAGTCCCAGTCCTTCTCGGTGCAGTCGAGCACGGTGCCGTGGTGCACGTAGCCGGCGCAGTTGAAGAGCACGTCGACACCTTGGTGGCGCGCTGCCGCGGCCTGGATGGCGTCGGCGTCGAGCACGTCGAGCGTCTCGGTGGCAAGTGTCGCCAGGCCCTGCGCCCTGGCGTCGGCGGCCAGCGACTCGAGCAGATGCGCGTCGCGGTCGGTGGCGACCACGGTGGCGCCTTCGCGCGCGTAGGCGAGCGCGGTGGCGCGGCCGATGCCGGCGCCGGCGGCGGTGAGGAAGGCGGTCTTGCCCGCGAGGCGTGCGCTCATCGATGGTTCTCCCCGATTCATCGCGGCACGATCTTGGCACCGCTGAGTTGTTCCTGCGCCTCGACCAGCGAGGGCACGTACTTCCTGCCGTGGCCGAGCGCGCTGGCCAGCGCCAGGCTCTGGTGCACGGCCTCGCCGACCACGCTCGGGATCGCCAGCGCTTCGGCCAGATGGGTGTAGTAGCGCACGTCCTTGCGCGCGTTGTCGAGTTCGAACTTCAGCCCGTCCATCTGCCCGTGCAGCGTCTTGGCCATGGCCTGGAACAGGCCGCTGTTGACGGCGCCGGCGGAGATCAGCTCGACCAGCTTGGGCAGTTGGATGCCGGCGCGCTGGCCCACCGCGAAGGCCTCCGCGGTGGCCGTGCAGATGGCCTGCGCGATGAAGTTGTTGAGCAGCTTGACGATGTGGCCGGCGCCCGGGCCGCCGACGTGAAAGAGGTTCTCGGCGAAGCCCCGCAGCACCGGCTCGAGCCTGGCGTACACCGCCGGCTCGGCGCCGATCATGACGTTCAGGCGTCCGGCCTCGGCCTCGATGGGCGTGCGCGCCAGCGGCGCATCGACGAAGGTCACGCCCTGCAGCGCGGCGCGCTCGCGCAGCCGCGCCGTCGAGTCGGGCTCGCTGGTCGAGCAGTCGACGACGACCAGGCCGCTCGCGGCGCCCGCCAGCACGCCGCGCTCGCCCAGCATCATGGCCTCGACCTGCGGCGTGCCGGTGACGCACAGGAAGACGATGTCGCTGGCGGCCGCCAACGCCTTGGCGTCGGCCGATTCGGTCGCCCCCGCGGCCAGCAGGTCGGCGACGCGCTCGCGGTTGCGATGCACGGTGAGCGTGAGCGCGTGGCCCTTGGCCAGCAGGTTCTTTGCCATGCCGTGGCCCATGAGGCCGCTGGCGCCTATGAATCCGATACGTGCCATGAATCACCCCCGGCCGACGAAGGGCATCTTCGTGGCCATCACGTTGACGAAGAGCATGTTGGAATCCAGCGGCAGCCGGGCCATCGTCATGAAGGCCTCGACCACCGAGCGCATTTCCATGCGCGGCTCGGCGCGCACGCTGCCGTCGGCCTGCGGCACGCCGGCGGCCATCCGCTCGGTCATGTCGCTGGCGACGTTGCCGATGTCGAGCTGGCCGACCGCGATGTCGAAGGCCCGGCCGTCGAGCGCGGCCGCGCGCGTCAGGCCGCTCACCGCGTGCTTGGTGGCGGTGTAGGCGATCGAGCCCGGACGCGGCGCGTAGGCCGAGATCGAGCCGTTGTTGACGATGCGCCCGCCCATCGGCCGCTGCGACTTCATGACGCGGAAGGCCTGCGCCAGGCAGTAGAAGGCGCCGTTGAGATTCGCGTCGACGACGCGCCGCCAGTCGGCGCCGCCGACCTCGTCGGGGGTCGCCGGCGGCAGGCTCAGGCCGGCGTTGTTGAACAACAGGTCGAGGCGGCCGAAACGCTGCTCGACGGCTGCGAAGGCGGCTGCCACCTGCTCTTCGCTGCCGACGTCGCAGGGGACGGCGAACGCCTGCGCCAACTGCGCGCCGGCCAGCGCCGCCGTGGCTTCGAGCGGCTCGCGGCGGCGCCCGAGCAGTGCCACCTGCCAGCCTTCGGCCAGCAGCGCGAGCGCGCAGGCGCGGCCGATGCCCGAGCCTGCGCCGGTGACGATGGCGGTCTTGTTCATCGGATTCCCTTCGCGTACTTCATTGATGAGGGGAGGGCGTGCGGCGGCGGGCAGCGCTCGCGCCTAGGCCGGCAGGCAGGCCGGGCCGAGCGGCTCGAAGCTCTTGTACGTCAGCACGAATTCCCGATGGCCCAGCGCCTCGGAGCGCGTCGCGGCGCCGTTGGCCACGTCGAACACCAGGCGCACGATTTCGTCGCCCACCTGGTCGAGCGTGGCGCGGCCTTCGAGCACGCGGCCGGCGTCGACGTCCATGTCGTCGGCCATGTGGCGATAGGTG
>JAGWTJ010000142.1 GCA_028869005.1 Burkholderiales bacterium | reverse complement strand
GCCGGCCCCGAGTCGGCCAACAACGCCGGCGCGCAGACCAGCTTCATCCCGATGCTGACGCTCGGCATTCCGCCCAACGCCGTGATGGCGCTGATGGTCGGTGCGATGACGATCAAGGGCATCCAGCCCGGCCCGCAGGTGATGAGCAGCAACCCCGAACTGTTCTGGGGCCTGATCGCCAGCATGTGGGTCGGCAACCTGATGCTGATCGTCCTCAATCTGCCGCTGATCGGCATCTGGATCAGGCTGCTGACGCTGCCCTACCGCTTCCTGTTCCCGGCGATCGTCGTGTTCTGCGCGATCGGCCTGGTCACGCTCGTCAACTCGAGCTTCGACGTCTACGTCGGCGCCGTCTTCGGCGTCGTCGGCTACGTCTTCCACAAGCTCGGCTGCGAGCCGGCACCGCTGCTGCTGGGCTTCATCCTCGGTCCGATGATGGAGGAGAACCTGCGCCGGGCGCTGCTGCTCGCGCGCGGCGACTGGACGACCTTCGTGACGCGACCGCTGTCGGCCGCTCTGCTGCTGGTCGCGCTGGTGCTGCTGGTCGTGGTGGCGCTGCCGGCGATCCGCAGGAAACGCCGGGTGGCGTTCCGGGACGAGTAGCCGCCGCCTGCAGCCGGCGCCTGCGCCATACTGCCGGCCCGACCCGTCCAGACTCTTCCCGCTGCCCGCCATGACCACCCCCTTCGACTGGAACGCCGGCTACGCCAGCCGGCGCATGCCCGTGTTCGCGCGCAATGTCGTCGCCACCTCGCACCCGCTGGCGGCGCAGGCGGGCCTCGCCATGATCCAGCGCGGCGGCAATGCCGTCGACGCGGCCATCGCCGCCGCCGCCGCGATGACGATCTGCGAGCCGTGCAGCAACGGCCTGGGCTCCGACGCCTTCTGCATCCTGTGGGACGGCGCGCGGCTGCAGGGGCTGAACGCCAGCGGCTGCGCGCCCGCGGCCTGGACGCCCGAGTACTTCAGGCGCAAGTACGGGGCCGACGCCAAGACGCCGCCCAAGCGCGGCTGGGATGCGGTGACGGTGCCCGGCGCCGTGGCCGGCTGGGCGGCGCTGCACGAGCGCTACGGCACGCTGCCCTTTGCCGATCTGCTGGCGCCGGCGATCGACATCGCCGAGCGCGGCTACGCCGTGCCGGTGATCGTGCAGCACAAGTGGGCCGGCGCGGCGGCGCTCGCGGAGATCACCGCGCAGCCCGGCTTTGCCGAGGCCTTCATGCCGCGCGGGCGCGCGCCGCGGGTCGGCGAGCAATTCTCCTTTCCCGATGCCGCGCGCACGCTGCGGCTCGTCGCCGCGACGCGCGGCGAGGCCTTCTACCGCGGCGAGATCGCCGAGGCGGCGGCGGCCCACGCGCGCCAGCACGGCGGTGCGATGACGGCGGCCGACTTCGCCGCCTACCGCCCCGAGTGGGTCGAGACTATCGGCCAGGACTACCGCGGCCACCGGCTGCACGAGATTCCGCCCAACGGCCAGGGCATTGCCGCGCAGATCGCGCTCGGCATCCTGCAGCACTTCGACATTGCTGCGCTGCCGGTCGACGGCGTCGCCAGCCAGCACCTGCAGATCGAGGCCATGAAGCTGGCCTTTGCCGACGTCTATCACCATGTCGGCGAGCCGCGCGCGATGTCGCTCAGCGCGGCGCAGATGCTCGACCCGGACCACCTCGCGGCGCGCGCCAGGCTGATCGATCCGAAGCGCGCGCAGGACTACGGCCCCGGCCATCTGCCGCAGGGCGGCACCATCTACCTCACCGCGGCCGACGCGCGCGGCATGATGGTGAGCTTCATCCAGAGCAACTACATGGGCTTCGGCTCGGGCATCGTGGTGCCGGGCTATGGCCTGAGCCTGCAGAACCGCGGCCACGGCTTCACGCTCGACGCCACGCGCGCCAACGTCGTCGGCCCGGGCAAGCGGCCGTTCCACACCATCATCCCGGCCTTCCTGACCAAAGACGGCCGGCCGCAGATGAGCTTCGGCGTGATGGGCGGCGACATGCAGCCGCAGGGCCATCTGCAGACGCTGGTGCGCATGCTCGACTACCGGCAGCAGCCGCAGGCGGCGTGCGACGCGCCGCGCTGGCGCTGGCACGACGGCATCGTCAACGTCGAGGACGGCTTCGATGCGGCCACGGCCGAGGGCTTGCGCGCGCTCGGCCACCGTGTCGAAGCGTTCACCGACAGCTACCAGGACTTCGGCGCCGGCCAGTTCATCTGGCGGCTCGGCGATCCGGCCGCCGAAGGTTACGCGGCGGCCAGCGACCCGCGCCGCGACGGCCAGGCGGCGGGCTGGTGAGCGCGGCCGTGCGCTGCCGTCACTGGGGGCTACCGCGCCCGGTCGGCGGACTCATCTGGCGCAGCATCTCGTCGACCGAGTGGGCGTCGACGCTCGGTGCGAGCGTGGCGGGCGCGCTGCGCAGCCAATGCGTGAGGCCTGGGAAGGCGAGCGCGACCGCAAGTACCGCGGCCAGCGCCGCGAGATAGGGGACGAGCGCGGCGGCCAGCCGCCGGGTGGACGGGCGTTCGGCGACAGCCGCCGCCGAAGCGTCGACTCGAAGCGGGCGCGTGGAGGAGCCGGGCCCGCCGTCGGCGCGGCCGGGCGGGCCGCTGCCGGGCGCCAGCGCCAGCGCACGCGCCAGCACCACCGCGTAGCCCCAGGGCGGCAGCAGGAAGCCGGCCTGCAGCACGAGCAGCGCGAGGCAGGCGACCCAGGCGGCGTCGGGCACCAGCGCGAGCAGCGGCGGCATGACCAGCGGCACGACGACGAAGACGATCTCGAAGGCGTCGAGCACGAAGGCGAGCAGCAGCATCGAGCCGAGCACCGCCGTCAGCGCGAGCCCCGGCGTATCCGCGAGCCGAGCCAGGCCGCGCGCCACGAGCAGATCGCAGCCGCTGGCGCGCAGCACCAGGCTCAAGGTGGTGGCTGCGAGCAGCAAGGCGAAGAGCGCGCCGGTGAGCGACATCGCGTCGTCGAGCACGCGCACCAGAGGCGCGTCGCGCAGCCGCCCGCTGGCCCAGGCATGGGCGAACAGCGCCACCGCCGCCGTCGCCGCGGCTTCGACGGCGCGCACCCGGCCCAGTGCGACGAGCGCCAGCAGCGCCGCCACCGCGAGCGGCGCGACCACGCCCAGCGCGCGCAGGCGCGGCACGGCGGCCGCGGCCGAGGCCTGCGCCGGCGAGCGGATGTGCCGCGTCGCCCACAGCGCCGCCGCGGCCCAGGCCAACGCCAGCAGCACGGCCACCGGCGTGCCGGCCTGCACCAGGTCCTGCGTGTTGATGACCCGCACGCCATGTGTGCCGGCGATCCCCAGCGCCTCCGTGTGGGCGCGCATCATCGCGTCGCCGAGCAGCAGCAGCACGAGCGAAGGCGGCACGATCGCGCCGAGCGTGGCGGCGGCCGCGGTCAGCGCGACCGTGTCCGGCGCGTCGAGCCCGGCGGCGCGCCAGCGGGGCGCCGCAGTGCGCGCGAGCATACTGGCGCAGGCGCCGACCGATCCGTTCATCGGCGCGGCGAGCGCGCCGAGCGCGTAGCCGCCCAGCACCTCGGCCTGCGTGGCGCGCAGGCCGAGGCGCCGGCCGAGCGCGCTGCCGGCGTCGATCACCGCACCGGCGACGTCGAGCTCGCGCAGCAGCGCGCCGACCAGCGCATACAGCGCCACCGCCTGCAGCAGATCGTGCTCGAGCAGGCCGAGCACGCGCGCCGGCAGCGCCTGCAGCAGTGCCGCGTCGAGAGCACCCGTGGCCAGGCCGACCGCGGCGATGACGCAGGACACGAGCAGCAGCACCGCGTAGGAGGCCCAGCCGGTGGTGGCCATCAGCGCCAGCCCGACGCCGAGCATCGCGAGCGCGAACCAGGCCATCATGAGTCGGACCGGTCCCGGCGTGCCGATGCCCGCCAGCGGCGCAGCGACTCGAGCGCGAGCAGCAGCGCCAGCAGCAGCATCGCCAGCTTGAGCACGAAGTAGCCCGGGTTGAAGGTCTCGGGAAAGCCTTCGAGGTCGCGCAGCGAGCGCCACACCGGCGTTGCCGACGTGGCGAGCAGCCACAGGCACCAGGGCAGCGGCGCCAGCGCGCCGCCGAGGCGCCGCCAGTGCGCGCGCTCGAGCGCCTCGGGGTGCGCCGCGATGTGCTCGCCGCGCGCGGCGGCGAACGGCACCGCGATCGCGACATAGAGCGCGAACAGGATCTGCGCGATGTCGTTGGCGAGCAGCGAGCCGGCGCCGACCAGGTCGCGCAGCGGCCATTGCGCGAAGAGCAGGAAGCCGACGCCCAGGGCGAGATACGAGGCGGCGCGGTACACGCGGAGGCGGCAGCGGTGCGGATGCGAGGCGTCGGATGTTTCGATTCTGGCATGCGCCGATCGCGTCGCCACGACACTCGCGATACGCGGCACCGGCCGCGCGCTTCGCGGCGCGTCGATATAGTCGCCAGCGCCGATGAGCGCCGCCGCCACGTCCTCCCGTCACTGGCACGGCCTCGCGCTCGCCGCGCTGGGGGCCTTCGCCTTCGCCGGCAAGGCCATCATCGTCAAGCTCGCCTATCGGTACGGCGTCGACGCGGTGACGCTGATCATGTACCGCATGCTGTTCTCGCTGCCGCTGTTTGCGCTGCTCGCCTGGTGGTCGGGGCGCGGCCGGCCGCGGCTGTCGGCGCGCGACTGGGGCATCGTCGCCGGACTCGGCTTCAGCGGCTACTACCTGGCGAGCTTCCTCGACTTCGCCGGTCTGCAGTACATCACCGCCGGGCTCGAGCGGCTGATCCTGTACCTCAACCCGACGTTCGTGCTGGCGATCGCGATGCTGCGTTTCGGACACCGGGTCGACGCGCGGCAGGTGGCGGCGATGGCGCTCGCCTATCTCGGCATCGTGCTCGTCTTCGGCCACGAAGCGACGCTGGCGGGCAGCGACGTCATGCTCGGCGCGCTGCTCGTGTTCGCCAGCGCCGTGAGCTACGCGATCTACCTGGTGGCCAGCGGCGAGGTCGTCGCGCGCATCGGCTCGCTGCGGCTGACCGGCCTGGCCACCTCGATCGCCTGCGTGCTGTGCCTCGCGCAGTTCGTGCTCGTGCGGCCGCTGGCGGCGGCGCTGGTGGCGCCGCAGGTGATCTGGCTGTCGCTGCTCAACGCCGTGCTCTGCACCTTCGTGCCGGTGCTGTTCGTGATGATGGCCATCGAGCGCATCGGCGCGACGCTGGCGGCGCAGACCGGCATGATCGGGCCGCTGGCGACGATCGGCATGGGCGTGCTGATCCTCGGCGAGCCGTTCAATGGCTGGATCGCCGCCGGCACGGCGCTGGTCATCGCCGGCATCTGGCTGCTGGCGCGCACCGGTGCCGCGCGGCGCACGGCGACGCGTTAGGAGCGTGGGCGGCCCGGGCCGTGTGCCGAGCAGTGGACTAGGATCGGCGCGATCGACAGGTTCGCCGCGCTCGACTTGAACCAGACAGCACAGGGGCAGCATCGACATGGATCTCGGCATCGGCGGCAGATGGGCGCTCGTGTGTGCGGCGAGCAAGGGTCTGGGCAAGGGTTGCGCCGCGGCGCTCGTGCGCGAGGGCGTCCACGTCGTCGTCACCGCGCGCGGCGCCCAGGCGCTGGAGGCGACGGCGACCGAGTTGCGGCGGCTTCATCCCGCCGTGGAGGTGCGCGCCGTCGTCGGTGACATCACCACCGAAGCCGGACGCGCCGCGGCGCTGGCCGCGTGCCCGCGGGTCGACATCCTCGTCAACAACGCCGGCGGGCCGCCGCCGGGCGACTTCCGCGACTGGGATCGCGCGGCCTGGATCGGCGCGCTCGAGGCCAACATGCTGACGCCGATCGAACTCATCCGCGCCACCGTCGACGCCATGGCCGAGCGCGGCTTCGGCCGCGTCGTCAACATCACGTCGAGCGCCGTGAAGGCGCCGATCGACTTCCTCGGTCTGTCCAACGGCGCGCGCTCGGGCCTCACCGGCTTCGTCGCCGGCACCGCGCGCCAGTCGCGGCTGGCGGCGCGCGGCGTGACGATCAACAACCTGCTGCCCGGCGCCTTCGACACCGACCGCCTGCGCGGCGCCTTTGCCGGCGCGGCGGCCAAGTCGGGCCAGCCGGCCGAGGCCTTGGCCGAGGCACGGCGCAAGACGGTACCGGCGCAGCGCTTCGGCACGCCGGACGAGTTCGGCGCCTGCTGTGCCTGGCTGTGCAGCGTGCAGGCCGGCTACATCACGGGGCAAAACCTGCTGATCGACGGCGGGGCGTTTCCAGGCACGTTCTGAACGACCCGGCAGCCCGCCGCGCGTGCGCGGCCGGCGGCATCAATGCAGGCGGCGTGGCGCGACCCGGATCTTCAACCCCATCGCGAACATCGTGAACGCCAGGCGTTCTTCGGGTGCCGAACCGTCTTCGGTGCCGACCGAGACCAGTTCGAAGTTGTGCATCAGGGTGGCGAGCACCATCTTCATCTCGAGCATCGCGAGGTAGCGTCCCGGACACAGGCGCGGTCCGGCGCCGAACGGCATCGACGCCTTCTGCAGCGCGTCTTGCCGCTGCCCGGGGTCACGCTGCCAGCGGCGCGGCCGGAACTCGCGTGCGTCGGCCGAGCGCCTCACGTCGACCGCGCCGGGGCGCATCAGGCACATCGCGAGCGTGCCCGGCTCGAGTGCGACGTCGCCGACCGTCGTGGCCGCGTTGGCTTCGAGTATGAGCAACGGTGCGACCGGGCGCAGCCGCATCGCCTCTTCGACGCACTGCTCGATCGCCTCGAAGCCGCGCGCCACGTCGAAGCGGCTCGGCAGCCGGTCGTCGCCGAGGACCGCGTCGACCTCCTCGACGAGTTCATCCCGGACGTCGCGGTGCGTGTGCAGCAGATGCAGCGTCCAGCCGAGCGTGTTGGCAGTGGTGTCCTCCCCGGCCAGCAGCACCGTCAGGACGTTGCCGACGAGGTCGCGCTCGGACAGCCCGCTGCCCTCGTCGTCGCGTGCGGCGATCAGCGCTTCGAGCAGATTGCCCGGCGCGTCGTGCAGCGAGTGGTCGTGCGCCATGCGCTCGCGCGCGGCGGCGATCAAGCCTTCGACCGCGTCGTGCACGCGTGCCAGGTGCCGGTCGAAGGCGCGGTCGGACGGCAGACGGACGTAGCGCCACCACGGGAACGGCGCCAGGATGCGTTTCATCAACATCGGGAACACCTGGTCGAGGTGACCCTGCAAGGCATCGTCCGGGTGCTGCTGCGTATTCATGTCGATGCCCAGCGCGAGCCCGGCGGTCACGTCGACCGTGTAGCGCATCAGCAGGGTCTGCAGGTCGACGGCCGCACCGCTGTCGGCAGCGGCGTCGAGACACGCGCGCAGCCGCTCGGTCACGCGCAGCAAGGACGGGAAGTAGCGCTGCAGATGGGGCGGATCGAACGCTTTCATCACCAGCCGGCGCTGCCGGCGCCAGTCGTCGCCCTCGGCCGAGAACACGCCGTGCGCGCCGACCTCGCCGATCAGCGTCTGCATCGACCGCAGCCGGCGCCAGCCGTCCGGGCGGTCGCGCAGGATGGTGGCGATGTGTTCGGGCTCGGCCACCACCACCGCCTTGCGGCGGCCCAGCCTGAAGCGGTACAGCGGCCCGTACTCGTCGGCCCAGCGCTCGAGCTGCGTGTGCATGCGCAGCGGATCGACCTTCAGCAGGTTGCCCAGCAGCGGCCACGGCGACGGGCCGGGCAGCGCGTCGATGCGACGACCGGCCGAGGGCGGTGTGGCGGCTGGCATGGCAGTCCGGGCGCGCGCAGCGGGCGCCATCGATTGTGCCGCGGACGGCCGTCGGACGTGTCGGTCAGCCCGGGTCCGATCGGCTGCGCCAGCGGCCCACGATCCAGCCGAGCAACGCACCGACGATGCCGCCCCAGGACAGGCCGGTGCCCAGGTGCGCATTGGCGAGCACGGCCAGCGCGCTGCCGAGCGCGGAGCCGATGACGATGTGCCATGTCGTGCGACGTCGACGTCGCACGCGCAGGGCGTCGGCGGTGCGTTTGCGGCGCGCTTCCTCCATCGCGATTCGATGCGGCTCGAGCAGCGCCTGCGCGACGGCCTCGGCCTGTGGCTTGTCCATGCGCACGTCCTTCATCGCACCCGGCGCCCCTGCATCCCGACCACGATGCCGCCGACGATGAGCGCGAAGGCGAGCGCATGGTGCGGCTGCGGCGTCTCGCCGAGCACCAGCGCCGACAGCATCGCCGCGAACAGCGGCGTGAGGTTGCTGAAGAACGCCGCCAGTGCCGGGCCGCCTTCGGCCACGCCGATGCCCCAGCAGCGATAGGCGACGAGCGAAGCAGCGAGCGAGACGTACAGCAGCGCGGCGGCCACGGTCCAGCTCCAGCGGATGGGCGGCGCGCCGGCCAGTTGCTCGCCGCCGGCCAGCAGGCCCGTGACGCTCAGGCCGAACACCACCTGCACCAGCAGCATGCCGGCCCAGTCCCAGGGCGGACGCTGGTCGCCGCGCATGTGCGCGGGTGGCCGCACCAGCAGCCAGCTGTAGAAGGCCCAGCCGACGACGGCCAGCAGCATGAACAGGTCGCCCGGCACGAAGCGCACCGCGAGCAGCGCCTCGAGCGAGCCGTGTCCGATGACGACGGCCACGCCCGCCAGCCCCAGCAGCGCGCCGAGGAACTGCGCGCGCGTCGGGTGGTCGCCGAAGACGAGCGTGCCGACTGCGAGCATCCACACCGGCAGGCTCGACGCCACCAGCGTGACGTTGATCGGCGTCGAGGTGACGAGTGCCAGGTACTGCAGCGAGTTGTACAGGCCGACGCCGAGCACGCCGATGGCGAGCAGGTAGGGCCAGCGGCGCGCCAGCTCCGCGAGCGGCCTGAGCGCGCGCCAGCCCAGCGGCAGCAGCACGAGGCCGGCGACGATCCAGCGCACCAGGTTCAGCGTGAGCGGCGGCACCTGGCCCACCATCAGGCGGCCGACCACCGCGTTGCCCGCCCACAGCAGGGGCGGCAGCGTCAGCATCAGCGCCAGGCGCGGCGTGAGCGTCATGCCGATCTCGGGGCCGTCTCTCGGCGGGTGCGCCCGGCGCTCACGACGGCGCCGCCGCGCCGCAGTTCCAGCACAGATCGAACGGGCCTTCGACGATCTCGTGGCAGCGCGTGCAGGCCCAGCGCCGCTCGGGCCGGTGCAGCCACTCGGCAAGCAGGGCCTGAGCGCGCGCATGGTCGCTGGCGTCGTCGACCCACACCTCGGGCAGCGCCTGGTCGGGTGGAATCTCGCCGGCGATGCTGCTGGCGTAGGCGCGCTGCACGGTGGTCGCGATGCCGGCCGAGCGCAGCTGGTCGGCCCACAGCGTGGCAATGGCGAGGTTGGGGTCTTGCAGCAGTCTTCTCATCGCGGCGCGGCAGACTGTAATGCTGCCACGCGCGGACGGTGTGCGCCGTGCGGCCGCGGGCACACC
>JAGWTJ010000407.1 GCA_028869005.1 Burkholderiales bacterium | reverse complement strand
ATGGCCTGGTACATGAGCTGCGCGCTCGGCCCCTTGGCGTCGGGCAGCAGGCGCCCGCCGACCAGCTCGAAGCCCTGCGCACGCAGGTCGAACAGCTTGACGGGCATCTCCAGCCGCTTGGTCAGCCAGCGCGCGAGGTGTTCCTCCTGCGCCTTCACCTCGACCGGGTGGCGCACTTCCGGCACGTAGACGCTGTGCGCCACCGCGGCGCGCTGCACCCAGCCCTGGCCGTTGGACTGCGCGGCAGCCTGCAGCACGGCGGGGCGTTCGGCGCGCCACACCAGGCCGGCGCCCACGACACCGCCAAGCGCGAAGATCGCCAGGGCCGCCGCCCAGCGCTGCCAGCCTTCGAAAGCGCTGCGGGCGCGCGCCGGAGCGCGCCGCCACAGCGCCTGTTCGAGGCGCGCCGGCACGGGCTCGGCGAGCACGGCGTCGAGTCGCGTACGCAGCGCTTCGGCATCGGCGGCCCACAGGCGCACGCGCGCGGCGTCTTCGGGATGCTCGCGCAGCCAGGCGTCGACGCGGGCGCGCTCGTCGGCCTCGAGCTGGTCGTCCAGCCAGGCGCTGAGTTGGGAGTCGGAGATCGTCGGGGCGTTCATGGCGGTTCGGTTCGGGCGCTCACACCACGCGGCGCAGGCCGCGCGCGTTCGCGGGGGCGCGGCCGTCGAGCAGGTCGCGCAGCGCCGTGCGCGCGCGCGAGATGCGCGACATCACCGTGCCCACCGGGATGCGCAGCACTTCGGCGCACTCGGCGTAGCTGAGCTGTTCGAGGGTGACGAGCAGCAGCGGCTGGCGCTGCTCGACGGGCAGTTTGGCGAGCGCGGCCAGCAGGTCCATGCGCAGGCCGAGGTCGTTGCCGACGGCGGGCAGCGCGTCGATCACGTCTTCGGCATCGACCCAGCTGGCGCGCTTGTCGCGCCGGCGCTCGTCCATGAAGGCGTTGTGGGCGATGGCCAGCGTCCAGACCAGGATGTCGCGCCGCTGGTCGAACTGGTGCCAGTGCGCCAGTGCCCGCTCCAGCGTGGTCTGCACCAGATCGTCGGCGGCGCTGGCATCGAAGACCAGCGAGCGCGCATAGCGCCGCAGCCGCGGGATGGTGCCCAGCAGCTGCTGTCGGAAGGCGGTCGGTGCGTCCACGCGGGGCATACGGCGAGGGGTGGGTCATTATTCCCCTGCCCCGGGGCAAGGCGGGCGCCGCTCGGCGAGAATTCACGCATGACGCCGCCGTCGCAGGCCGCCGCCCAGGCACGCTCTCCCTCCTTCTCGTCTCCCGAGTTCCGCGCGGCGCTGGGCATGTTCGCCACCGGCGTGACCATCGTCACCGCGCGCAGCGCCGACGGCACGCTGGTGGGCCTGACGGCCAACTCCTTCAACTCGGTCTCGCTCAGCCCGCCGCTGGTGCTGTGGAGCCTGGCGCGCCGCGCCGGCTCGATGCCGGCCTTTCGTGCCGGCTCGCACTACGCGATCAACATCCTCGCCGCCGAGCAGCGCGCCCTGGCCGAGCGCTTCGCCAGCAAGGTCGGCGACCGCTTCGCCGGCGTGGCCTGGCAGGAAGGCACGGCCGGCGCACCGTTGATCGAAGGCGCGGCAGCGGTGTTCGAGTGCTTCAACCGCAGCCGCTACGAGGAGGGCGACCACGTCATCTTCGTCGGCGAGGTGGAGCGCTGCACGCACCGCGCCGGCGCGCAGCCGCTGATCTTCCACGGCGGGCGCTACTACACCGAGCTGCCGCTGTAGGCCCCGCGGCGGCAGCTCAGCCGGCCAGGCCGGCGTAGGCCGCGTCGAGCTCCTGCGTGACCGCCGGCACCAGCGTGCGC
>JAGWTJ010000406.1 GCA_028869005.1 Burkholderiales bacterium | reverse complement strand
CCATGGCTTGTCTCCTTGCTTTGAAGTTGTGCACGGGCGTGCGCGCAGCGGGCCGCCCGATTCTTGGGGCGCGACTGTAGAGGCGCGGTTCAGTGTGCGCGTGAAGAATCTTCAGCGCCAGCGTGAGCGTTTTTCAGCCCGTCAGAAGCCTGTCAGGCCAGCGCGAGGCGCAGCCAGTCGACGAAGGCGGCGCATTCCCAGCGCTCCAGCACGCCCGGCTTCCAGCACAGGAAGTGGTGGTTGGGCGAGGCCACCTGGCGCGGCGACAGGCGCAGCAGCCGGCCGTTGTCGAGCCAGGCGCGGCCCAGCTTCAGGCGCATCAGCGCGACGCCGAAGCCGGCCGCCGCGCCGTCCAGCATCAGCCCGACGTCGTTGAACTGCGCGCCGGCGCGCGGCTCGGGCAGCGCGATGCCGCAGGCGCGGAACCAGGTGTTCCAGGACTCCAGCGGGCTGCGGATCAGGCGCGCGCGCGACACCTGCTCGAGCGTGTCGAAGCCGTCGAAGGGGCCGGCCTCGTTCAGGTAGTCGGGGCTGCACACCGGCACCACCTCGTCGCTGAGGATGCGCAGCTGCTCGACGCCGGCGTAGGGCCCGCTGCCGTAGCGGATCTCCAGGTCGGCCTCCTCGGCCTTCACGTCGAGCAGCGGGATGGAGACCTGCAGGATCAGCTCGACGTCGGGGTAGGCGTGGCGGAACAGCGCCAGCCGCGGCAGCAGGATCTGGCGCGAGAAGGTCGGCGTCACCGCCAGGCGCAGCTTGGCGCTGCGCGGCGCGGGCGTGCTGCCGGGCAGCTGCTGCAGGGCCTGCAGGCCATGGCGCACCTGCGCGAGGTAGCCGGCGCCGTCGGCGGTGAGCGTGAAGTCGTTGCGCGCGAACAGCCGCACGCCGAGCTGCGATTCGAGCTGGCGCATGCGGTGGCTCACCGCGCTGGGCGTGACGCTGAGCTCGTCGGCCGCCAGCGTCACCGAGCGCAGCCGCGCCAGCGCCTCGAAGCTGAGCAGGCAGTGGATCGGCGGGATGCGCGGCGGAGGCATCAGGCGCGAAACACCGTCAGCACGCCGGTGTAGCCGTACAGATGGTGGCGTGCGATCTCGCCGCCGGCGAAGAAGCCGGCCAGCGGCACGTCGCCGAGCGCGCGGCGCACGATCTGCAGCTCGGCCGAGGGCGCGCCGAAGTGCGGCCCGCCGCGGCCCGAGCAGCTCACGTACACCGCGCCGGCGATGCCCGATTCCGGCGCCTCGCCGGCGCCGCCCGCGGGCAGCGTGGCCGACAGCGGCAGCTCCTCGGGGGCGAGCTCCTCGCGGATCTCGGCGCAGATGCGCACCAGGTCGCGCCGCGCCGCCTCGGCATGGCGCTGGCAGAAGGCCAGCTCCAGGCCCTCGGGCGCGAGGTCGCTGATCACGACGCCGCGGCGCGCCGGGTCCAGCCCGGCGAGGTGGCGCACGCGCGTGTCGGGGCCGAAGGCGCCGCGCTGCGCGCTGCGGCTGCCGTCGCTGCGCTCGGCCGGGTCGCTCAGGCCGACCAGCGTCTGGCGCAATTGCGGCAGCACCTCGCGCGGCTCGCGCCCGGCCGCGCCGAGATCGGCGAGCAGGCAGTCGAGCGCCGGTTCGCCGTCGAGCGCCGTCACCACGTTGCCGGCCGAGGCGCTGATGCGGCGCGTGCGCCCGACCGGCTGGCAGCCCTGCGTGACGCGCGACACCAGCGCCACCTCGCGCGTGAAGGCCACGCCCGACAGGCCGCCCTGCCAGACGCCGTCGGCCACCGTGACGGTGGCCGTGCGCGACGCCGCCAGGCCGCCGAAGAGGTAGCCGGTCGCGGT
>JAGWTJ010000141.1 GCA_028869005.1 Burkholderiales bacterium | reverse complement strand
AGGCCGTCGGCGGCGCGATGGAGCTGACCGTCGGTGGCGCGATCGCCATCACCGCCGGCGCTGCGCTCGCGATGACGGTGGGCGCGGTGATGAGCGAGAGCGTCGGCGGTGCGAAGACCGAGGAGATCGGCGCTTCCAAGAGCGTCACCGTGGGTGCCGACCTCACCGACACCGTGGGCGGCGATCGCGACTTCAGCACGGGCAAGGGCGTCAAGCACACGGTGGCCGAGGACTACAAACTCTCGGTCGCCAAGGTGCTTGGCGCGAGCGCCAAGAAGGTGCAGATCATCGCCGACGACGAGATCTCGCTGAAGACCGGCAGCGCCGAAATCGTGCTGAAAAAGAACGGCGACATCACGATCAAGGGCAGCAAGATCAAGATCGAAGCCAGCGGCGACATGGTGCTCAAGGGCAGCAAGATCAAGGAGAACTGAAGACATGCTCACGCGAGCGCGGCGCCGTCCCGGCGCCACCACCCCGGACCTCGGCTTCGGCCCCTCGGTCAGCATCGTTGGCTGGATCAGCGATGTCGATGCCGAGGGCCGTGCCCACGTCGACTTCGAAGGCAATGCGGGCGGTCCGCTGCCGGCGCGCTCGCTGCTGCGCTGCGCACCGGCCGAGCTCGCCGCCGCCGGCCCGCGCCCCGCGGTGCTGCTCGGCTTCGAGGGCCTCGACACGAGCCGACCGATCATCCTCGGCCTGTTGCACGAGCGCCTGAGCAGCGAGCCGGCGGCCCCGATGGTGGCGCGGCTCGATGGCCGGCGCGTCGAGCTGACGGCACAGCAGGAACTGGTGCTGCGCTGTGGCCGTGCGTCGATCACGATGCATGCCGACGGCACGATCGTCATCAAGGGCGGCGAACTGCAAAGCCGTGCCAGCGGGCGCAACCGCATCACCGGCAGCACGGTCGCCATCAACTAGGGGCGCCACTTGGTCACCGTCGGCGTCAACTTCCTCTCGGTCGTGCACAAGGACAGTTCGGGCATCACGATCGCGTTCCCCGATGTCTGCAAGACGCCGGCGCCACCGGCGCCGTTCGTGCCGATCCCCTACCCCAACATCGCCAAGTCCTCGGACACGATGCAGGGTGCCGGCACGGTCGAGTGCGACGGCCAGCCGGTGTGCGTGAAGGACTCGAACTTCATGCCGAGCACCGGCGACGAGGCCGGCACCTTGCTCGGCGTGGTCTCCAACAAGATCAAGGGCAAGGCCGAGTTCGTCAACTTCTCGTTCGACGTGATGTTCGAGGGCAAGAACGTGCCGCGCGCGTTCGACCTGATGCTGCACAACGACAAGAACACGCCGCCGTTTCCGCTGCTGCAGCCGCCGATCGTCGCGCTGGCGCTCGACCGGTCGGTGTGCTTCGTCTGCAATCAGGCGATGTAGCGAGGACTCGGTGTGGCCCAGCAGCACCCCGCCATGCTCGTGCGCGGAGCGGCGCTGGTCAGTGCGCTCGGCGTCGATTGGCGCGCCAGCTGCGCTGCCGCCCGCGCCGGGCTGCGGCGCGCGGCGCCGGTGCCCGGCCTCGAGGCGCAGTCAGGCATCGACGGCGAGGAAGAGCCCGTCATCGGTCATGCCGCGACCTTGGTGACGCATGGTTTCGAAGGCAGTGCACGCTTGTTGCGCCTGGCCGCGGCCGGGCTGCGCGAGCTCGCGCAGCAGCACCCCGAGCTGAGGAGCTGCGACAGCCACACCGGCTTCCTGCTTGTGCTCGGTCCGCGCCAGCGGCACCTGCGCGGCGTCGAGCTCGTCGCAGACGCCCAGACGGCGGCCCAGTTGCGGTCGGCGATCCACCGCGCCGGAACCGGGGTACCCGGCGACGACGCGGCGTCGCCGCCGCTGATCGAACGCGACCGCGCGGCGCTGCTCGTCGCCATCGCGGCGCAGGCCGGCCTGCAAGGGTCGCCACGTCTGCTGCGATGCCTCGAGGATGACGAGGTTTCGGCCTTGGTGGCGCTGCAGTGGGCCGCGCGCTGGCTCGAGACAGAGGCCGCGCTGCAGCGCATCGTGCTGCTGGCAGCCGACACGCTGCTCGAGGCCGAGACCGTGGCCTGGCTGGAAAACACCGGCCGCCTGAAAGCCGGCGCGATGCCGGTGGGCCTGGAGCCGGGCGAAGCCTGTGCCGCGTTGCTGCTCGAGCGCCACGATGCGGCGGCGCCGTCGGATCGGCCGCTGGGCGTGGTGCGAGGCACCGCGTTCGCGCTCGAACCGCAGCCGCTGATCGCGGGGGCCGCGGGCACCGGCGAAGGCACGGCCCGCGTGCTCGACGGCCTGGGCACGAGCCACGGCTGGGCCCGGCAGGGCGCGGCCTGGATCGTCAGTGACCACAACGGCGAGCTCTACCGCGCCAACGACCTGGCGCTGGCGCTGGTGCGCGCGCGCGGCAGCTGCCCGAGCCTGGGCTCGGCCACGATCAGCACGCCGGCGACGAGCTTCGGCGATGTCGGTGCCGCGCGCCCGCTGCTCGGCATCTGCGTGGCGCTGGCCGCTTTCGAGCGCCGTTACGCGCCGGCCGACGAGGCACTCGTGCTGGCCGTCGGCGAATCGGACCGGCGTGCCGCGGTGCTGATCGCGCGCGCCTGAAGCCAGCGGACTCGAAGCGAACGGAGGGCAGACGGTCATGGCCACCAAGCACAAAGCCAAGGGCAAGCGCAACCGCTTTTGCTGCACACGCGGCACGCCGTGCAAGTGCGAATCGCCCAACAACTACCGCACGATCTGCAAGCCCGCTTGGACCGGACCCACCGGCGCGGAGTTGCCCTACACGGCGCACCACGTGTTGTGCGTGGCCTCGGTGAAGGCCTGCATCGTCAAGAGGCGCGGCCTGGCGCCGATCGTCAAGCAGACGCGCTGGTGCGTGAACCGCAAGGGCAACATGGTGGCGCTGCCGCTATGGGGCCACACGGTGAAGTGGTACCACAAGAACCGCAACACCTCGCCGCCGTTCCGTAACCTCACGCAGCACGACTGGGACCACAACGGCGACGGCAGCTACCGCGAGGAGGTCGAGGCCTCGCTCGACGGGCTGGCCGACAACGTCGCCGACGCCAAGGACAAGCACGACGACGCACGGATCAAGGATCTCAAGGGCGGGTTGAACTCGCGCTCCCAGCAGTTCAAGGCGCGGCTGAAGAGCCGCGGCCGGCGCAGGGGTGGCACGCACAAGCAGTTTCAGGACGAAGGCAAGAACGCGCGCTGGCACGAACCGTTCTCGATGGCCGCCTCGGCCACGTCCAAGGGCTATCCGAAGCAGGACTGGCGCCGGTCCGTGCTCGACAAGGTGCGGCGCTTCTTCGCCTGAGTAGAGGGAAAGCCCATGGTCGGCAAGGCGCCCGAAGAGTTCTTCGTCTGGTCGCACGCCCGCGCCCCGGGCAGTTGCCGCCTGACCGAACTGAGCGGCTTCGACGACGAACACCTGCTGCGCCGCGGCATCGCCCTGGCGGCGCGCTGGCCCGCCGACGTGCGCTACGGCATGGACCCTTGGGCGAAGGACGACATGGTGCTCGCCGACACGGTCGCGGCGCGCAAGCCGGTCGTCGTCACCTCGCGCCGGCTCGCCGACTTCCTCACGGCCCGGCTCGGTGCGGCGGCCATCGAATGCCTGCCGATCACAATCGTCAACCACAAAAAGCGTGTGGTGCCCGAGCCCTACGTCATCGTCAATCCGATCGGGCTGCAGGACGCGCTCGACCGCGACCGCAGCAAGCCGACCTGGTCGACGATCTCGACCGACGTCATCGACAGCGTGCGGCGCCTGGTGGTCGACGCGGCTCGCATCGACCCGGCGGTGCAGATGTTCCGCCTCGCGCACTACCTGCGGCCGGTGCTGGTGCGGCGCGCGCTGGCCGAGGCGATCGACGCCGCCGGCTTCAGCGGCACGGCCTGGATGCCGCTGGCCAATTACCGCAGCCCGTGAGCGACTGCCGCGAAGGCTCTGCACGATGACGCTGGCCGAAGAGGGCGAACCGCTCGCCTACGACATCGCCTTTTCATTCGCCGAGGAGGAGCCGGACCTGCGCGCGCTCGAGGCGCGCTCGCGCGAGGTCGCGCCGAAGCTGCGCGCGCTGGCGCTGATCGTGCTGCTGACGCGCGCCGATGTCGCGCGCTTTCGCGGCAACCTGCGCGCCGCCGCCGAGTTGCGACGCGACTACCTGCGCGCAGCGCGGCAGGCGGCATCGCTTCAGGAGGCGGGGCGCGAGTTCGCCGCCGGCCGTGCGGCCGGCCTGTTCGACGCACTCGCCGCCGGAGCGTTCGAGCTCGCGCGCGAGATTGTGGTCCTGGAACCGGCAGAGTGGCGCCCCGACTGCGAGTACGAGGACGACTTCTGCTGGGCGCGCCTCGTGGCCCTGGCGCTCGACGCCGATCGCCCGGCCGGTACCCAAGCGCCGCGGCTGCTGGAGCGCTTCGAGTCCAGCCTGCAAGGCGAAGCGTCGGCGCGGCTCGATCTGGCGCGTGCGCTCGCGCAGGGCGACGCGGCCGCCTTCGGCCAGGCCTTCGAAGCACTGCTCGAGGAGCGTGGACGCGAGATCGAGGAGCGCATCGAGGCCGGCGAGATGGACGATCCGCTCGTGCTGGCTGCGCGCCGGGTCCACGTCGAAGGCCTCGCGCTGCTCGCGCTCGCCGATGCACGCGGCTGGCCGACCGAGCGCGAGTACCTGTATTGCCCCTCAATGGCCCGCAACGGGCCCGGCGCGGGGGCGGCCGCTTGAGACGACAGCGATGCCGCAGGCCGAGATCTTCAACCACACGCGGCTCGCACACGCGGTGCTGCCGCTCGCCGACGAGCAGGGCACCTCCCTCGCCGTGTCGCTGCTGCAGGCGACCTTCGCGATGTTCGAGGACGGCTCGGTGCGGCTGGCCGATGAGCAGGCGACGATCGAGCTCGGCGGCCTGCCCTGGGACGGCGACGTCGAGCAGGGCTGGCGGCTGGAACCGCAGATGGCGTTCGTCAAGCCCGGCTGCGACGTCGTGCTGAACGGCCACGCGTTGGCGCTGCAACGCGGCTGCACGCAGATGCTGGTCGAGTTGTCGTTGGGACCGGTCGCCCGGCGCGCGCTCGTCTTTGGCCCGCGGCGGCTGCTCGACGGGCGCCGCATCACTGCGCCGGAACCCTTCGAGCGCGCGGCGCTGCGGCACGGCAACGCCTTCGGCGGCTGGGACCGGCGTCACGACGATCCGGCCGAACACCGCGTGGAGGCACGCAACCCGCTCGGCCGCGGCTTTCGCGACACTAGGGCGCCGATCGATCGTGACGTCGAGTTGCCAGCGATCGAGGATCCGGCGGAGCGCTACCAGAGCTACGGCGATGCACCGGCGCCGGTCGGCTTCGGTTTCGTCGCGCCGCACGTGCAGCCGCGCGCAGCGTTCGCCGGCACCTACGACGCACGCTGGCTCGCGAACCGCATGCCCTTGCTGCCGCTGGACTTCGACCGGCGCTTCTTCGCGGCTGCGAGTCCAGGCCTGGCCTGCGCGCAGCCGCTGCAGGGCGGCGAGCGCGCGAGCGTGGTGGGAACGACCGCGCGCGGGCGGCTGGACTTCACCGTCCCGGCGCTTGGCACGCCGCTGTTCCACGCCCACCTGAGCGGACGCCGCCGGACGACGCTCAAGATGGCGCTGGACACGGTCGTGATCGATACCGACGCGATGAGCCTCACGCTCCTGTGGCGCGCGCATCTGGCGCTGCGCAACGGCCTGCACGACCTGCTGGCCGGCGAATTCCACCTGCCCGATGCGCGGGCGCGCAGCGTATTGCGAGGCAGCGGGGCCGCGGCGCCGCGGCGCGCGGCGTGAATGCCATGTGGGTGTCGGTCAACTCGTTGCGCCGCGGTCTGTACGCCGAGCACCACGACGAGCTCGGCTTCCTGTACCGCCAGATCGCGCACCACCGCGAGGAGGGCACGCTCTCGCGCGAGCGTTTGGCCGAATTCGAATGGCGCCTGGTCGCGCACCTGGACGGGCTCGTTCTCGGCGCGACGCTGGCCTGGCGCGAGATCGGCGCGCGCCACGACGACGACGACGCCGGGCACTGGTATGCGGCGGGGCTGCTGGCCTGCGTCCAGCGCGAGGACACGCGCTTTGCCGCGCTGCTGCAGCGGGCGACGCACAACGCCGCGGAGCCTGCTGCGCCAGCGCTGGCCGATGCGCTGCGCCATGCGATGCCATCCGACTGGAGCGGCCGGCTCCTGGGCTGGCTCGCCGAGGTGCCGCAGCCGATGCTCGGCTGGATCGCCGAGGTGGCGTCGTACCAGCTGCCGGGTTGCCGTCAGGCGCTGGAGCGCCGGTTGCAGACAGGCGTCCCGCCTAGCGTCGAGTGGGTCCGCGCGCTGGGCCGATCGGGTGCGGTCGAGGCCGCGCCGTGGCTGCTGGATCTCGCGCAGTCGGCGGCCGGCCCGGCCGAGTTGCGCCGGGCCGCGCTGCTGGCGCTCGCAGAACTGGGCGCCCCGCAGATACTGGTGCTGGTGCGCCGCGCGGCCAGTGAGTCCGCGCTAGCGCATCCGGTGCTCGGCCTGGTCGGCGCACGGCAGGACGTGCAGGTGATGCTGCGCAGCCTGGAGGCAGCGCCAGCGGCGGAGACGGCGCTCGGCCTCGGCCTGCTCGGGGACCTGTCGGCCGCGTACCCGCTGGTCGCTGCGCTGCGGGACGAGGCCATCGGTGCGGCCGCGGCGGCCGCGCTGGACTGGATCACCGGCGCCGGCCTGTGGGACGCGGTCTCCGGCCCGGGCGACGATGGGGAGCGCGCCGCCGACGGCAGCGACCGCTACCAGCGCCTGCGCCCCGGCGCCTCAGTCGTTCCACGAACAGGACCGGTGGTGCAGCAGATCTCGCGCGACCCGACACGCTGGACGCGCTGGCTCGAGGAGGCGGCGCCGCGCTTTCGTGCCGGACTGCGCTACCGCTTCGGCCGCGTCTACTCGGCGCCCTGGCTTGTGCAGACGCTCGCCGACGACGCGCTCTCCAGCGGATACCGTCGTTGGGCCGGCGATGAACTCTCGATTCGCCTCGCTGCGCCACAGCGACTCGATCCGCGTGCCAGCGTCGCACGCCAGCGGTCCACACTCCAGCAACTAGGCGCCTGGGCGACGGCGCTTGGCGAGCAGTACGCCGCGGACTCGTGGATGCGGGCTGGACTCGCCTCATGAACGCCGTTTCCGGTGCGCCCTCGCACGCGCGGCTCGGCGGTCCGCCCTTGGCGCCAGGCGCACGCGGGCTGCCGGTGCGTCGAACCTCGACAGCCGTCAACCGCCTGCGACGCGCCTCCACCGTGTCCCTCTCACGAACGATAGGCCGCGCGCGCGTTTAAACCCATCATTGCCGTTCCGCGGTCACCGTAGCCGAGCGCATGAGCAAAGACGATCCCGATCTGCCGCTGCCCGCTTCGCCCCCGGCAGGTCGCGGGGACGAGGAGCCCACCCTTGTCTACGCGCGGCCACGCCCCGCAACGGAAGCAGACGAGGCGGACATCACGCGGGTCACGGGAACCACCGCCGACATGGCGATGCCCGCTCCCGCGGCCTCATCCGTCGCGCAGGGCAGCACCTTCGGCCCGTTCTCCACCGGCGGCTCGCCGGCCGGCGGGCGCGCCGACGCCGGCCCCGATGCGCCGGCGCTCGAAGTCGGCCGCTATCGCATCGTGCAGCGCCTGGGCCGCGGCGGCATGGCCACGGTGTATCGCGCCCACGATCCGACGATCGGGCGCGACGTGGCGCTCAAGTTCCTGCACGCGGCGCTGTGTCACGTGGAGGAATGCCGCACGCGCTTCCTGCGCGAGGCACGCGCCGCCGGTGCGCTGTCGCACCCGAACATCGTCGTCGTGCACGACGTGGGCGAGATCGATGGCCGGCCCTACATGGCGATGGAGTTGATCGACGGCACGCCGCTGTCCGACGTGCTCGACGAGCGCGGCGCGCTGCCGATCCGCGACACGGTGCTGGTCGGTCTGCAACTGGCGCGCGCGCTCGAATACGCACACCGGCACGGCGTCGTGCATCGCGACATCAAGCCCGGCAACATCATGCTGTTGCGCGACGGCCAGACCATCAAGGTGACCGACTTCGGCATCGCGCACATGGACGACGGCGCGCACGAACAGCAGACGCAGATCGGCGCGGTGATCGGCACGCCGCAGTACATGTCGCCCGAGCAGGCGCGCGGCGAGCGCCTCGACGGACGCTCGGACCTGTTCGCCGCCGGCATCGTCCTGTACCACCTGCTCACCGGCCACCGGCCGTTCCAGGGCGCGAACCTGGTGGCCGTCGCACAGCAGATCGCCAGCGCCGAGCCGGCATCCATCGGTACGCTGCGGCCCGACACGCCGCCTGCGCTGCGCCGCATCGTCGAGCGCTGCCTGCGCAAGCAGCCGGCGCAGCGCTATGCCAGCGGCCAGGAGCTGGCGGCCGCGCTACGCCAGGTGCTGGAGGAGTTCGATCGCGTCGCGCGCGAGCGCGCCAAGCCGCGCATCGTGTCGCTGCGCCTGAAGTGGGCGGCGACGATGGCGCTGCTCGTGGCGGTGGTGATGGGCATCACCGCCGCCGTCATCACGCAGCGCCAGCAGGCCGCGTTGATGCAGCAGGCCGGCGGCTACGGCGCCTCGCTGGCGCGCTTCATCGCGGCGCAGAACGCGGCTGCGGTGCTGGGCGACGACTGGGACGCGGTCGACGTGGCGGTGCAGGAGATGATGAAGACCGGCAGCTTCGAGCGCATCGCCGTCGTCGACAGCGCCGGCGTGGTGCGCTCGTCGACGCTGCCGGCTCAGGTCGGCCAGCCGTACCAGGCACCCGTCGGCGTGGCGTTGCCGGCCCAGGTCGGTGACATCGGCGCCAGCCGCTTCAGGACCGAGGCCGGGCGCGTGCTCGGCTTCATCGCTCCGATCAACTTCCGCGACAAGCAGATCGGGCGCGTGGCGCTCGGCATCGCCGAGGATCCGCTCACCGCGGTCGCCCGACTGTCGATCACGCTGATGGTCGTGCTGGTGGCAGTCACCGTGCTGGCGGTGGCGGTGGCGATGTACTTCGTCACCGACTGGTTCGCGCGGCCGGTGCGCCTGATCGTGGAATCCATGGGCGAGATCGCCAGGGGTCATTTCGCGCACCGCATCGGCGAGAAGCGGCGCGACGAGTTCGGCGAGCTCTTCGTCGCCTTCGACGACATGGCGCAGGCCCTGCAGTTGCGCGAGGACGGCGTCGCCGCGGCATCGAGCGGCCCGCATGACGCGGGCGCAACGTCGGCCGATCATGGCGCGGACGCATCGCCCGGCGATCGTGGCGTCGGTTGAGGGACTGGACTTGCCGCGGCGCCGCTGGCCGCGTGCGCTGGCCGCGCTCGCAGCGGCGCTGCTGGTCGCAGCGACGCTAGTCGGCTGTGCGACGCACACGGTCCCGCCCGCAGCGCCCGCCTCCGGCGCGACTATCGCCGCGCCCGTCCCGGCCGGCGCGCGCGACGCAGGCGCCGCCGCTGCCCGCCCCGGCGCAGGCGGTCGCGT
>JAGWTJ010000140.1 GCA_028869005.1 Burkholderiales bacterium | reverse complement strand
TCAACTTCCAGCGCGTGCCGGTGGTCGACACCAGCAACCCCTTCATCGCGCGCGACATCCCGAGCGCCGACGAGAGCATCTGCGTGATCCGCTTCGCCAATCCCAAGGGCATCGACTTCGCGTACCTGCTCAACATGATCCACAACTCGTGGATGAGCCGCGCCAACACCATCGTCGTGCCCGGCGGGAAGATGGAGCTGGCGATGCAGCTCATCTTCACGCCCTTCATCTGGCGCATGCTCGAGCGGCGCAAGCGTGCGCTGGGCGCGCTCTGACTCCAAGTCCTCCAGGAGCCCGCACATGGACCGCACGCTCGCCGACACCCTCGCTGCGCGCCCCGCGCCCTCGCAGGCGCAGGCTGCACACCCGCCGCTGGGCAACGCGCTGCGCTTTCTCGCCGCCGACGCCGTGCAGGCCGCCAACAGCGGCCATCCGGGCGCACCGCTGGGCATGGCCGAGATGGCCGTGGCGCTGTGGCATCGGCACCTGAAGCACGACCCGGCGTTCCCTCAGTGGCCCGACCGCGACCGCTTCGTGCTCAGCAACGGCCACGCATCGATGCTGCTGTATGCGCTCCTGCACCTCACCGGCTACGAGCTGCCGCGGCGCGAACTCGAGCGCTTTCGACAAGCAGGCAGCCGCACGCCGGGCCACCCCGAATACGGCATGACGCCGGGCGTGGAGACCACCACCGGCCCGCTCGGCCAGGGCCTGGCCAACGCGGTGGGCATGGCGCTGGCCGAGAAGCTGCTGGCGGTTGAGTTCAACCGGCCGGGCCACGAGATCGTCGACCACCACACCTACGTCTTCGCCGGCGACGGCTGCCTGATGGAAGGCGTGACGCAGGAGGCGATCAGCCTGGCGGGCACGCTGCGCCTGTCCAAGCTCGTCGTGCTGTACGACGACAACGGCATCTCGATCGACGGCGCCGTCGCCGGATGGTTTCGCGACGACACGCCGTCGCGCTTTGCCGCCTGCGGCTGGCGCGTCATCGGTCCGCTCGACGGCCACGACACCGATCTGGTGGCGCAGGCCATCGCCGCCGCGAAGACCGAGGCCGGACGCGCCGACGGCCGCCCGACGCTGATCGACTGCCGCACCACCATCGGCTGCGGCGCGCCCGGCAAGGCCGGCAGCGCCGAGGTGCACGGCGCGCCGTTGGGCGCCGAGACCGTGGCCGCGATGCGCGCGACGCTGGGCTGGCCACATGCGCCGTTCGAGGTGCCCGAGGATTTGCGCCAGGCGTGGGACGCGCGCCAGCGCGGCGCCGCCGCGCGCGCCGCGTGGGAGGCGCGCTTCGTCGCCTACCGTGCCGCGTTCCCGGCGCTGGCCGACGAATTCGAGCGCCGCGTCGGCGGACGCCGCAGCGCCGACTTCCAGGCCATCGTCGACGGCGCGCTGGCCAAGCTCGCCAATCTCGCCGATAGCGGCAAGGTCGCCACGCGCAAGGCTTCGCAACTCGTGCTCGACGCGATCGCGCCGCGCCTGCCCGAGCTCTTCGGCGGCAGCGCCGACCTCACCGGCAGCAACCTCACCGACTGGAAGGGCTGCGTCGTGCACACGCCCGAGCAGCCGGGCCGCCACCTGAGCTGGGGCGTGCGCGAGTTCGGCATGGCCGCGGCGATGAACGGCCTGGCGCTGCACGGCGGCTTCGTTCCCTACGGCGGCACCTTCCTCGTCTTCAGCGACTACAGCCGCAACGCGATCCGCATGGCGGCGCTGATGAGGCAGCGCGTCGTCCACGTCTTCACGCACGACAGCATCGGCCTGGGCGAGGACGGCCCGACGCACCAGGCGGTGGAGCATCTGCCCTCGCTGCGCCTGGTGCCCAACCTCGACGTCTGGCGCCCCGCCGACGGCGTCGAGACGGCGGTGGCCTGGGGCGCCGCGCTGGCGCGCGAGGGACGGGCCTGCGGGCCGAGCGCGCTCGCGCTGTCGCGTCAGGCGTTGCCCGCGCTGGTCGGCGCCGAGCGCGCCGCCGACGTGGCGCGCGGCGGCTACGTGCTCGCCGAAACGGCCGATGCACGCGCCACACTGATCGCCACCGGCTCGGAGCTGGCGATCGCGATGGACGCGCGCCGCCTGCTCGGCGAGCGCGGCATCGCGGTGCGCGTCGTCTCGATGCCCTGCACCTCGGTGTTCGACCGCCAGCCGTGTGCCTGGCGCGAGCAGGTGCTGCGCCCGGGGCTGCCGGCGCTGGCCATCGAGGCCGCGCATCCCGACTTCTGGCGCAAGTACGTGGGTCTGGACGGCGAGGTGATGGGCGTCGATCGCTTCGGCGAGAGCGCGCCGGCGGCCGAGCTGTTCCGCCACTTCGGGCTCACCGCCGAGCGCGCGGTGCAGATCGTCGAGGCCATGGTCGGCTGAGTCACACCGCCGGCGATCGCGCCGGCATGCGCAGCGCCAGCAGGGCCACGAAAGCGGCCACGCAAAGCGAGGCCGACAACAGCAGCGCCGCGTTGACCGAGCGCATCAGCACCAGGCCGAACAGCCACGGCGCGAGCGCCTGCAGCACGAGCGAGGGCATCGACAACCAGCCCTGGCGCATGCCGTAGCCCTGCGGCCCGAAGACGGCCAGCGGCAGCGTGCCCTTGGCGATGGTCAGGATGCCGTTGCCCGCGCCATGCAGCAGCACGAACGGCACCGCGGCCGGCATGCCGAAGGCGAGCAGCGCGAGCGCCCCCAGCGGGTGGCCCAGCGTCGCCAGCCGCGCCGACAGCAGCGGATGCACGCGCCGCAGCAGGCCGAACTCCAGCAGCCGCCCGCCGACCTGCGCCGGGCCAACCAGCGTACCGGCGGCCACGGCCGCCGCCAAGCTGCCGCCGACGGCCATCAGCAGCCCCGGCAGATGCGCGCCCATCGCGGTGGCGACGAAGCGCGTGGCCGCAAAGACGAAGGCCAGCAGCACCAGCGTAAGCCAGCCCGAAGGCGCGGCAGCGGCAGGCGCAGCCGCAGCGGGCCCGGGCGCCGGCACCTGCGCCGGCGCCCGGGCCGCGGCACGCGGCAGCAGCAGATGCAGTGGCAGGCCCAGCAACAGATGCAGCGCGGCCCAGCCGAAACAGGCGCCGCGCCAGCCCCAGGCCTCGTTCATCCAGGCCGTTAGCGGCCAGCCCACGGTGCTCGCGAAGCCCGCCAGCAACGTGATGCCGGTGATCGGATCGCGCGACGCGCTGCCGTACAGACGCACGAGCGCGGCGAACGCCGCGTCGTACAGACCCCCGCCCATCGCCACGCCGATCAGCAGCCAGGCGCCGCTCGAGGTCCACGGCCCGCGCGCGGCGCCCAGCGCCACCAGGCCGAGTGCGAACAGGCCGTTGCCCAGCATCAGCGGCCCGCGGCCGCCGGTGCGGTCGATGATGCGCCCCGCCGCCGGCGCCACGAGGCCGGCCACGGCCAGCGCGAGCGAGAACGCGCCGAACACGCTCGACGTGGCCAGGCCCAGATCGCGCGCCATCGGCGCCGCCAGCACCGCGGGCAGGTAGAACGACGACGCCCAGGCCAGCGTCTGCGCCGTGCCCAGCGCGAGCACCGTACCGCGCGTGCCGAGCGTCATCGTGTCCGCGCCGCGGCCGGCAGCGGCGCGCGGCTGCCGCCGCGGCGCTTCACGCGCGCTTGGCCACCAGCGTCAGGATGTCGTAGCTGGCGACGAGTTCGCCGTCCTGGTTGGTGACCGCCACGTCCCAGGCCACGACGCCCTGGCCGACGCCGTCGGCACCCTTCTTGCGACGGTCGATCTTGCGCTTGCAGGTCAGCCGCGCCTGGATCGTGTCGCCGATGCCCACCGGCTTGACGAAGCGCAGCGTGTCCAGGCCGTAGTTGGCCAGCACCGGCCCCGGCGCCGGGCTGACGAACAGGCCCGCCGCCGCCGACAGCACGAAGTAGCCGTGCGCGATGCGCTTGCCGAACGGCGAGGTCTTCGCCGCCACCTCGTCGAAGTGCATGTAGAAGTAATCGCCGCTGATGCCGCCGAACAGCACGATGTCGGCCTCGCTCACCGTGCGCCGGTGCGTGAGCAGGCTCTCGCCGATGCGCAGGTCCTCGAAGTGGCGGCGGAACGGGTGCACCTCGGTCTCGATCAGCTCGGCGCCGCGGATGTATTCGCCCACCACTGCCGACAGCATCGTCGGCGAGCCCTGCACCGCCGTGCGCTGCAGGTAGTGCTTCACCGCGCGCAGGCCGCCGAGTTCCTCGCCGCCGCCGGCGCGCCCCGGGCCGCCATGCTTGAGCAGCGGCAGCGGCGAGCCGTGGCCGGTGGATTCGGCGGCGGCGACGCGGTCGAGCACCAGCAGGCGGCCGTGGTGCGCGGCGGCAATTGGAATCGCCTGCGCGGCGATCGCCGGCGTCTTCGTCACCAGCGTGCCGACCAGGCTGCCGCGGCCCCGTGCCGCCAGCGCCAGCGCCTCGTCCAGGTCGCCATACGGCATCAGCGTGCTCACCGGCCCGAAGGCCTCGACGTCGTGCACGGCCGGGTGATGCGCCGGATCGCGGCACAGCAGCAGCGTGGGCGAGAAGAACGCGCCTTCGGCCACGCCCTCGCCTTGCGGCGCGAAACCGTCGGCCGCGCCGAACACGACCTCGTTGCCGGCGGCCAGTTCGGCCACGCGCGCGGCCACGTCGCGCTGCTGCGCGTGCGAGGCCAGCGCGCCCATGCGCACCTTGTCGAGCGCCGGGTCGCCCACCACCACCTTGGCCAGGCGCTCGCGCAGCCGCGTGGCCACCGCATCGACGCGGTCCTTGGGCACGATGGCGCGGCGGATCGCGGTGCACTTCTGGCCGGCCTTGACGGTGATCTCGCGCGCCACCTCCTTGACGAACAGATCGAACTCCTCGTCCTCGGGCTGCACGTCGGGCGCGAGGATGGCGCAGTTGAGCGAATCGGCCTCGGCGTTGAACGGGATCGAGCGGCGCACGAGGTTCGGATTCGTGCGCAGCTTCATCGCCGTATCGGCGCTGCCGGTGAAGGTGACGGCGTCGCTTTCCTCGAGGCGGTCCAGCAGGTCGCCGGTGCCGCCGATGACGAGCTGCAGCGCACCGTCGGGCACCAGGCCCGAGTCGAGCATCAGCCGCACGCAGACCTCGGTGAGGTAGCTGGTCGCGGTGGCCGGCTTGGCGATGCACGGCATGCCGGCGAGGAAGCTCGGCGCGAACTTCTCGAGCAGCCCCCAGACCGGGAAGTTGAAGGCGTTGATGTGCACCACCACGCCGCGCCGCGGCACCAGGATGTGGGTGCCGGCGAAGCCGCCCTTCTTGCCCAGCGGCAGCACCGGCCCTTCGTGCACGAGATGGCCCGAAGGCAGTTCGTTGCTGCCGACGCCGGCATAGGCGAACAAGGTGCCGGTACCGCCTTCGATGTCGACCCAGCCGTCGGTGCGCGTGGCACCGGTGTGCGCCGAGACGGCGTACATCGTCTCCTTGTGCTCGGCCAGGTATTTGGCCAGCGCCTTGAGCCGCTCGGCGCGCTGCTGGAAGTCGAGCGCCAGCAGCGCCGGCAGGCCGACTTTGCGCGCGTGCTCGAGCGCCTCGCCGAAATCGATCGTCTCGGCGTGCGTGGCGGCCACCGGGCGACCGTTGATCGCGCTGGCCAGCGTGGCCGCGACGGTGCGGCCGAACCAGCGGCCGCCGACGTAGCTTTGCAGGACGGGAGTCATCTGGTCTCCTCCGGAAAACCCGGGACAGGGCGGCGCGGGCGCGCCGACGGTGAAGTGTCTCACCGTGCGCGCGCCGGCATCGCATACTTCGCGCATGGCCGTCGACGCCCCGCCCCGCACTCCACCGCCGCACCGGCGCGGCAGACTGATGCGCGGCCTGCGCGCGCGCCCGCGGCTGCTCAGCTCGATCGGTGTCGGTGTCGCGGTCTACCTGCTGCTGCCGGCCGCGCTGGCCACGCACGCACCCTCGCGACTGCTGCTGGCCTGGAACGCGGGCGCGCTGCTGTACCTGGCGCTGGTCGCGGCGCTGGCGCTGCGCGCCGATGCCGAGTCGATGCGCCAGCGCGCGTTGCGCCAGGACGAAGGGAGCGTCGTAGTGCTCGCGCTGGTCGTGCTCGCAGGGGCGGCGGTGCTGCTGGCGGTGGGCTCGCAGCTGTCGACGGTCAAGGACATGCACGGGCCGGCGCGCACGCTGCACATCGCGCTGGCCGCGCTGACGGTGCTCACGTCGTGGCTGTTCACGCAGACCCTGTTTGCGCTGCACTACGCGCACGACTTCTACGTCGCACGCGTGCGTCGCCGCGAAGACCCGCTGCAGTTCCCCGGCACGGCGGAGCCGGTCTACGGCGACTTCTTCTACTTCGCCTGCATCATCGGCACCTCCGGCCAGACCGCCGATGTCGCGTTCACCGGCAGCGCACTGCGCCGCGTCGGCACGCTGCACTGCGTGCTCGCGTTCTTCTTCAACGCGACACTGCTGGCGCTGGCAATCAACATCGCCGCCGGGCTGCTGTAGCAGGCGGCGGCGAGCCTGCGACGCCGCTGTGTGGGCCGGTCGGCGCGCAGTGCGGGGCGCGTCGGCCCGCGCTCAGACGGCGCACGCCTGCAGGAAGATCGCGCACAGCGCCTGCATGCCGGCGCGATCGTCCTCGTCGAAGCGCGCGGCGCGCGGGCTGTCGACGTCCCATACGCCCAGCAGCGTGCCGTCGCCTCGCACGAGCGGCACGACGATCTCCGAGCGCGACGCGCTGTCGCAGGCGATGTGGCCGGGGTAGGCGTGCACGTCGGGCACGAGCTGGGTCGTGCGCGTGGCCGCCGCCGTGCCGCACACGCCGCGGCCGAATGCGATGCGCACGCAGGCCGGCCGGCCCTGGAAGGGGCCGAGCACGAGCTCGTCGTCATCGTCGCCGTTGCCGGCATCGCGCACGAAGTACAAGCCGCACCAGTTGAGCTCGGGCAGCGCGTGGTAGACGAGCGCCGCGAAGTTGGCGGCGTTGGCGACGAGGTCGGTCTCGCCGTGCAGCAGGCCATGCAACTGCGCGGCCAGCTCGGCGTACTGGCCGGCTTTGTCGGCGGCGGTGAGGGCGGAGGTCTCGAACATCGCGGGTCTCGTGGGTGCCGATTGGGCGTGGCGCCGGGCGACGCGCGGCGCGCTCGACGCAGCGGCCGCGCCCCCGCCGTGGCAAAGCTACGGCGCCTCGGCGTGCCGGCCGGCACTAGCCAGCGTGTCTTGCAGCCACCGTTCGACCGCCGCCGCATCCATCGGCAACTCCGCCGCACCGCCGCTGAAGTGCTGCCACGCCGGCAGATAGCGCTCGTTCACCGCCGTCAGCAGCGGGATGCCATGGGCCATCAGCTCGAGCAGCTCGGCGACGAAGCCGCCGCCTTCGGCCTCGAGCGAGCCGAAACGATTGACGACGACGAGGTCGGGCGCGTCGGCCAGCGCCGCGCGCAGCACGCCGCTGGCTTGCGCGAAGCCCTGCGGGTCGCCACGGCAGGCGCTCGAGCCGCTGCCCATCGGCTGCGACACGAGGTACGGCGTGCCATGCTCGATGTCGACGAGCACCATCTTGCTCGCGCACCCGGCGGCCGGATCGGGATACGTCATCAGCAATCCGCGCACGCGCCGGCCGAGCGCGCGCTGGCGTGCCACCACCTGCGCGAGCAGGGCGTCGGCGTCGGTGCCGACGCGGTGCACCACCGCAGCCGCTACGACGGCGGAGGTGTCGTCTGCCGCGACCGCGTTCAGCTCGGAAGTCTCGTTCATGGTCCCTTTTGCAGTGTGCCTTCAGCCGTGCGCCGTCGCGGTGCCGCAGACCGCGGCGCCGTCGTCGGTGGTGGCGATGTCGTGCGCCTCGGGGAAGGCCGAGCCGGGCTTCTTCTGCGCCAGCGGCACGCCGTAGCGCACGGCGATGATCTCGGCCAGGATAGCCACCGCGATCTCGGCCGGCGACTTGGCGCCCAGGTCCAGGCCGATCGGCCCGTGCAGCCGGTCGATCTGCTCGACCGTCAGGTCGAAGTCGGCCAGCCGCTTGCGCCGCTTGGCGGTGTTCAGGCGCGAGCCGAGCGCCCCGATATAGAAGGCCGGCGACTTGAGCGCCTCGAGCAGCGCCATGTCGTCGAGCTTGGGGTCGTGCGTGAGCGCGACGACGGCGCTGTGCTCGTCGAGTTCGAGCTCCAGCACGAGGTCGTCGGGCATCGCCTTGCTGAAGGTGCTGCCCGGCACGTCCCAGGTCAGGTTGTATTCCTCGCGCGGATCGCAGCAGATGACCTCGAAGTCGCACAGCAGCGCGATCTGCGCCACCGCGCGCGACAACTGCCCGGCGCCGACGATCATCAGCCGCCAGCGCGGGCCGTAGCAGGCGCGCAGCGTGGCGCCGTCGAACGAGAAAGTGGCGTCGCGCGCGGCGCGCTCGAGCGTCACCTCGCCGCTGGCGAGCACGAGGCGGCGTGCCACCAGTTCGTGGCGCGCAGTGCGTGCCAGCACCTCGTCGATCCAGCGCGTGTCGACCAGCGGCTCCTGCACCAGGCGCAGGCTGCCGCCGCAGGGCAGGCCGAAGCGCGCCGCCTCTTCCTTGGTCACGCCGTAGGCGATGAGCGAGGGCTTGCCGACGCGCTCGCCGTGGCGCACGCGGTCGATCAGGTCGTCTTCGACGCAGCCGCCCGAGACGGAGCCGACGACGAGGCCGTCGTCGCGCATCGCCAGCAGCGCGCCCGGCGGGCGCGGCGCCGAGCCCCAGGTCTCGATCACCGTCACCAGCCAGGCGGCGTGGCCGGCGGCGCGCCAGTCGCGCGCCTGCTGCAGCACCTGGAGATCGAGACTGTCCATGAAAACCTGCTCCTCTATCGCTTGAGCCACCAGATCGCCACGATGAGCACCACCGCGGCGGCGATCCACCACACCAGTTTGCCGCCACCCGCAGCCGGTGCGGCCTCGGCCTCGGCCGCCGCGCCTTCGGCCGGCGGCGGCGCCACCTGGGCCTCGAAGGCGGCGAAGAAATCCTCGGTGATCTTGGCCGCGGCAGCGTCGATCAGCCGCGAGCCCACCTGCGCCATCTTGCCACCGACCTGGGCACGCGCAAGGTAGCCGAGCCGGGTTGCCCCTGCTTCCGGTGTGAGTTGCACCTCGGCCGAGCCCTTGCCGAAGCCGGCCACGCCGCCCTGGCCGTCGAAGTGGATGGTGTAGCTCGTCGGCGCCTTCACGTCGCTCATCTTCAGGTTGCCCTTGAACTTGGCCGACACCGGGCCGACGCGCACCGCCACCAGGGCGGCGAAGGCATCGTCGCCGGTGCGTTCGAGCGATTCGCAGCCGGCGATGCAGGCCTTGAGCACCTCGGGGTCGTTGAGGCCGGCCCAGACCTTGTCGACGGGGGCCGGGATGAGACGTTCGCCTTTGAGTTCCATGGAATCAGTGCAGCAAGGTGGAAGGATGGAGGGCCGGCTTCTGCAGGGCCTGCGCCAGATCGGCGAGGCTCGCGAGGTTGTGCACCGGCAGGAAACGATCGACATGCGCCAGCAGCGTGCGGACGCCGGCCGCGCGCGGCTCGAAACCCGCGAAGCGCAGCAACGGGTTGAGCCACACGACCTGGTGGGACAGACGCTG
>JAGWTJ010000405.1 GCA_028869005.1 Burkholderiales bacterium | reverse complement strand
GACGAGGTTGACCCACAGGATGTGGATGGGCAGCAGCGGGATCGGCAGGCCCAGCATGGGCGCGAGGAACAGCGTCCAGATCTCGCCGGAGTTGCCCGTCATCGCGTAGCGCACGAACTTGCGGATGTTGTCGTAGATGCGCCGGCCCTCGCGCACCGCGGCGACGATGGTGGCGAAGTTGTCGTCCAGCAGCACCAGGCTGGCGGCCTCGCGCGCCACGTCGGTGCCGCCGCGGCCCATTGCCACGCCGATGTCGGCGCGCTTGAGCGCCGGCGCGTCGTTGACACCGTCGCCGGTCATCGCGACGAAGCGGCCGAGCGACTGCAGCGCTTCGACGATGCGGATCTTCTGCGCCGGGTCGACGCGCGCATAGACGCGCACTTCGGCGCAACGCGCGCGCAGCGCGGCCTCGTCCATCGCGGCGAGCATCGTGCCGGTGAGCACCGGCGCATCGACGTCGGTGACGATGCCCAGGCGCCGCGCGATGGCGCGCGCCGTGGCCGGGTGGTCGCCGGTGATCATCACCGGCGTGATGCCGGCGGCGAGGCAGTCGCGCACGGCCGCCTCGGCCTCGGGGCGCGGCGGGTCGATCAGCGCCACCAGGCCGATCAGGGCGAGGCCGCGCTCGATCGTGTCGGCGCCGGCGGAGAGATCGGCACTGTCCAGCTCGCGGCGCGCGAAGGCCAGCACGCGCAGGCCTTGCGCGGCCAGGCGCTCGGCCTCGCGCATGGCCGCGTCGTGGTCGAGCGCCAGCGTGCCGGCCTCGCTCCAGCGCGCCGTGCAGCGCGGCAGCAGCAGCTCGGGCGCGCCCTTGGTGTAGAGCACGAAGCCCTCGCCGCGGCGGTGCAGCGTGCTCATGCGCTTGCGCTCGGCGTCGAAGGGCAGTTCGGCGACACGCGGTTGCATGAGCGCGCCGGCGTTCATGCTTGCGTCGCCGCCCTGCGCGGCCGCCAGCTCGGCCAGCGCAATCTCGGTCGGGTCACCCTGCCAGGCGCCGTCGGCGCCGCGCTGCGCGTCGTTGCACAGCGCCGCGGCGCGCAGCGTCTCCGCGCGTGCCGCGCCTTCGGCCAGCAGCTGCTCGGCGTGCATGCGGTTGAGCGTCAGCGTGCCGGTCTTGTCGGTGCAGATGGTGCTCACCGAGCCGAGCGTCTCCACCGAGGGCAGGCGCCGCACCAGCGCGTTCTGCGCCACCATGCGGCGGGCGCCGAGCGCCAGCAGCACCGTCACCACCGCGGGCAGCGATTCGGGAATCGCCGCCACCGCGAGGCTCACCGCGGTCAGCACCATCAGCACCGGCGGCTCGCCGCGCAGCACGCCGATGGCGAAGATCAGCGCGCAGATCGCCAGCACCACCAGCGCGAGGCGCTTGCCGAAGGCGGCCAGGCGCTGCTGCAAGGGCGTCTGCAATTCGCCGCTGCGGTCGAGCAGGCCGGCCACCTTGCCCAGCTCGGTAGCCATGCCGGTGGCCACCACCAGGCCGGTGCCGCGGCCATGCGCAGCGGTGGTGCCCTTGAAGGCCATGTTGAGCCGGTCGCCCAGCGCGGCGCCGGCCTCGGAGAGCGAGCGCACATGCTTGTCGACGGCCACCGATTCGCCGGTGAGCGCCGATTCGTCGATGCGCAGCTGCGCGATCGTCATCAGCCGCAGGTCGGCCGGCACCTGGTTGCCGGCTTCGAGCAGCACGATGTCGCCCGGCACCAGGCGGCTGGCGGGAATCACCACACGCTGCCCGCCGCGCAGCACGGTGGCGCGTGCCGCCGCGAGCTGCTGCAGCGCGGCCAGGGCGCGGTCGGCGCGCCAGGCCTGCACGAAGCCGATCAGCGCATTGAGCAGCACGATCACC
>JAGWTJ010000404.1 GCA_028869005.1 Burkholderiales bacterium | reverse complement strand
GAAGTCCAGCAGGCTGGCGGCGCGGCGGAACATCGCGCAGCGCAGCAGCGCGGCCGCACCGTCGGCATCCTTGAGGCTGAAGTAGCAATGGCCGCTGGCCGCGCGCGTGAAGGCCGAGAGTTCGCCGCGCACCACGCAGACCGGGAAGCGCGCCGCAAGCGCGTCGGCGACGGCCTGCACCAGGGCCGCGACGCTCCACACCAGCCGCGCCGAAGCGCTGGATGCCGCGTCAATCACGCGCAAACCCAATGCCGGCGCGGGCCGAGAACTCCACAGCGAGCAGCGACGCGCCCTGGAACCGCGGCACGGCCGTCACGGTCCTGTCATACACATGCAAGTGCTTGATTTTCAAGGCTTTGTTGCTGCTGAATTTTTGAGCGATCCAGAGCATCGTGAGATCTGGCGCGGCTTGGAGCGCGGTGCACGGGCGTTGCCCACAAAGTTATCCACACGCTCGGTGGATTGCTCGGGCTGCGCAGCCTCGGTGTGTCGATTAAGGGCACGACAAGTCTCTTGGACTATGATCGCGCCTCGAAAAAGAACCCGCCTCACGCCTTCGAAAGGGCTCGCTTGTTTTCGATCATACAAGCCGCTGGCTGGCCGATCTGGCCGCTCATCATCTGCTCGATCATCGCGCTGGCGCTCGTGGTGGAGCGCCTGTCCAGCCTGCGGGCGGTGCGCGTGGTGCCGCCGAAGCTGCTCGACGAGGTGATCTCGGTGACGCGCTCCAACCTGCCGGCGCCCGACGTCGTCACCAAGCTCGCCGACAACTCCATCCTCGGCCGCGTGCTGGCCAGCGGCATCCGCGCGGTGGTCGCCGATCCGCGCATCACCGAGGACGCCCTGCGCAGCACCTTCGAGTCCTCCGGCCGCGCCGCGGTGCACCGCATGGAGCGCTACCTGAACACCCTGGGCACGATCGCGCAGTCGGCGCCCTACCTCGGCCTGCTCGGCACGGTGATCGGCATGATCGAGATCTTCGCCTCGCAGTCACCGTCGGGTAGCAACCCGGCGCAACTCGCGCAGGGCATCTCGATCGCGCTGTACAACACCGCCTTCGGCCTGATCGTCGCCATCCCGGCGCTGATCTTCTACCGCTACTTCCGCGGCCTGGTCGACCAGTACACGCTGGACATGGAGCAGGCCGCCAACCGGCTGGTGCCGCATCTGCTGCGCTTCACCCGCGAGCGCAACAACGCCGGCTGAGGCGCGCATGTCGCTGAACTTCCGCAAGGGCCGCCCCGAGGAACCGGAGATCAACCTGATCCCGTTCATCGACATCCTGCTGGTCGTGCTGATCTTCCTGATGGCATCGACCACCTACTCGAAGTTCACCGAACTGCAGGTCACGCTGCCCACCGCCGACGCCGAGAAGCTGCGCGACCGGCCGCGCGAGATCGTCGTGCTGGTCAGCGCCGACGGCCGCTACGTGGTCAACCGCAAGCCGGTCGAAGGCCGCAGCGTCGAGCTGCTGACCGCCGAGCTGAACGCGGTGTCCGAAGGCGCGAAGGATCTGGTCGTGATCGTCTCGGCCGACGCCACGGCCGCGCACCAGAGCGTGGTCAACGTGATGGACGCGGCGCGGCGCGCCGGCCTCGCGCGCCTGACCTTCGCCACGCAGAGCTCCGGCGGCGGCGAGCGCTGAGCGCCATCGAAGCGCCACTGCAGCGCATCTGGGCCGGCCGCGGGCCGTGGGCCGTTGCGCTGCTGCCGCTGGCCGGATTGTTCGGCTTGCTCGCGGCGCTGCGCCGTGCGCTCTACCGCCTCGGCGTGCTGCGCACACATCAGCTCGACGTGCCGGTGCTCGTGGTCGGCAACCTGATCGCCGGCGGCGCCGGCAAGACGCC
>JAGWTJ010000403.1 GCA_028869005.1 Burkholderiales bacterium | reverse complement strand
GCGGCCAGCAGCACCCCCGCCGCAGCCGCCGCCCACGGCCACGCCACGCGGCGGCGGCGCGGCGCGCCGAACACCTCGAGCGCCGCGCGCTCGAGCGTGGCGCGATCGACGCGCTTCAGCCCCTGCGCGTAAGCGCCGAGCAGCGCACGATCGGCAAGCAGGTTGATGCGCCTGGGCACCCCCGCCGACAGGGCGTGCAGCCGCGGCAGCGCGTCGCGCTCGAACGGCACTTCATCGCCGCCGGCGACGGCGATGCGATGGCGGACGTAGGCGCGCGTGTCGGACTCGCCGAGCGGCCCGAGGTGGAAGCGCGCGATGACGCGCTGCGCGAGCTGCTCGAGTTCGGGCCGCGCCAGCATCGCGCGCAGCTCGGGCTGACCGATCAGGATGATCTGCAGCAGCTTGCGCTCGTCGGTCTCGAGGTTGGTCAAGAGCCGCAGTTGCTCGAGCACCTCGGGCGCCAGGCTCTGCGCCTCGTCGATGACGAGCACCGCACTGCGGCCTCCCGCGTGCACCCGCAGCAGGAAGTTGTTGAGCGCGTCCACATGCGCCTTCACGCTGCGCGCGACCTCGGGCAGCATGGCGATGCCGAACTCCTGGCAGATGGTCTGCAGCAGTTCGATCGCCGTCAGCTTAGGGTTGAAGACGTAGGCGACGCAGCACTTCTTCGGAATCTGCTCGAGGAAGCAGCGGCACACCGTCGTCTTGCCGGCGCCGATCTCGCCGGTGAGCAGCACGAAGCCGCCGCCGCCGCCCACGCCGTACAGCAGATGCGCCAGCGCCTCGCGGTGCTGTTCGCTCATGAACAGGAAGCGCGGGTCGGGCGCGATCGAGAACGGCTCCTTGCGCAGCCGGAAGTGCTCGACGTACATGGCGCGAGGATAGCGGCCCCGTTGCCGCCCGCGCCGCTGCGCACGCGCGGCGCCTTATGGCACCGCGGCGGCGCGCTTCATGTCGTCACAGGCACATCACCCGCCGCTCAGCGCCTGCACGATCGCCAGCGCGTCGTCGGGACGCAGCGGGTGCGCCAGGTCACGCACCTGTTGTCCGTTGACGAAGAAGCGCATGTGCGCCCGCATGCGTTCCTGCTCGTCGATCATGCGAAAGCGGATGCCCGGATACTGCCGATCGAGCGCCGCCAGCACCGCATCCAGCGTGGCGCCCTCGGCCGCCACATACGAGTCCCGGGTGTAGGAACGCAGCGAGGTCGGGATCAGCACCTGCACGGCGGTCCGTCCTCGGGGCACTCAGACGAGTGCGGTCTCGACGGCGTAGATCTCGGGCAGGTGGCGCGCGATGCAGCGCCATTGCTCGCCTTCGTCGCGACTGGCCCACAACTCGCCGCTGGTGGTGCCGAGGTACAGCCCGACCGGGTCGCGGCCATCGGCGGCCAGTGCCTGGCGCTTGACGGTCCACCACGCCTGCTCGCGCGGCAAGCCGCCGTCCTGGCGCTGCCAGGTGCGCCCGCCGTTGCGCGTGACGTAGGCCGCCGGCACGCCGCCGGGCGAGGTGCGCGGCCACACCGAGGTGCCGTCCATCGGGAACACCCATGCCGCGTCGGCGTCGCGCGGGTGCACCACGAGGCCGAAGCCGATGTCGCCGACCCGCTTGGGCATCTTGCGACCGATGCGCACCCACGTGTGGCCCGGGCGGTCGAGGCGGTAGATGCCGCAGTGGTTCTGCTGGTAGAGCCGGTCGGGCTGGCCGGGGCACAGGCGCACGCAGTGCGGGTCGTGGAAGCTGATGTCGCTCGCATCGAAGCCTTCGACCACCTCCAGGCCCTTCACGAGTGGCGCCCAGCTGCGCCCGGCGTCGCGCGACTCGTGCACGCCGCCGCCCGACATGCCGAACAGCAGGTG
>JAGWTJ010000402.1 GCA_028869005.1 Burkholderiales bacterium | reverse complement strand
GGTCGATGCGGCGCGACGCCGGCAGCAGCTCGCGACGCGCCAGGTGGTCGTAGAGAAAGAGGCCCGCGCGGATCATCCAGGCCGGCCGCATGCCCGGGTCGTGCGGCATCACGAAGTGCAGCGGCCGGACGATGTGCGGGGCGCTGCGCATCAGCACCTCGCGCTCGGCGAGCGCCTTGCGCACGAGCGAGAACTCGTAGTACTCGAGGTAGCGCAGTCCGCCGTGGACCAGCTTGGTCGACGCCGACGAGGTGTGCGACGCGAGGTCGTCCTGCTCGCACAGCACGACGCGCGCGCCGCGGCCCGCGAGGTCGCGCGCGATGCCGCAGCCGTTGATGCCGCCGCCGACGACGAGCACGTCGCAGCGCGCGTCGGCGTCGAGGGGGCCTGGAGGGTGAAAGGCGATCACCGTTTTGTTTCGTTTCTTTTCGTTTATACGACATATCGGTTCGTTCTTCGGTCAGGAAATTCCCGATGGGTTTTCGAGTCGCTTCGCTTACGCTGCGGCGCCATGAGTCCGAACCCGCGCCAGGCCGCTCTGCTCGACGAGGTGCGCCGGCTCGGCTCGGTGTCGGTCGACGCGCTGGCCGAGCGCTTCGGCGTCACGCTGCAGACCGTGCGGCGCGACGTGAAGCTGCTCGCCGACGAAGGCCTGCTCGCGCGCTTCCACGGCGGCGTGCGCGTGCCGGCCTCGACCACCGAGAACATCGCCTACCGCCAGCGCCAGAAGCTCAACGAGAGCGCCAAGCAGCGCATCGCGCGCGCGGTGGCCCGCGCGGTGCCGGAGAACTGCTCGCTGATCATCAACATCGGCACCACCACCGAGGCGATCGCGCGCGAGCTGCTGCGCCACAAGGGCCTGCGCGTCATCACCAACAACCTCAACGTGGCGGCGATCCTGTCGGACAACCCCGACTGCGAGGTGATCGTCGCCGGCGGCGTGGTGCGCGGCCGCGACCGCGGCATCGTCGGCGAGGCGACGGTGGACTTCATCGCGCAGTTCAAGGTCGACATCGCGCTGATCGGCATCTCGGCGATCGAGGCCGACGGCACGCTGCGCGACTTCGACTACCGCGAGGTGAAGGTGGCCAAGGCCATCATCGGCCACTCGCGCGAGGTCTGGCTGGCGGCCGACCACAGCAAGTTCAACCGCCCGGCGATGGTGGAGCTGGCGCGGCTCGACCAGATCGACGCGCTTTACACCGATGCCGAGCCGCCCGCGCCCTTCGCGTCGCTGCTGGCCGAGGCCGGCGTGACATTGCACATCGCACCATGAGCAAGTACCTGCTCGCCCTCGACCAGGGCACCTCCAGCTCGCGCAGCATCGTGTTCGACGCGCAAGGCCGCATCGTCGCGATGGCGCAGCGCGAGTTCCGCCAGATCTATCCGCAGCCCGGCTGGGTCGAGCACGACCCCGAGGAGATCTGGGCCACCCAGCTGGCCACGGCGCAGGAGGTGCTGCTCAAGGCCGGCATCTCGGCGCGCGAGCTCAAGGCCATCGGCATCACCAACCAGCGCGAGACCACGGTGGTCTGGAACCGCCGCACCGGCCGCGCCATCCACAACGCCATCGTCTGGCAGGACCGCCGGGCCGAGCCGCTGTGCGCCCAGCTGCGCGAGCACGGCCACGCCGAGCGCTTCCAGCGCAGCACCGGGCTGCGCATCGACGCCTATTTCTCGGGCACCAAGGTGCGCTGGATCCTCGACCACGTGGACGGCGCGCACCTGGCCGCCGCCCAGGGCGAGCTGGCCTTCGGCACCGTCGACAGCTGGCTGCTGTGGAAGCTCACCGGTGGCCGCGTGCATGCCACCGACGTCAGCAACGCGGCGCGCACGATGCTGTTCGACATCCGCCACAAC
>JAGWTJ010000139.1 GCA_028869005.1 Burkholderiales bacterium | reverse complement strand
TCCCGAGCGCGTCGCCAGCCTGACGCTGATGATGACGACGAGCGGTGCGCGCCGCCTGCCGCAGGCGCCACTGCGCGTGCGGCGCGTGCTCACGTCACAGCCGGATGGCCAGGCACCCGATCTCGTCGTGCGCCACCTCGAGCAGGTGTTCGCCGTGATCGGCAGCCCGGCTTTTCCGACCGACCCCGCGTATCTGCACGAACAGCTCCTGGCCGCCGTCACGCGCGCGTGGCATCCGGCAGGCACGCTGCGGCAGTTGCTGGCGGTGCTGGCCGACGGCGACCGCACGCCGCTGCTGCCGCTGATCCAGGCGCCGACGCGCGTCATCCACGGCGAGGCCGATGTGTTGATCCCGGTGGCCGCGGGTCGCGACCTCGTGGCGCGCATCGACGGTGCCGAGGGCGACTTCATCGCCGGCATGGGGCACGATCTGCCGCAGCCTCTGCTGGCCCGTTTTGCCGCCGCCATCGCCGACAACGCGGCGCGCCGACAGCGTTAGGCGGCACGCTCTGCGTGTGGTCGCGGAGACTATGCAGCGAAGTCGATGTACTCGACCTTGCTCGTGGGCTCGGGGACGGGAACACCGTCTTCGCGCAACCCTTCCAAGTGGAAGGCAATTGCTTCGCGGATCTCAGCCTCCACCTCCGCGACGGTGCCGCCGGTCGCAACACAACCCGGCAGATCGGGAACGTAGGCAGAGTAGTTGCCTTCGGCCTTTTCGATCACAACCGCGTACTTCATGGAGGACCTCACTTCGTCAGGCCAGTTTGCTCGAAGGTTGATGTCCCAGGAAGTGGTGTAAGTCCTTCAAAGCGCGGCAGGTCGCGGAGGGCGTAGCCCGTAGCGAGCTGCCGCGACAAAAGACTTACACCACTTCCTGGGACATCAACGACTGCGTGACATGGCACAAAGTCGGAGATGGGCGGTTTGAACAGCGCAAGGCTGGAGAACTCGATACGACCGTCATCTTGCTGCCAGAGGGACTTGCCAACGCGAAGTAGTGCACGCGGCGTTGTGCCGCCCAAGCCCGTGGCCGAGTCGGCGCCAGCGCGCGGAGGGCGCGGCGTTCCGGCCGGGCATCGGCCCCTGGTGCGGCTATGCAGGCGGGGTCGAACGGCTATCCCCGCGCCCTCCGTCTGGCCAGTAGCTTGCTCAGTTCGCTGACCCACAGCACGCTGCTTGCCAGCGCCACGCAGACGAGCCATTGGTCCAAGCTCAGCGGCACCGTGCCGAACGCGACGTTGAGGGGCGGCAGATTCACCACCGCCACCTGCAGCAGCAGCGAGACGATCAGCGCGGCCCATAACCAGCGGTTGGCGAACAGGCCGCGCCATGCGCTGGCCGAGGCCGAGCGCGCGCTCAGCGCATTGAACAGCTGCGCCAGCACCAGCACGGTGAAGCCGGCGGTGCGCGCATTGTCCAGGCTGTGACTGCCTGCGATCAGTCCGCCCGGCAGGTACAGGTCGATGGTCAGCAGCGTGACCAGCGCCATCACGACCCCCACCTCCACCGCCCCCCGCCACATCGCCGCGTCGATCACGCGTTCGTCGGGCCGGCGCGGCCTGCGCGCCATCACGTCCTCGATGGCCGGGTCCACGCCCATGGCCAGCGCCGGTGCCGAGTCGGTGATCAGGTTGATCCACAGGATCTGCGTGGCCAGCAGCGGCAGCACCACGCCGCCGCCCGCCGTCTGCAGGCCGATGACGCCGGCACCGACGACGCCGAGAAAGACCGTCAGCACCTCGCCCATGTTGGACGACAACAGGTAGCGCAGGAACTTGCGGATGTTGTCGAAGATCGCCCGGCCTTCGCGCACCGCCTCGACGATGGTGGCGAAGTTGTCGTCGGCCAGGATCATCTTGGCCGCCTGCTTGCTCACTTCGGTCCCGGTGATGCCCATCGCCACGCCGATGTCGGCGGCCTTCAGCGCCGGCGCGTCGTTGACGCCGTCGCCGGTCATCGCGACGACATGGCCGTCGGCCTGCAGCGCGGCCACGATGCGCAGCTTGTGCGCCGGTGCCACGCGTGCGAACACCGAGTGCCGGCGCACGGCCTCGGCCAGGGCGTGCTCGTCCATCGCGTCGAGCTGCGCGCCGGACATCGCCGTCGCACCGCGTTCGGCGAGGCCCAGGTCGGAGCCGATGCGTGCCGCGGTGCGCGGATGATCGCCGGTGATCATCACGACACGGATGCCGGCGCGGCGCGCCTCGGTGATCGCCGCTGCTGCCTCTTCGCGCGGCGGGTCGATGATGCCGACGGTGCCGACGAAGACCAGGTCGCGCTCCAGCGACGCGGCGGCGTGGCCGTCGTCGCGCACCGATGCCGCTTTGTCCGCCTCGTCCGCTTCGCCCGCATCGAGCGGCCGGTAGGCCACGGCGAGCGTGCGCATCGCGTCGTCGGACAGGCGGTCGACGTCGGCCAGGATGCGCGTGCGCGCAGCCGCGTCCAGCGGTCGCACCGTCAGCCCTTCGCGGTAATGGCTGCAGCGCGACAGCAGCACGTCGGGCGCACCCTTGCAGACCAGCACCAGCGCGTCGCCCTGCTCGTGGTCGACTTCGATGCTGGACATCATCTTGCGCTCGGAAGTAAACGGCAGTTCGCGCACGCGCGTAAAGCGCCGACCGCGCCGCTCGTGGCCGCCGAGCTTGCGTTCGGCCACCAGGAAGGCCGCCTCGGTTGGATCGCCCTCGATCTGCCACAGCCCGGGCTCGACTTCGCGCAGGTCGGCGTTGCCGGCCAGGCTGCCGCCGCCGAGCATGACGAACTGCTCGGCGCGCATGGCGTCCGCGGCTGCGCCGGCGCTGCCCACGTCGGCTTCGGCCTCGATGCGTCCTTCGGGCGCGTAGCCCACGCCGCTGACGCGCGCTCGGCCGGAGGCGGTGACCAGCTGCCGGATGGTCATCTCGGAGCGCGTCAGCGTGCCGGTCTTGTCGGTGCAGATCACCGAGGCCGAGCCGAGCGTCTCCACCGACGACAGCTTCTTCACCACGGCCCGGTGCCTGGCCATGCGCTGCACGCCGAGCGCCAGCACCACCGAGAGGATGGCGGGCAGTCCTTCGGGCACTGCGGCCACCGCCAGCGACACTCCGAGCAGCAGCGCCTGCACGACGTCGGCCAGGCCGCGCACATCGTTCAGCGCCAGCACGGTGCCGACGACGACCGCGGCGATCACCAGCACCGCGACGCCGAGCATGCGGCCGATGCGCGCGATCTCGCGCTGCAGCGGCGACGGCGGTTCGGCCGTGGCCTCGAGCATCGCCGCGATGGAGCCCACCTGCGTGGCCATGCCGGTGGCGGTGACCACGGCCCGGCCGGTGCCCTGGACCACCGAGGTGCCCTTGAAGACCATGTCGGCCCGGTCGGCCAGCGCCGCGGCGGCGGCGAGCACGGCCGCGTCCTTGGTCACCGCTTCGCTCTCGCCGGTGAGCGAGGCTTCCTGCACACGCAGCGCGGCCGCCTGCAGCAGTCGCGCGTCGGCGCCGACGGCGTCGCCTTCGGCCAGCAGCACGATGTCGCCGGGCGCCAGTTCGCTGCTCGGCACGCGCTGCGCGTGGCCGTCACGCTGCACCGCCGAAGTGACGGCCGTGATGCGCGCCAGGGCCGCCACCGCGCTTTCGGCGCGCGCTTCCTGCACCAGGCCCAGCACGGCATCGAGCAGCACGATGACGAAGATGACCAGCGCGTCCACCGGCCAGCCGTGCCGGCCCTCGACCGCCCAGGCCAGCAGCGAGACGCCGATGGCGGCGATCAGCAGCAGCACCAGCGGATCGCGCAGCTGTTCGAGCAGCCTGCGCCATGTCGGCACCGGCGGCGCGGCGCGCAGCTCGTTACGACCGTGGCGCGAGCGCCGCTGCGCGACCTCGGCCTCGGACAGCCCGCGCTGCGCATCGACGCCGAGCGCGGCGGCGACCGCTTGGCCTTCCAGCAGCGAGGGATCGTTCGGCGCGTCGTTCCCTCGGGGTTCGCTCATGCTCGATCCGCACCCGGCACGGCTGAACACCGATCGGCAGCGGCCTCTTTCCTCGCTATGCCGATTCGAGACGGGCTGGCCCAAGCTGCAGGACACGGCGCGTGTGGCGCGCCGCGATCCACTCCTCGTTGGTGGGTTCGACGCCGACATGCACGCGGCTGTCGGGCGGCGAGATCAGCGGCGCGTTAGCAACGTTGGCGGCTTCGTCGAGCTGCACGCCGAGATAGGCCACATCGGCGCAGACTCGCGCGCGGATGAAGGCGCTGTGCTCGCCGACGCCGGCCGTGAAGACCAGCAGATCGAGCCCGCCGAGCACGGCGGTGAGCGCGCCGATCTCGCGCACGATGCGGCGCACGTACAGGTCGAGCGCGAGCCGGGCGCGCGCACCGAACTCGCCCGCGTCGCCTTCGTGCTCGACGAGCCGGCGCGGCTCGGACGACAGGCCCGAAACGCCGAGCAGCCCCGAGCGCCGATAGAGCAAGTCGGCGACCTGATCGAGCGAGAGCCGCTCGATCTCCATCAGGTACAGCAGCGCACCCGGGTCGATGGACCCGGTGCGGGTTCCCATCATCAGCCCGTCCAGCGCCGAGAAGCCCATGGTCGTGGCCACGCTCTGCAGCCCCTGCATCGCACACAGGCTGGCGCCGGAGCCGAGGTGGGCGACGATGGTGCGGCGACGCGCCGCATCGCCATGGCGTTGGGCCAGCGCCAGCGCCATGTACTCGTAGGACAGGCCGTGGAAGCCATAGCGGCGCAGTCCGCGCTGGAACGCCGAGTACGGCAGCGGCAGCACCTGCTCGACCAGCGGCAAGGTGTGGTGGAAGCCGGTGTCGAAGCAGGCCACCTGCGGCAGCTCGGGCTGCTCGCGCAGCAGGATCTCGATGGCTTCCAGCGCGAAGGGCTGGTGCAGCGGCGCCAGCGGCACCAGCGCGCGCAATTCGGCCAGCAGCGGCGCGTCGACCCGCACCGGCTCGAAGTGCTTCGCGCCGCCGTGCACCACGCGGTGCGCGACGGCGGCGATCGGGCGCCCGGCGAGCCACTGCAGGAGCTCGTCGCGGATGATCTGCAGCGCCGCGGCATACGGGTGCTCGCTGCCCAGCTCGACCGGACGCACCGGCACCGTACTTGCCCCGAAGTCGGGGCGGTCGTCGCCGATGCCTTGCACCTTGCCGTTCCACAGCGGCTGGCGTGCGTCGCCGGCCGCGTCGAACACGCCGAACTTGATGCTCGACGAGCCGCAGTTCAGCACGACGATGAACGAAGCGGCGCTCATGGCGGATTGCTCCTGAAGTGGTGCGTGAGCAGCACGGCGAGTGCGCACGAGGCGATGCGTGCTTCGCGGCTGTCGGCGCGGCTGGTGAGCACGATCGGCAGCTTGGCGCCGAGCACGATGCCGGCGGTGGCGGCGTCGCCCATGAACTCGAGCTGCTTGGCCAGCATGTTGCCGCTCTCCAGGTCCGGCACGACCAGCACGTCGGCGCGGCCGGCGACCGGCGAGGTGATGCCCTTGACGCGGGCGGCCGCGACCGAGACCGCGTTGTCGAAGGCCAGCGGCCCGTCGAGCACCGCGCCCGAGATCTGGCCCCGTTCGGCCATCTTGCACAACGCGGCCGCGTCGAGCGTGGCGGGCATGGCCGGGTTCACCGTCTCGACCGCGGCCAGGACCGCAACGCGCGGCTCGGCCACGCCGATCGCCTGCGCCAGCGTGATCGCGTTGCGCACGATGTCGGCCTTCTGTTCCAGCGTCGGCGCGACGTTGATGGCCGCGTCGGTGATGATGAAGGGCCGTGGATAGGCCGGTGTCTGCATCAGGAAGCAGTGCGACAGCCGGCGCTTGGTGCGCAGTGCCGCGGCGGGCGCCAGCACGGCGCTGATCAGCTCGTCGGTGTGCAGGCTGCCCTTCATCAGCGCCTGCACCGCGCCCTGGCCGGCCAGCTCAGCCGCACGCGCCGCCGCGGCATGACTGTGGGGTGCGTCCTCGATGGCGATGCCCTCGAGACTCAGGCCGGCGTCGCGGGCCACGGCCTCCAGACGAGCGCGTGGCGCCACCAGTAGCGGCTCGATGAGGCCGGCGGCACGGGCATCGAGCGCCCCACCCAGACTCAGCGCGTCGCAGGGGTGCACCACGGCCGTCCTGATCGGGCCGAGCGGGCGCACGTGCTGCAGCAGACGCTGCACGCCATCGCCGCCGCGCAAGCGCACGCTGGGCAGCGTGGCCGCAGGACGCTCGATCTTCTCGGTCGGCGCCAGCACATTCGCCTCGCCGTCGATCACGAGCTGACCGTCCTGGTTCACGCAGCGGCAGGCCAGGCGGACGTGACGCCTGGCGGCGTCCTTGGCGCTGACCGTCACCGTGATCGTCAGCCGGTCGCCCACGCGCACCGGCGCGAGGAAGTTCAGCGTCTGGCCGACGTAAACGGTGCCGGGACCCGGCAGCCGCGTGCCCAGCACGGCCGAGATCAGCGCGGCGCCCCACATGCCGTGCGCGATCACGCCATGGAACTGCGTGGCGGCGGCGTATTCGGCGTCCAGGTGGGACGGGTTCACGTCGCCGGACATCACCGCGAACAGCTGGATGTCTTCCTGCGTGAGCTGGCGCTCGAGGCTGGCGCTGTCGCCGATGGCGAGTTCGTCGAAGGTGCGGTTGTGCAGCATCTGCAGCGCGGAGAGTTCGGTCACGGGCGTGCCTTTCGAATCGGTTCAGGTCATCTCGGGCCAGTTCAGGCCGTCTCCGGCCAATCACGCGATGGTCTTGCAAAAGCGTGTCACGGACAGCGCGAAGCTGCGTTGCCCGAGTGTCGCGCAGTCGATCGGTTGCCGTGGGCCAGCCGCCGCAGCGTGGTCGGGCAGAGAGCGCGCCCGCTTCGCCCACAATCGCCGCCATCGACATCGAGTGGTCCCGTGCGCATCGATCAAACGCTGAACCCCTGGCGCCTGTCCGTGGCACCGATGATGGACTGGACGGACCGCCATTGCCGCTGGTTTCACCGGCTGCTCACGCGCCATACGCGGCTGTACACGGAGATGGTGACGACCGGCGCCTTGCTGCACGGCGACCGGGCTCGGCACCTGGACTTCGACGCCGCCGAGCATCCGCTGGCGCTGCAGCTCGGCGGCAGCGAGCCGGCCGAGCTGGCGCAGTGCGCGCAACTGGCCGAGCGCTGGGGCTACGACGAGGTCAACCTGAATTGCGGTTGCCCGAGCGAGCGTGTGCAGCGCGGCGCCTTCGGTGCCTGCCTGATGGCCGAGCCACAACTCGTGGCCGACTGCGTGCGTGCGATGCGCGACGCGGCAGCGCTGCCGGTGAGCGTCAAGCATCGCATCGGCCTCGGCCGCGATGAGCGCTACGACTTCGTGCGCGACTTCGTCGGCACCGTCGCCGAGCGCGGCGACTGTCGCGTCTTCATCGTGCACGCGCGCAACGCCTGGCTCGAGGGCCTGTCGCCGAAGGACAACCGCGACCTGCCGCCGCTGCGCCACGACGTCGTCGCGCAGCTCAAGCGCGACTTCCCTGCGCTCACCATCGTGGCCAACGGCGGCCTGTCGGACGATGCGGCCATCGCGCAGGCGCTGTCTGACGTCGACGGCGCGATGGTCGGCCGTTACGCCTACCACGAGCCGTGGGCAATGACGGCCTGGGACGCGCGCTTCTTCGGCGATGCTCCCGTGACGCGCGACCGTGACGCCGTCGAGGTGGCCATGGTGGAGTACATGACACACTTGGCGGCGCGCGGCCAGCCGTGGCAGCACGCGTCGCGTCACATGATCAACCTGCGCCACGGCCAGCCCGGCGCGCGCCACTGGCGCCAGGTGTGGTCGGACGCGCGCTGGCGCGACGAGAGCCCGGTGCGCGTGTCGGCGCTGGCGCGTGCTGCCATGGCCCCGCACAATGCCGCGGCCGTGGTCGCTGCGGCTCCGTGACGAATCACTCCCCCTCCATGATCACGACCGAATCAAGCCATCCGCCTCGGCTGGGCATCATCGGCGGCAGCGGCCTGTATGACCTGCCAGGCCTGACGGACACGCGCTGGGTCGCCGTCGACACGCCGTGGGGCGCGCCGAGCGACCAGATCTTCCTCGGCCGGCTGGGCGACGCGCACCTGGCGTTCCTGCCGCGCCACGGCCGCGGCCACCGCATCCCGCCGTCGGAGGTGAACTACCGCGCCAACATCGCGGCGCTGAAGAGGCTCGGCGCCACCGACGTGCTGTCGCTGTCGGCCGTCGGCGGGCTGCGCGCCGACCTGGCGCCCGGCACCTTCGTCGTCGTCGACCAGTTCGTCGATCGCACCTTCGCGCGCGCCAAGAGCTTCTTCGGCAGCGGGCTGGTGGCCCACGTGTCGATGGCGCATCCGGTGTGCGCGCGGCTGGGCACGCACGTCGCGGCCACGCTCGCGGCGCAGGGCGTGCCGCACGCGCGCGGCGGCACCTACCTGACGATGGAAGGGCCCCAGTTCTCGACGCTGGCCGAGTCGCACCTGTACCGCAGCTGGAACTGCGACGTGATCGGCATGACCAACATGCCCGAGGCCAAGCTGGCGCGCGAGGCCGAGCTGTGCTACGCGTCTGTTGCGATGGTCACCGACTTCGACTGCTGGCACCCGGCGCACGACGCCGTGACGGTGGATGCCATCATCGGCGCGCTGCTTGCCAACGCGGCTGCCGCGAAGGACCTGGTGCGCCAGGTCGCGGCCGCCGCAGCCGCCGACCGCGCGGCGCCGAGCTGCACCTGCCGCAGCGCGCTCGACCATGCCCTCATCACCGCGCCCGAGGCGCGCGACCCAGCGATGGTGCAGCGCTTGCGCACTATCGCCGGGCGCGTGCTGCCGCCGATGCCCGACGATCCGCCGGCAGCCGCCGTGGCCCACGAGCCGTGAAGATCGACGGCCGGGCGCTGCGGCCCTTGCGTGCGCTGCCCACGCGCGACGCGATCGAGATCATCGACCAGCGCGCGCTGCCGCATGCGCTGCGTTTCGAGCGGCTGCATACGCCGCAGGAGGTCCACACCGCGATCCGCGACATGTGGCTGCGCGGCGCGCCCTTGATCGGTGCCGCGGCGGCCTACGGCGTGGCGCTCGGACTGGCGAGCGACGCGTCCGACGGCGCGCTGCGGCAGCTGGTCGCGCACCTCCAGGGCGCACGCCCGACGGCGGTCAACCTTGCGTGGGCGCTGGCGCGCATGGAGCGGCGATTGCTGACACTGCCGGCGGCTGCGCGCCGCGCGGCGGCCTGGCGCGAGGCCGACGCCATCGCCGACGAGGACGTGGCCGCCAACCATGCGATCGGCCGCCACGGCCTGACGCTCATCGAGCGCATCGCCGGCGCACCGGGCCGCAAGCCGGGCCCGGTGCGCGTGCTGACGCATTGCAACGCCGGCTTTCTCGCGACCGTCGACTGGGGCACCGCGACGGCGCCGATCTACCTCGCGCACGAGGCCGGCATCGCGCTGCACGTGTGGGTCGACGAGACCCGGCCGCGCAACCAGGGCGCCAGTCTCACCGCCTGGGAACTGGGTCATGCCGGCGTGCCGCTGGCGGTCATCGCCGACAACGCCGGCGGCCACCTGATGCAGCGCGGCGAGGTCGACATCGTCTTCGTCGGCTGCGACCGCGTCGCCGCCAACGGCGACGTGTGCAACAAGATCGGCACCTACCTCAAGGCGCTGGCCGCGCACGACAACGG
>JAGWTJ010000138.1 GCA_028869005.1 Burkholderiales bacterium | reverse complement strand
ATGCGCTACACCGCGCGTACGCGCAGCATCGAGTGGAAGGACGACACCGCCACGCGCCGCGCGGTCGAAGGCCTGGCCGCGCTGCTCGACGGCGGCTGCCCGTGGGTGCTGCGGACACGGCTGCGCGGCGGCGAGGGGATGGTCGGCCACAACGTGCTGCACGAGCGCATGGGTTTCGTCGACGATCCGCTGGCGCCGCGGCTGCTGTACCGCGCGCGCTACCTCGACCGCGTAACGCCTGCGGCATCGCCCGCATCGACCACGCCGCTTGCGGCGCAGGGCTGAGGCATGGCACGCTGGCTCACCGTCTGGCGCGCCGCCCAGATCGTGGGCGTGCCGCGCGGCGTGCTGCAGCAGCGCGTGCGCAGCGGCGAGCTCGAACTCGCCGACGGCCTGGTGTCCACCGACACGCTGCTGCGCCTGTACCCGCAGTGTCGGCTCGAGGAATCGGGCCTGCTCGAGCGCGTCACGCAGATCCGCGAGGAGGCCTTCGGCCGCCGTCTGCGCGAGCGCATCTTGCCGAGCCAGGAAGTGCTGGCGCAACGCCTGCTGCGCCAGAGCCAGGAGCTGCTCGACGTGCAGCGCCATCTGCAGCGCTACCACGCGCTGGTGATCGACCTGCGCGAGCGCCTGCGCGCGAGCGCCGCCGAGGCCGGCGCCTCCGATGTCCGCCCTGCGGAGCTGCTGCGCCGGCTGAACGACGGGCTGGCGCGGGCACTGGCCACCGAACCCGTCGACATGCTGGACGTGATGGACGACATGCTCAAGGTCGTCTCGGCGCAGGTCACGCTGCGTCCGAGCGGTCACCAGTTCACCGTGGAGGGCCGCGACACGCTGCTGCAGGCCGCCGTCCGCGCCGGGCTCAACCTCAACTACGGCTGCGGCAACGGCAGCTGCGGCCTGTGCAAGGTGCGCGTGATCGCGGGCGACGTAACGCGCACGATGCCGAGCGACTACCCGCTGTCGGAAAACGAGAAGGCGCAGGGCTACGTGCTGGCCTGCGCGCACACCGCCGCCAGCAGCGAGCTCACGCTGGAGACGCTCGAAGCCGAAAGCGCCGAGGACATCCCGCTGCAGACCGTCGTCACCAGCGTGCGCGCGGTGCGGCCGCTGGCGCCCGACACATTGGCTCTGCACCTGCAGACGCCGCGCAGCCAGCGCCTGCGTTTCCTGGCCGGGCAATCGCTCGCGCTCGCCTTCGCCGACGACGACGCGAGCACGCTGCAGCCGATCGCGAGCTGCCCCTGCGACGACCGCAACCTGCACTTCTTCGTGCCGCGCCGCGCCGACGACGCCTTCGCCGCGCGCCTGTTCGGCGGCGGCGTCAAGCCCGGCGACACCGTCACCGTGCACGGCCCGCACGGTCGCTTCGTGCTCGCCGAGGGCACGCAGCCGCTGGTGTTCGCGGCCTGCGACACCGGCTTTGCGCCGATCAAGAGCCTGATCGAGCATGCGCTGTCGCTGGAGGCGGCACCGTCGCTCGCGCTGTACTGGCTGGCGACGCGGCCCGACGGGCACTTCCTCGAGAACCAGTGCCGCGCCTGGTCCGAGGCGCTCGACCCGTTCGAGTACACCCTGCTCGCCGACGACGACGCCGGCGCCGGCGCCACGCGGATGGCGGCGGCCATGCGCGCCGACCTGTTCGACATCGACTGCGCGTTCTACGTCGCCGGCCCGGCGGCCTTCGTGCGCACGCTGCGCGCCGAGCTCGTCGCCGCCGGCGTGCCCGTCGCGCGCATCAGCGGGGAGGAGTTGTCGTGAGCGAAGCGCCACGCTGGGTCGACGCCGATGGCGGCTGCAGCGGCGCCGAGTCGTTCGCGCTGCGCGTGCTCGGCGAGGACATGGCGCCCGAGTTCCGGCACGGCGAGATCATCGTCGTCGAGCCCGACGGCGCGCTGAAGGACGGCTCGTTCGTCGTCGCCCAACACGAGGGCCGGTGGACCTTGCGCCAGCTGCGCCGCGCCGACGCCGGATGGGTGCTGCACGCGCTCAACCCGGCGCCGCACGAGCCGCGCGACGCGGCCCTGGCCGACCTCGGCGCGGTGCGCGGCGTGGTCATCCAGAAGTCCGTGCCGGGGCGCCGGCGCCTCACGAAGTTCTACGTCTAGGTTTATGGCCGACGAAGGGCGTGCCGACTGGCGCGTGCGGCTGGTGCAGGCGGTGCAGACCAACTGCGACATCGCCGACGCACGCCACGCGACCGACCTCAGTCTGTGCACCTACCTGCTGCAGATGCGCGAGTTCTTCCGCTGGGAGCGCGAATTGCCCTACGGCGCGGCACTGCCGCAGAGCGAGGTCGGCAACTGGATCGCCGCGCGCGAGGCGCGCTGGCAAGCCCACGAGGGGCGCGCGGCGCACGACTACGAGGTGCTGCCCATTCCGCTGCCCGGCGGCGCCCAGGGCGACGTGCCCATCCGCACCATAGCCGCTTTCGACGTCGAAGCCGCCAACGCGGCGCTGCTGCCGCGGGGCCTGCTGTACGGCGCCGGGCTCGTCGACGGCGCACGGCCGGTGTTCTTCCTGGCCGAGTTGCACGCGCTGGGCGCACGCGAAGGATTGCGCGTGCAGCAGGCCGGGCACGAACTGGCGCGCGGCCTGGCGGCGCCGCCGGCGGCGCTCGCCGCGGGCGCCGCCGGCCCGATCGTGCTGCGCCGCGAGTCGATGGCGCGCCAGTGCTGGGAGCGCTACGAGGCGTTCCGGCTGAGGCCGCTGGCCGAGAGCGCGTTCGGCGCCGTCGTGCGCGCCTACGACTTCGAGCGCGGCTTCGAGCAGGCGCTGCCGCGCTGGCTGGACGACCACATCGAGGTCGCACTGCTGCACGAGCTGGGCGAGCACGACATCGGCCAGCGCCTCGGCGCGGCCTGGTCGGCGATGCGCGCGCGGCTGCCCACACGGCGCGCGCTGCTGCAGGCCGCCGCCGTGCGCGACCAGCGCGCCGACCTCGCGCGCACCCTGCCCGCCCTGCTGGAGCGCGGCGCCAGCGCGTCGCTGCATGCCTGGTTCGCCGCCTACGACGGTCTGCGCGAGGCCTACTTCCCGGCCCTGGCCGAGGCTTATCGCGCCTGGCGCGATGGCGACGGCGGCCAGGCGCTGCGCGGCGCCGCGGCGCGCGGCGAGGCCCACTTCGAGGCGCTCGTGCAACGGCTGCTCGCCTGCCACGCCGCCGAAGGGGCGCAGGCCGGCACCGCGCTGGCCGCCTTGCTGGATCGCGCGGACGCGGTGTGCGCCTGAGCGCCGCCGTCGGCGCTGGGTTTGCCGCCGTCGGCGCTCAGTTCGCCGCTGCCACCGCGCGCTTCAACGTGATCGCGCCGCGGATCTCGCCGACCTGGTAGCCCACCGCGCGGTCGGCGGGATAGAGCTGCCTGATCCGCGCTGCCGCGGCCGGGTTCAGGCGTTCCGGGCGACCGTGGCAGTTGACGCACAGCTCCATCGTCGGCAACGCGCGGATGTAGCGGCGCACGACCTGGCCGCCCTCCATCACGACCTCGGCGCGCTCCAGCGTCGCGGCGCTCTCGCGCGCCGCGGCGCGACGGTCGAAGTCCTCGAGTGCGGCGCGCTCCCAGGCGTCGGGAATGGCACGCGGGTTGCGCTCGCGCAGGCTGACGCGGCGGATCTGCCAGCCGGTCTGCTCGGAGGCCGCGCGTGCCAACGCCGGCGCCTTGTCGCGGCAGACCTCGACCGCGCCGCCGAAGCCGCCGCGCGCGATCTCCTCCTGCAGCACGGCCAGCAGGCGCGGCGGCACGGTCTGCGAGATCTCGCGCGCCTGCGGCAGCCAGGACATGTCGGCCGGCGCCGCCGGTGCCGCCAGTGCCGGCGCCTGGTCGGGGGCCGGGGCCTGCGCGCAGCCGGCCAGCGCCAGCACCGCCGGCGCGGCCAGCAGGCCGACGATGCGGGTCAGGGCGCGTGAGCGCCGCGACGTGAAGGGACGAGCGCCAGTCCTCATTCGCGTTCCGCCTTCCAGAGAATGAACTTGAGGGTGCCCACCGAGCCGGCCACGATGCCGGCCACGGCGATGAAGGAGCCCAGCGCCAGCGTCGACAGCCCCGCCATGCCCTGCCCGATGGTGCAGCCCAGACCGGTGACGCCGCCGAAGCCCATCAGCGCCGCACCGGTGAGCTGGCCGCGCAGGTCGGCCACCGACGCGAAGCCCTCCCAGCGGAAGCTGCCGCTGCCGATCGCGTACGCGGCCGAGCCCGCCACGACGCCGAGCACGCTGGCGATGCCGAAGGTCATGTGCAGCGAGGCGTCGGTCCACAGCATCAGCAGCTCGAGCCCATAGGCCAGCGGCGCGACGAAGCTCAGCGACTCGATGGTGCGCGTGTTGGTGGCGAAGTAGCCGGTCTCCAGCGTCTCGGGGTTCTCGCCGTAGCCGAGGTGGCCGCTGACGTACCAGGCGGCGACGATCAAGGCACCCAGTGCGGCACCGCCCAGCACCTGCTGGCGGTTGGCGCGAAAACGCGCGTCCTTGAACACGAAGACCAGGATCGCGGCGACGACCAGCGCGCTCGCGGTCCACAGCGCCACGCGCGCGTCGAGACCGGTCGCGCCCGCCAGCAGCGTCGCCAGCCCCTGGTCCGAGAAGCCCCGCTCGCCCAGGTTGATGCCGACCGGGTCGAGCCAGGCCACGCGCCAGCTGCCGAACAGGCCCTTGAGCGTCATGTACGAGGTGACGGCCATGAACACCAGCACCACCAGCGAGCGCACGCTGCCGCCGCCCAGGCGCAGCAGGTTCTTGTTGGCGCAGCCGCCGGCCAGCGTCATGCCGACGCCGAACAGCGCTCCGCCCACGGCCAGCGACAGCCAGGGCAGGTTGGGCCGGCGGGTCACCGCCTTGCCGACGTCCGCGAGGCCGAAGTGCACGAGCGCCGAGGTGCCGACGATGGCCACCGCGACCGCCAGCGCCCACATGCGCACGCGGCCCCAGTGGCCCATGTTGACCACGTCCGACAGCGCCCCCATGGTGCAGAAGTTGGTCTTCGCCGCCACCCAGCCGAAGACCGCAGCGACGACGAAGCCGCCGCCCACCACCAGCGGCGCGAGATTGGCTGCCTCGGCGCTCACCGCCGGCCCTCGCCGCGCCGCGAGGCGTTCAGATGAACAGGCACACGTCGGTGTCGCCGGCGAACTTCAGGAAGGTCGCAGCACCGCCGAACTCGATGCCGTCGATGAAGTCGGTCTTGGAGAAGTCGAACAGGTCGACCGTCATCTGGCAGGCGATGAACTTCACGTCCGCTTCCAGGCACAGGCTGCGCAGCTCCTCGAGCGAGGCGACGCCCTTTTTCTTCATCTTGGCCTTCATCATCGACGTGGCCATCGCCTGCATGCCCGGCAGCACCGAGACAATCACCGGCATCGGCACGGGCATCGGCATCGCCGGGTTGGCGAGCGGGCTGATGGCGATGCCCGACAGATCCTTGCGCAGCAACTGCAGGCCGTAGAAGGTGAAGAAGACCTGTACCTCCCAGCCCAGCGCGGCCGCCGTGGACGCCAGGATCAGCGGCGGATACGCCATGTCGAGCGCGCCCTTGGTCGCGATGATCGCCATCTTCTTGGTGGCCATGGAGTCCCTCTCGATCGGTCATGCACACACGCCGGCCGCGCGGTCTGCGCAGCCCTCGGGCCGTAGTCGGCGCGCCGCGCCTACGCCTTCTTCAGGAAGAAGACGTACTTGCCGCCCTCTTCGGTGGACGACAGCAGCGTATGCCCGGTCTGCTCGGCGAACGCGCTCATGTCGCACACCGATCCCGGATCGGTGGCGACGACGCGCAGCACCTGGCCGCTGGCCAGGTCGGCGAGCGACTTCTTGGTCTTCACGATGGGCAGTGGACAGGCCAGGCCCGATGCGTCGAATTCCTTGTCGAATTTCATGGCGTTCTCCATGGCGCGCAACGCGCCGACCTTGCCGCCAATTACCGCCGCTGTCGCGCCGTACCGTCTATGCCCGCGAAGGGTAATGGCGGATACCCCTTCTGGGTAATATGGTCTTCCCCCGGATCGCCGCGCTGCGTCATGACCTCCGGCACGAAGCGGCGCGCGATGGCAGCATCGACCCTGCGCGAGGCGGTGTCTTCGCGAAGGAGCCGGCATGAAGATCCTCGCGTACCTCGGAGCCATGGTGCTCGCCTTCGCCGCAGCCGCGGCGCAAGCGCAGGGCACGGTCGTCTATCACATCGACAACACGGCGACCCAGGCGCTCAAGGGCCTGCGCAACGTGCGCAACCACCTCGACGTCGATCCGAGCGCGCGCATCACCGTCGTCACGCATGCCGAAGGGGTGGACTTCCTGATGGAAGGCGCCAAGGACGTCAACGGCAGCCCCTACGCCGGCCCGGTGGCGGCGCTGGTGGCGCGCGGCGTGAAGTTCGAGGTCTGCGAGATCACGCTGCGCAACCGAAACCTGAAGAAGGAGCAGTTCCTGCAGGAGGTCGACTTCACGCCGTCGGGCGTCGTGCGCCTGGCCACGCTGCAAAAACAGGGCTACGCCTACATCAAGCCCTGAGGATGCGCCGCACCCGCGAGCGGCCTCACGTGGCGGGCGGCAAGGTGTCGATGAAGCTCGGCCGTGCGGCAAGCTTGTCGCCGAGCTTCTTGAGGTTGGGGTACGCGCCGCGCCAGTCGATCTGCGGGAAGCGGAAGTCGAGGTAGCCGAGCGCGCAGCCCACCGCCACGTCGGCCAGGCTGAAATGCGTTCCGGCGCAGTGCGGCTTGTCGCCCAGGCCCTGGCTCATGGCCTTGAGCGCGGCGTGCACGCGCGTCATCTGGCGCTCGATCCAGGCCTGCGAGCGCTGCTGGGGCGCGCGGCCGACCCAGGTCGCTTCGAGCCGCGCGAGGATGGCCGCGTCGAGCAGGCCGTCGGCCAAGGCCTCCCAGGTGCGCACCTCGATGCGCTCGCGGCCCGCCGGCGGGATCAGCCGGCCCACCGGCGACAGCGCGTCCAGATACTCGACGATGACGCGCGAGTCGAACACCGCCTCGCCGCCCTCCATCACCAGGCACGGCACCTTGCCGAGCGGGTTGGAGGCGAGCACGGCGTCGCTGCCCCACACGTCCTCGAGCGCGAGTTGAAAGTCGAGCTTCTTCTCGGCCATCACGACGCGCACCTTGCGCACGTAGGGACTCGTCAAGGCACCGATGAGCTTCATGCGTGACAGGGGGCGGAAACCGAGGGTTGCGATTCATTCTAGGGGAGCGCCCGTGGCGTGAAATCCACGCGCCGGCGGCGTGCTGCGCACGCTTGCCTGCGCGCGCGTTCGGGTGCACACTGAATCGCAGCACCCGCCCCCGCGATCCGTGCGAATTCCGGCGTCTCTTTCCCCCGCCCGCGCGTCTCCCCGCGCCCCCCTGCCCGCTTTCCCGCGCCCGCAGCGCCTTCGCGTTGCGGGCTTATCCGTGCCGGCGCGTCCTGCGCCAAGGAGGTATGCATGAACCTGACGATCAGCGGCCATCATCTCGAGGTCACTCCCGCACTGCGCGAGTACGTCCTGACCAAGCTGGATCGCGTCACCCGCCACTTCGACCAGGTCGTGGAGATCAGCGTCTTGCTCACCGTCGAGAAGATGAAGGAAAAGGAACGCCGACAACGTGCCGAAGTGACGTTGCGCGTGAAGGGCCGCGACATCTTCGTCGAACAGTCGCACGAGGATCTGTACGCCGCGATCGACCAGCTCATGGACAAGCTCGACCGCCAGGTCATGCGCCACAAGGACCGCCTGCAGGAGCATCACCACGCGACGACCAAGCGGCTGGAGACGCCGGCAGGTTGACGCGCCGACACGCGGCCGGGCGGCCCGCCGCCTTCCACGTGCAGCCGGGCGGCCCTGCGGGGCCGCCTTCCTTTTGCCTCGCGGCCGGCCTCTTCTCACTTGGCGCAATGCATGTTGTTGCAATGCCGCAATCGGCGCCGACCAACCCCCGACCGCGGGGGGATCGCGCGGGCGGACCGCGGGGTCGGTCTATGATGGAATGTTCCTGATTCGTGATCGGCGGGCGCCCGTGCCGCCGACGTCGCGCGCTGCAGCCACCGGACCCTCGATGAACCGTCTCGCCGCCATCCTGCCCGCCGGCAACGTTGTGGTGAACGTCGACGCCACCAGCAAGAAGCGCGTCTTCGAGCAGGCCGGCGTGCTGTTCGAGAACCAGCACGCCATCGCGCGCGGCACCGTCACCGACAACCTGTTCGCGCGCGAGCGTCTGGGCTCGACCGGCCTCGGTCACGGCGTGGCGATCCCGCACGGCCGTGTCAAGGGCCTGAAGAACCCGCTGGCCGCCGTGCTGCGCGTGCAGCAGCCGATCCTGTTCGACGCCCCCGACGACGAGCCGGTGGTGCTGCTGGTGTTCCTGCTGGTGCCCGAGGCGGCAACGCAGCGGCACCTCGAGATCCTCTCCGAAATCGCCGAGATGCTGTCCGATCGAGAGCTGCGCGAGCGCCTGAAGACCGAGCCCGAGGCCGCCGGCGTGCACAAGCTGATCTCCGATTGGGAGCCGCTGAAGACGCCGGCGTGAGCGCAGCGCATCGTGCCGTGATCGCCGCGGCGCGCCAGCGCTCACAGGCCCATGCGGTTTCGCCGCTTTGCTCGACGCCTGCGGGCGCAGACGCCGCAGTCGTTTCCCGGGGGCACTCATGAAGCCGACCTCGATCAGCGCCGAGGCCCTGTTCGAGGCGCATCGCGAATCGCTGCGCTGGGAGTGGGTCGCCGGCCACGCCCACCCCGAGCGCCGTTTCGACGATTCGGCGGTGCTCGACGCGCGCGCCGCGTCCGATCTGGTCGGCTACCTGAACTACGTCCACCCGTACCGCGTGCAGATCGTCGGCCGGCGCGAGGCCGCCTATCTGCAGCGCGACGCACCCGACGACCAGGAGCGGCGCATCTCGCGCATCGTCACGCTCGAGCCGCCGGTGATCGTCGTCGCCGACGAGCAGCAGCCGCCCGAGCGGCTGCTGGCGATGTGCGACCGCGCCGACATTCCGCTGTTCGTCACGCGCGAGTCGGCCGGCCACGTCATCGACGTGATGCGCGGCTACCTCGGGCGCCATTTCGCCGAGCGCACGACGCGCCACGGCGTGTTCATGGACATCCTCGGCCTCGGGGTGCTGATCACCGGCGAGTCGGGCCTGGGCAAGAGCGAGCTCGGGCTCGAACTCATCAGCCGCGGCCACGGCCTGGTGGCCGACGACGCGGTCGACATCTACCGCACCAGCCAGACCGCGCTCGAGGGCCGCTGCCCCGAGCTGCTGCAGAACCTGCTCGAGGTGCGCGGCATCGGGCTGCTCGACATCAAGGCCATCTTCGGCGAGACCGCGGTGCGCCGCAAGATGCGGCTGCAGCTCATCGTGCACCTGGTGCGCACCGAGACGCTGGAGCGCGACTTCGAGCGCATGCCCTACGAGCCGCTGTACGAGCAGGTGCTCGACATCCCGGTGCGCAAGGTGGTGATCGCGGTCGACGCCGGACGCAACCTGGCGGTGCTGGTCGAAGCTGCGGTGCGCAACACCGTGCTGCAGCTGCGCGGCATCGACACCTACCAGGAATTCATCCGCCGCCACCAGAAGGCGATGGAAGGCGAGGACCACGAAGGCTAGGAGCGTGGGCGGCAGAAATCCAGCCCCGCGCCGTGGCGAGTCGCGGTGCCGGGCAAGGCGCGCGCGAGG
>JAGWTJ010000401.1 GCA_028869005.1 Burkholderiales bacterium | reverse complement strand
GGCCCAGATGCCGAGCGAGAACGCGCCCGTCCACTGCACGAGCGCGATGAAGGTGGACACCAGGGCGCCGAACACGAGGCCGGCGCCGAACAGATCGACGAAGTCGAGGCTGCGGTGCTGCGGGCCGAACGCGCCGCCGGTCGCAGGCGCCGGTGGAGCCGTCGGTGTGAGCGCAGCGCCGAGCGCGATCGCCAAGCCGAAGGCCGACAGGTATAGCGCCGCCATCAAGGCGTCACCGCCGAACCAGATGCGTCCGCTCGCCCATTGCCAGCCGACCGAACCCAGCGCCACGACCAGCGCCGCCGCCCACAGTGCAGGCAGGCCGGCCCGCGCGCGGCACAGCAGCGCTGCGGCGAACAGGAGGGCCAGCGCTGCCCCCTCCTGCCATGCCGAGAGCCAGGGGTAGTAGTGGTTCGGCAGCAGCCACGCGACGGGCATCGCGGCTGCGAATGGAATCGCCAACGAAAAGAGGCGCCAAGGCGCCTCTTTGCGGCTGCCGCAGGAACGCGGCATCAGCCCTTGCAGGAGCCGGGCAGATACTTCTTGTCCATGGCGGCGGCACCCCCGGGACCGCAGGTCCAAGAGGCAACCTGTGTGCCGCCGATCGACGCCGCCTTGAGTGCATTGCCCTTGGCGTCAAACGGGGTCAGCACGATCGCCTTGCCGGCTGCATCGCTCAGCGACGAGTCGTTGCTGGCCGTGACAGTGACGACGCCGTCCGCGTCCGTGTGGACTGAGGCGACGTACTTGCTTTGCTGCGAGGCGGATTCGCAGCCCCAGCCGTCGGCGCCCGGCGCAGCCGAAGCAGCGCCGGTCTGGTAGACCTCGGACACCGTGGTCCGGCACTGGCTTGCCGCGAGGATGACTTCGGAGACCTTTGCCTTCACGGTATAGGTCTGATACGCCGGCAGCGCCACCGCCGCCAGGATGCCGATGATCGCCACGACGATCATCAGTTCGATGAGGGTGAAACCCTGTTGGACACGTTTCATTGAGAGCTCCTTGGGCAGGTGGGTGAGGGACGCCCTTCCCGTATGCAGCCGCCGTGCCAGCCCGCCGGGCGCCTCGGCGCGTGACTTTGTCCGCGTCCGGTGACGCAGCGCGTCAGTCGGCGGCGCTGGTCGCGGCCGCCGGCGGCCAGGGCTGACGAAAAACGTCGCCTGCCGGGGCCGCGGCGTCGAGCCGCATCGTCTGCCCCGGGACCAGCGCGCGCACGCGGTGCGGCAGTGCCAGCGCGGCGATCTCGGACATCACCGCGTCGACGTCCCCCGGCTTGATGTGCGTGATGCAGACCTCGGCCGGCGCGGCGAGCCGGGCGAGTTCGAGCGCGAGCTGCGACGGGCACAGGTGGCCGCTGGCCGCGGCGAGCGCGCGCTCTTCGTCGGCGAAGGCGGTCTCGATGACGAGCGTGGCCACGGGCAGCGTGGCCAGGCGCCGCCACAGCGCGTCGTTGGGACCAGTGTCGCCGCTGTAGACCCAGGCGCCGGCGGCGCCGAGCACGGCAAAGCCCGCGGCCGGCACGGTGTGCGCGGCGGGGAGCACCTCGATGCGGCGCCCCGCGAGATCGAGCACCTGAGCGATCTCGATCGGCCTGAACGCGAGCACCGGATGCTGGGCGCTGGGCAGGCGCGTGAAGTCGGGCCAGATGACGCCGTTGAAGACATGCGCCTTCAGCGCCGCGAGGGTGGCCGGCAGCGCGTGCACCTGCACCGGCGCGCGGCCGAGCGCGCGGCGCCGTCGCGTGACGCTGTCGGCGAGCAGCCCGATGGCCAGCACGTGGTCGAGGTGCGAGTGGCTGACCAGGATATGGTCGATCTGCACCATCTCGTCCAGCGTCAGGTCGCCGACGCCGGTGCCGGCGTCGATGAG
>JAGWTJ010000137.1 GCA_028869005.1 Burkholderiales bacterium | reverse complement strand
CGACCTGTACCAGGACGTGGTGATGGACCACAAGCGCTCGCCGCGCAACTTCGGCACGCTGCCGAACGCGACGCGGCGCGCGCACGGCCACAGCCCGTCGTGCGGCGACGACATCGAGGTCATGCTCGAGACCGACGACGGCAAGGTGAGCGAGATCCGCTTCAGCGGCCACGGCTGCGCGATCTGCATGGCCTCGACGTCGATGATGAGCGAGGCCGTACGCGGCCGCGACATCGCCTTCGCGCGCGAGCTGCAGCAGCATTTTCGCGGCGTGCTCACCGGCGAGATCGAACCCGAATCGGCGCAACTCGGCAAGCTCATCAGCCTGGCCGGCGTGCGCCGCTACCCGAACCGCATCAAGTGCGCGCTGCTCGGCTGGCACGCGCTGATGAGCGCACTGGACCAGAACGATGCGCCAGCGTGAACTCGTCGTCACGACGCGCGACGTGCGCGCCGAGATCGTCCCTCAGGGCCATACGGTGGATCTGCCCGCCGGCACCGAGGTGATGATCACGCAGGCGCTCGGCGGCTCGTTCACCCTGCTCGTGCAAGGCCAGCTGATGCGGCTGCGCGGCGCCGACGCCGACGCTATCGGCAAGCCCCTGCCCGAGGCGCCGCAGGCGCTGCCGGCAGACGCCGGGCCCGAGGCCATGCGCGGTCTCGTGTGGCAGACGCTCAAGACCTGCTACGACCCGGAGATTCCGGTCGACATCGTCGAGCTCGGCCTGGTCTACGTCTGCGACGTGCTGCCGATGGCCGACGGCCTGTACCGCGTCTCGATCAAGATGACGCTGACGGCGCCCGGCTGCGGCATGGGCGAAGCCATCGCCGCCGAAGCCAGCGACAAGCTGCTGGCCCTGCCGGGCATCGGCGAGGCCAACGTCGAGGTCGTGTTCGACCCGCCGTGGGAGCGCTCGATGATGTCCGAGGCCGCGGCGCTCGAACTCGGCCTGTAAGGCGCAGCCGTCGGATGCATCGCAGGCCCGCGACGGCCGCGCCGGCGGCCGCCTGAGCCGCCGCCGCGCTCAGCGGCTGCGATCGAGCTGATCGCGCTTGGCGCCGACGGCGCGCCACTCCTCGGCATCGGGCAGTGCCTTCTTGGTGCGCGTGATCGGCTTCCACTCGCGCGCCAGTTCGGCGTTCAGCGGGATGAAGTCCTGCTGGTTGCCGGGCACGTCCTCCTCGGCGTAGATCGCCTCGACCGGGCACTCGGGCACGCAGACCGCGCAGTCGATGCACTCGTTGGGGTCGATGACGAGGAAGTTCGGCCCCTCGCGGAAGGCGTCGACCGGACAGACGTCGACGCAGTCGGTGTACTTGCAGCGGATGCAGGCTTCGGTGACGACGAACGTCATGGCTGGATCTCCGATCGGCGGCCGCACACGGCGGAATTTATAAGTGGCATGTTGCGTACATCTTAGACGATGGCGCCTTGAAGTCGTACACTCGATGCCTCTTTAGGGATATCCGTGCGACTCGCCGACTACACCGACTACACGCTGCGCGTGCTGATGTATTGCGCCACGCACGGCGACCGGCTCGTCACCGTCGGCGAGATCGCCGAGCAGCATCGCCTGTCACGCAACCACCTGACGAAGATCGTCACCGATCTCGGGCGCCAGGGGCTGCTGGAGACGACACGCGGTCGCGGCGGCGGACTCAGGCTGCTGAAGAAGCCGCGCGAGATCCGCATCGGCGATGTCGTGCGCGCCGCGGAGACCGATTTCCGCCTCGTCGAGTGCTTCGATGCCGACACCAGCCGCTGCACGCTGACGGCGTCGTGCCGCATGAAGAGCCTGTTCAAGGCGGCGCTGCTCGCGTACTTCAAGGAACTCGACGCGAAGACGCTGGCCGACATCGTCGCGCCGGCGGCCGCGCCGGGTCGGTCGGCGCGGCTGCGCAGGCAGCGCGTGCCCTCCTGAGCTGCGGCCGCACCCGGCCGCTCCGGACCGCCCTGGGCTGCATCATGGCGGCGCCGTGCAGGCCGTCGCGACGACGACGCTGCCGTCGGCCGGCGTTCCGGTCAGCGCTTGCAGCGACGTGCAGCCGGCCGCGGTGCACAGGCGGTAGTCGGCCGTGAACGACGACACCGTCAAGCGCAGTTCGGCCAACGGCGCCAGCGCAGGACGCCAGTGCCAGGCGCCGTCGCGCCAGACGGCGTCGGCGGCCGGCTCCATGCCCGCACCGCTGCCCTGCACCTGGGCCTCGTCGAGCACGAGCCGGCGGCCGTCGATGCGGTAGTGCTCGTGCCACAGCGTCTTCTGGACCGAATGCGTCCACGTCAGCGTGAACTCGGCGACCGGCAACGTCGCCAAGAGCTGGCCCGCAACGGCCAGACACAGCGCCGGGCTCACCGCACTTGCCGCACTTGCCGCCCTTTCCGCTGCGGGATTCGCGCTCGCGAGCGGCCCGGCGCGCTCACGCCGCCGCGAGCCGCGCGGCGCGCGAGCGCCACAGGTGCCAGGCGATGAACAATCCGCTCAGCACGAAGCCCGCCTGGTCGGTCCACGGCACCGCAGCCACCAGCAGCGCCGACGCGGCGAAGGCGAAGATGCGCTCGCCCCAATTGATCGGCGAGCGCAGGTAGCCGATGGCCGCCGCGCCCCACAGACCGATCGCCAGCACCGTCTTGAAGACGACGTAGACGACGGCCAGATAGTCGATGCCGCCGCCGGCGCCGGTCGGTTGCAGCATCAGCGCCGGATCGTAGACGGCCATGTACGGGATGACGAAGCCGGCGATCGCGATGTGCGTGGCCTTCCAGCCGATCTTCATCGGCGAGGCCTTGGCGATCGACGCCGCCGCGAACGCCGCCAGCGCCACCGGCGGCGTCAGGTCGGCCATGATGCCGAAGTAGAAGACGAACATGTGCGAGACGATCAGCGGCACGCCGAGCTTGAGCAGCGCCGGCGCCGCGATCGAGCTCGTGATGATGTAGTTCGGGATCGTCGGGATGCCCATGCCGAGCACCAGGCACACGGCCATCGTCAGCACGAGCGACAGCACCAGGCTCTTCGATCCGACGTCGAGCACGAACTCGGCGAAGGTCGACGCCGCACCGGTGAGCGTGAGCACGGCGATGATGACGCCGACGATGGCGCAGGCCACGCCCACCGCGACCGCTTGGCGCGCGCCGTCGACCAGACTCGAGCGGATCGTGCGCAGCGTGTCGCGGCCGCCGGCGACGGCGAAATTCAAGGCCACCAGCGTCGCGATGCCGACGATGATGGGCCAGATGCCGAACTTGAAGAAGCTCGCCGCCAACAGCCCGATCGCCACCCACAGCAGCACGCGCAGCGGCGTCGAGCGGCGCGCCGCCGCGATGCCGGCGCCGAGGATCAGCAAGGCCGTGAGCGACAGTCCGACGATGCCCGCGAACATCGGCGTGAAGCCGTCGAACAGCATGAACACGAGCACGGCGAGCGGCAGCATCAGGTACCACTGGCGCCGGATCGCAAGCCAGGGATTGGGGCAGTCCTCTTTGGGCAGGCCGAGCAGCCCGGCGCGCCCGGCTTCGAGGTGCACCATCCAGAACGCGGTCAGGTAGTAGAGAACGGCCGGGATCACCGCCGCCTGCACCACCGTCACGTACGGCACGTTGAGCGTCTCGGCCATGATGAAGGCCACCGCTCCCATCACCGGTGGCATGATCTGCCCGCCCATGCTCGACGTGGCTTCCACCGCGCCGGCGAAGACGGGCGTGTAGCCGAAGCGCCGCATCAGCGGGATCGTGAACTGCCCCACCGTCAGCACGTTGGCGACGCCCGAGCCCGAGATGGTGCCCATCATGCCCGACGAGATCACCGCCACCTTGGCCGGGCCGCCGCGCGCATGGCCGACGAAGCCCAGCGCCACGCTGTTGAACAGGTTGATCATCCCGGCGTGCTCGAGGAAGGTGCCGAACAGGATGAACAGGAAGATGTAGGTCGCCGAGACCAGCGTCGGGATGCCGTAGATGCCCTCGGTGCCCAGATACAGCTGGCCGACGATCTGGTCGTAGCCGTAGGGCCGGTGCGAGAGGAAGCCCGGCAGGAACTCGCCGAACATGCCGTAGGCGAGAAAGGCCGCGCAGATGATGGGCAGCGCCAGCCCGAGCACGCGGCGCGCGGCGTCGAACAGCAGCACCACGGTGACGGTGCCGACGACCAGATCGAGCGTGGTCGGATCGCCCGAACGAGCGATCAGCGCCGACTCGAACACGAGGTGATAGAGCGCCAGCGCGAAGGCCGCCACCGCGAGCACAGCGTCGTACCAGGCGATGCGCTTGCGCGACGCGCGGTTCGAGATCGGATGGATCAGGAACGCCAGCGTCATCAGGAAGCCGACGTGGATCGAGCGCGTGGGAAGGCTGGACAGCGGCGCGAACGCCGCGATGATCAACTGGTAGGTCGAGAACGCCAGCGCCACCGCCGCCAGCACCTTGGCGGCGACGCCGGTGAGTTCGCGCTTGATGCCGGTCTCGTCGAACGGCTCGTCGGCCGGGACCAAAGGTGGCTCGATCGCGGCCATGTGCGGCAAGCGGCTAGTTCTTCAGCAGCCCGACTTCCTTGTAGTAGCGCTCGGCGCCCGGATGCAACGGCAGCGGCATGCCGTCGAGCGCATGCTCGAGCTTGATCGCCTTGGCCGCCGAATGCGCGGCCGTCAGCGCGTCCAGCCCGGTCCACAGCGCCTTGGTCATCGCGTAGACGACGTCGCTCGGCACGCCGTCGTGCGTCACCAGGTAGTTCTGCACGGCGGCGGTCGGCACGGCAGCGGTCTGGCCGCGGTAGGTGTCGGCCGGCACCGTCGTCGCCAGATACGCCGGGTCGTTGATCTTCTTGATGATGTCGGCCGGCACCGGCACGACGACGATGTCCATCGCGGTGGCCAGGTCGCGCAGCGAGGCCACGCCCAGACCCGCCGACTGCAGCGTCACGTCGAGCTGGCGGTTCTTCATCAGCTCGACCGACTCGCCGAACGGCAGGTACTCGACCTTGGCGAAGTCCTTGTAGGCGAGGCCGGCGGCGCCGAGCACCGCGCGTGCGTTGAGTTCGGTGCCCGAGCGCGGCGCGCCGACCGAGATCTTCTTGCCCTTCAAGTCGGCCAGCGTGCGGATGCCGGCGTCGGCGCGCGCCACGATCTGGATGTAGTTCGGATAGATCGCCGCGATGCCGCGCAGCTTCTTGAGCGGCGCCTTGAAGCCGGCCTCCTCGTTGCCCTTCCAGGCGTCGGACAGCGAGTCGCCGAGCGTGAACGCGATCTCGCCGCGGCCGGCCTGCAGCAAGTTGAGGTTCTCGACCGAGGCCTTGGTCGCCTGCACCGACACCTTGGCATTGGGCAGCGCCTTGCCGATGTTGCCCGACAGCGCGACGCCCAGCGGGTAATACACGCCGCTGGTGCCGCCGGTGAGCACGTTGATGAACTGCTGTGCCGCCGCCGGCAGCGGCAGCGCAGCGAGCCAGGCCAGAGCGGCGACAGCGGCAAGGCGCAGGAAGGCAGGGCGCATGGAATGTCCTTGGTGTGATCCGGATGCCGGGCTGTCGGCGTGTGTCAGCGCGGCGCGCGCTCTCGTTGCAGGAGGGTTGCAGGAGGGCCGGCGCGCAGTGTACGTCGCACCCCCTGTCCGACTATGCCCGGGTCGACCCGGATGGCCGAGGCCAAGCCGCATGGCCACGACCGCGATCGACGCCGTTGCTACGACCCGCTTCGGCGTGCGGGGATCACGGTCGATCAGGGTCGGCGCGTCGCCACGCTGCGCTGCGCCGTGAGGCCGGTGGATGCAGCCGGCGACGCGCCGCCGGCCGTCTGCGGCACGCAGGCCGCAGCGTCGCCCAAGGGCTCGATCGGCGGCAGGCGCGGCGCGTCGGCGACGATCGGACGATCGCTGCTCATCGCTTCGAGGAAGGCCACGAGGTCGAGCTTGTCCTGCTGGCTCAGGCCGAGCGGTCTGAGTAGCGGTGACTTGTGGGGCGCCGCGCCGCCGCCGGCGTCGAAGAAGTCCACCACTTCGCGCAACGTGGCGAACACGCCGTTGTGCATGTAGGGCGCCGTGTACTTCAGCTCGCGCAGCGTCGGCGTGCGGAACTTGCCGATGTCGGCGCTGTCGTGCGTGGCGTACCAGCGGCCCAGATCCTCGCGGCCCTGGCGGTCGAGCGCGGGCGATGCGTCGCGCTGCGCGTTCTGCCAGCGCATGGCGATCTGCACCAGCGGATGCGAGTCGTCGAGCGGCTGGCGCGGCACGCCGAGGGCGTGGAAGCCTTCGTCGGTGGCCATCGCACCGTGGTGGCACTGGATGCAGCCGGCCTTGCCTTCGAACAGCGCGAGCCCGCGGCGCGCCGACGCGGACAGTGCCGTGCGGTCGCCCGCGAGATAGCGGTCCAAGGGCACCTGCCGCGCATCGGACACCAGCGTGCGCTCGTAGGCGGCGATCGCCTGCCAGGCGTGGTCGAGCTGCGGCCACGCGTCGCCGAAGGCGCGGCAGAACAGCGCGCGGTAGGCAGGCACGAGCCGCAGGCGCATCTCGATCATCGTGCCCTTGCCGTTGCCTTCGACCGGCGCCTGCATCGCGGCACGGGCCTGCGCCTCGAGGCTGTCGAGCGAGCCGTCCCACATCAGACGCGTCGCGTACGCCGCGTTGAGCACCGTCGGGTTGTTGCGCCACAGCCGGTGCCCGGGGTAGCCGCGCGCCAGCGCATCTTCGTGTGCCCAGCCGTGCTGCGGCACGTGGCACGAGGCGCAGGAGGTGGAGCCGTCGCCCGACAGGCGCGCGTCGAAGAACAGCAGCCGGCCGAGCTGCAGCTTGGCCTCGTTCGGCGCATTGGCGGCAGGGATCGGCACCGGCGGCAAGGTGGCCAGCGCCAGGGCGGTAGCCGGGGCGGCCGGTGCGGGCGGGTCCGACGCGGCGCGCGCCTGCAGCGTGACGCCGATGATCACCGCCGCCACGATCCATGCCGCCCACGCGCGGGCGTTCATTGCGCATCTCCTGCGACGCTGCCGTAGTCGAACGGCGGCGGTACGACCAGCGGCGGCAGCGGCGCCGACAGCGCCTGCAGGAACGCCACCAGGGCCTGGCGCTCATGCGCCGTCAGCGCCAGCGCGCGCAGCTCGGAGCCCGGTCCGCCGCCGCGTTCGTGAAAGGCGACGACTTCGTCGAGGCTGGCGAAGACGCCGTTGTGCATGTAGGGGCCGGTCTGCGCGAGTCCGCGCAAGGTCGGCGTGACGAACGCACCGCGATCGGCGCTCTGGTGCGTGATGGTGAAGGCGCCCAGGTCGGTGCGCACCGCCATCGGATCGGGCATGCCGTGTTCGGCCTGATGCCGCAGCAGGCTCACGGTGCGCAGCGGGTCGCGCAGGATCGCCGGGTTCTCGGGCACGCCGAGGCGGTGCAAGCGGCCGTCGGACAAGAGCGGCCCGCGATGGCATTGCGTGCAGCCGGCCTTGCCGTCGAACAGGCGCAGCCCCTCGGCGGCCAGAGGCGGCAGCGCGCTGCGGTCACCGGCCAGATGTCGGTCGAACGCACTGACGCCGAAGTCCAGCGTGCGCAGGAACTCGGCGATGGCGTCGTAGGCCTGCTCGCCGCGCAACTCGGCCTGTGCGCCGTAGGCGCGTTGCCACAACGCGAAGAGCGGCGGGATCTGGCGGATGCGTTCGGCGATGACGCGCGTATCGCCGTTCATGGTTTGCGCATCGGTCACCATCTCGCGCACGGCACCGGCGAGGTCGTCGCCGCTGCGCCGGCCATCCCACATCAGGCGCGCTCTGCGGCGCACCGACAACAGGCCGGGCGCATTGCGGAAGTGCTCGGTGCCGTTGTAGCCGCGCGCCAGCGGCAGACCGTCGGCGTAAGCCTTGTCCGGCACATGGCAGCTCGCGCAACTGCGGCTGCCGTCGCCCGACAGCCGCGACTCGAAGAACAGATGGCGCCCCAGTTCGGCGCGCGCTGGGTCGACGACGGCGGCTGGCGGCAGCGGCTGCAGCGCGGGCTCGCCGGCCGCCGCGGGAGTCGCGAGGGTCGCGAAGGCGACGCCCCATGCCAGCAGAACGTTGCGTGCGGTCTGCCTCATCGCACCGACTTGCCTTGGCCGAAGACCACCAGCGGCGCCTGCTGCAGGATGACGCTGCAACTGCGCTTCCAGGTCATGATCTCCTCGAGCATCTGCGCGTCCTCCGCGGCCGTCAGCTTGCGCCCGGGCGGCTGCGGCATGCCGATGAAGAACACGCGGCCGGTCGCACCGTCGGCAAACTGGCCGCGCAAGGGCTGCACCGGCTGCGTCGCATCGACCGGCGGCTGATGGCAGCCCATGCAGTTGAGTGCGTACAGCGTCACCGCGGACGGCGCGGCCTGCGCCGGCGGCGGCACCAGCGCCAGCGCTATGGGCACCAGCGCGGCTGCGACCCAGGCCCGGCCCGCGCCCAGCGCGGCCGCACGGCAGCGCCCGGGCGGGTCGCCGTGCAACAGCCGCGTCGCCGGGCGCCGGAGTGGGCCGGCCAGGTTCATTTCTTGACGCTGATGATCTGCGGCCGCGTGACCGCCTTCAGCCCGTCCTGGCCGAACTCGACGCCGTAGCCCGAGCCCTTGATGCCGCCGAAAGGCACCATCGGATGGATCATGCCGTGCTGGTTGATCCACACCGTGCCGGCGTGGATCTGCGAGGCCACCTCCTTGGCGCGGGCCACGTCGGCCGACCAGACCGATGCGCCCAGACCGGCGTCGAGCCGGTTCGCGCTGGCGATGGCTTCTTCGACCTGGCGGTACTTGATGATCGGCAGCACCGGGCCGAACTGCTCCTCGTCGACCAGCCGGTCGCCGTCCTTCAGGCCCGTCACCAGCGTGAGCGGATAGAAGTAGCCCGGGCCGCCGCGCGGCTTGCCGCCGGTGACGATGGTGCCGCCCTGGGCCTTGGCGCTCTCGACCAGGTTGACGACCTTGTCGTACTGCATCTTGTTCTGGATCGGGCCCATCGCCATGCCGTCCTTGAAGCCGTCGCCCATCGGCATCGCCTCGGCCAGCTCCTTGAGCGCCTGCACCGTGGTGTCGTACAGCGCTTCGGGCACGTACAGCCGCTTGGCGCAGGCACAGGTCTGTCCGGTGTTGATGAAGGCGCCCCAGAACAGGCCCATCGCCATCGCCTTGGGGTCGGCATCGGGCAGCATGATGGCGGCGTCGTTGCCGCCGAGCTCGAGGGTGGCCGGCACCAGGTTGCGACCGGCGGTCTCGGCGATCTTGCGGCCGGTGGCGGCCGAGCCGGTGAACATCACCTTGTCGACGCCGGGGTCGCCCGACAGCCAGGCGCCGACCTCGCCGGCGCCGCTCACGGTGTTGACGACGCCGGGCGGCAGCACCTCGTTGATCAGGCGCACCAGTTCGAGCGTGCCGATCGACGTGTACTCCGACGGCTTGATGACCACCGTGTTGCCGGCGCGCACCGAAGGCACGATCTGCCAGATGGCGATCAGGAGCGGCCAGTTCCACGGCGCGATGGCGGCCAGCACGCCGAACGGCTTGCGGTGCATCTCGTCGCGCCGCGTGTCGTCTTCGAACACCACTTCGACCGGCAGGTCGAGGCTGGCCGGCACCTGGGTCCAGACTTCGCAGCCCCAGATCTCGAAGCGTGCGCCCGGCACCTGGTCGGGGCCGACGCCGCCCAGCGGCTTGCCCTGCTCGCGCGTGACCCACTCGGC
>JAGWTJ010000136.1 GCA_028869005.1 Burkholderiales bacterium | reverse complement strand
CTCGACCTGCCGGAGAGCACGGTGCGTGTGCGCTACATGCGCGCGCGCCGCCAGTTGCATGCGACGCTGAAGGACGACATCGACCCGGCGGCCAGCGGCGCCTTCTCGTTCGCCGGCCCGCGCTGCGACCACATGGTCGCCGCGCTCGACGCGCGCATGCGCGCCGCCTGAGCGCGACGCTCACTCTACCCGCCCGGCCTTGACGATGCTCGCGACGTCGGCCAGGCGCGCCAGCGCCGCCGCGGGCAACTTCGAGTCCGTCGCCGCGTAGGGCCGCGTCGCCGCATCGACGTGGCCGACGACGATGCGCCCGACCATGCCGGCCTGTTCGTGCGGGATGCAGAAGTAGTCGTAGACGCCCGGAATCTCGAACGTCACGACGAACGATTGCTCGGGCATCAGGTAGTTCGAATTCCACGGCTTGGCGCCGTCGGGAATGCGCAGCGGCTTGCCGTTGGCCGGGTGGTAGGCGGTCGTCGTGTGCACGTTGCCGGTCTGGCGATTGGTCCAGCGCACACTCTGGCCCGGCGCGATCAGCAGGCCGCGCGGCCTGAACCACACCTCGGAGCCGGTGGGCGTGCCCGACATGACGATCTCGACTTCAGCTGCCGCCCCGGCCGCCCCGGCGCGCGGCGCCGCCACCGCGTACAGCATGAGCGCGCCGGTGGCCGACAGCAGCCGGCGCCGCTCGCGGCGCAAGTCATCGTCCTTCACTTGGCAACGCGGCTTTCCTGCGACTGCGGCACGTTCCACAGGATGATGTGGATATGCGGCTCCTCGACGCCCGGGTGGCCCGCGTTGTAGGCGATCTCGACGTGATCGACCTTGCCCGCGGGCGCCTTCAGCGCCTTGATGTCCATGTCGGGCTTCATCATCGACAGCGGGATCATGTAGGTGGTCGTCACCAGCTTGCCGTCGTGGTCATAGCCGAGGAAGGGGCCGGCCGGAAGCGTGGTCGGGTCGACGAACAACTGGCCCAGCCCCGGAATGAAGTCGGGCAGCTTGACGAGCGAACTGACCGCCTTGTACGGCGCGGCGGGCGGCGCCTTCATGACCGAGGGCCCGGCGGCGAACACGCCCGCCGAGCAAAGCGAAAACGCAAAGGCGGCGGCAACCGCACCGAGAATCGAACGTTTCACGGACATCTCCGGCTGTGCACCGCGGGAATCGCGGTGTCATGGCCGTTCGATGCGTGAGAGCGGCATTTCGTTTCAACGTGCGACCGCCGTCGCGCCACGGGAGAGGGCCTTGGCAACGAATGCGACGACGACGAACGGGCGCGCGGGCAGCGCGAGCCTCTTGTACGCACTCGATCTGGCCGGTGTTGCGGTGTTCGCGATATCGGGCGCGTTGATGGCCGGGCGCATCGGCCTGGACTGGTTCGGCGTGCTCGTTCTCGCCAGCCTGCCGGCCGTGGGCGGCGGCACGCTGCGCGACCTTCTGCTCGGGCGCCAGCCGGTCTTCTGGGTCGCCGATTCGACCTACCCCTGGGTGATCTGCGCGTCGGCCGTCTTCACGGTGGCCTACACGAGCGCGCTGCCGGTGCCGGCGCACGCGCTGCTCGTTGCCGACGCGCTGGGCGTGGCGCTGTTCGCGATCACCGGCGCGCAACTGGCCGAGAGCAGCGGGCATGCGCCGATCATCACCGTCATGATGGGCACCATGACCGGCGTCGCCGGCGGCGTGCTGCGCGACGTGCTCGGCGGCACCGTACCGATGATCCTGCGCAAGGACATCTACGCCACCGCGGCCATCGCCGGCATCGTGCTGTATCTGCTGCTCCAGCGTCTGGGGCTGTCGCGACGGCTGGCGATGCTGCTCGGCATCGCCGCCGTCGTCGCGCTGCGGCTGGAGGCGGTGGCGCACGACTGGCAGTTGCCGACCTTCAAGCTGTGAGCGTGCATCGCAGGCTCGGGCCGTGCGAGCGTCCTTCGTGCGCTCGGCGCGCGGCGCGCGGCGGCGCGAGCGGGAGTTGAGCGAGACGGTGGCAACCCGGGCGACCGCTCGCTCAGCGTGCGAGCAGGCACACCGCTCGCGCCTCGATCGCGCGGCCCTCGCCCACCGGGCCCATCCGCTCGGCGGTCTTGGCCTTGACGTTGACGGCGTCGGCGGCGACGCCGAGCGCCTCGGCGATGCGCGTGCGCATCTGGGCGATGTGCGGCGCCATCTTCGGCGCCTGCGCGACGATGGTGCTGTCGACGTTGACGACGGTCCAGCCGGCTGCGCGCACCCGGGCCGCGGCTTCGGCCAGCAGACGGCGCGAATCGGCGCCTGCGAACGCCGCGTCGGTGTCGGGGAAATGCCGGCCGATGTCGCCGAGGCCGGCGGCGCCGAGCAGCGCGTCGGTGATGGCGTGCAGCAGCGCGTCGGCATCCGAGTGGCCGAGCAGGCCGTGGCTGTGCGTGATGGTGACACCGCCGAGCACGAGCGGACGGCCGGCGACGAGCGGGTGCGTGTCCCAGCCTTCGCCCACGCGCAGGTCGGGCGCCGTCATCGTGCCTCGTGCAGAACGGCCGCGGCCGCGTCGCCCGCAGCACCCGTGGCGCGGCCGCGTTCGTGCGGCCCCGGGGCACTGCGCAGCAGCCGCTCGGCCAACGCGAAGTCCGCAGGCCAGGTCAGTTTGAGATTCTCGTAGTCGCCCGCGACCAGCAGCGGGGCGCGGCCGGTGGCCTCGATTGCACTCGCCTCGTCGGTCACGACGTCGCCGGCCGCAGCGAGTGCGGCTTGCAGCTCGCCGCAGCGGAACATCTGCGGCGTCTGCGCCAGCCACTTGTCGCGGCGCTCGAGCGTGCGCGTCGCGCGCCCCGCATCGGCGTGCTTGAGCGTATCGGCCAGCGACAGCGCAAGCAGGCCGCCGACCTCGTCGCTCAGGCAGGCGTCGATGAGTCGATCGACCCACTGCGCTCGCAGCAGGCAACGCGCGGCATCGTGCACCAGCACCCAGTCGGTGGCACGCACGCCGCGCTGTCGCAACTCGACGAGCCCGGCGGCCACCGTTGCCGCGCGCGTCGCGCCGCCGCAGCGCGCGAGCCAGCGACGCGGGCCGCTCCAGTCCGGCACGGCGTGTTCGAAGCCGCGGTCGTCGCGCGCCAGCGCGACCAGCGTGGCGTCAAGACGCGGCACGGCGTCGAGTGCGGCCAGCGTGTGCGCCACCACCGCGCGACCGGCGAGCTGCGCGTACTGCTTGGGGCCGCCCGCACCGGCGCGTTCGCCGACGCCGGCGCAGGGCACGAGCGCGTAGCAGCGGGGAGCGGCGTCGGTCATCGAATGGGTCGGCATCGCATGGCGGCGGCAAGCGAGGTGATCGGCGAGCGCGCGGCGTCGCGCAGCGCGCCGATTCTAGAATTCATCGGGCCATGCAACTGCCTTACCTTGCGCCCGGCAAGCGCTTCACTTCACCGCGACCGATCGGCTCGGCCGATGCGCTGCTGCTGGCGCGCATGGCGCGCGCGCATGCCGCCGAGCGGCGCGTCGTCGTCGTCTTCACCGCCGATCCGGCCGACGCGGCGCGGCTGGCCGACGAAATCGTCTTCTTCGAGCCGAGCCTACGCGTCGCGCTGTTCCCGGACTGGGAAACGCTGCCCTACGACAACTTCAGTCCGCACCAGGATCTCGTCTCCGAGCGGCTGGCCACGCTGTGGCGCATCCGCCAGCGCGACGTCGATATCGTGCTGCTGCCGGCGACGACCGCGCTGACGCGCCTGGCGCCGCCCTCCTTCCTCGCCGCCTACACCTTCCTGTTCAAGCAGAAGGCACGCCTGGACGAGGCGGGGCTCAAGGCGCAGCTCACGCTGGCCGGCTACCAGCACGTGAGCCAGGTCGTCTCGCCCGGCGAGTACGCGGTGCGCGGCGGGCTCATCGACCTGTTCCCCATGGGCTCGCCGGTGCCCTATCGCGTCGACCTGTTCGACGACGAGATCGACTCGATCCGCACCTTCGACCCCGACACGCAACGCAGCCTGTACCCGGTGCCCGAGGTGCGGCTGCTGCCGGGGCGCGAGTTCCCGCTGGACGAGGCGGCGCGCACCGCCTTTCGCGCCCGCTGGCGCGAGAAGATCGAAGGCGACCCGACGCGCTCGCGCATCTACAAGGACATCGCCGGCGGCATCGCCGGCGGCGGCATCGAGTACTACCTGCCGCTGTTCTTCGACCGGCTGGCCACGCTCTTCGACTATCTCGACGCGGGCGCCGCGCTGGTGCTGCACGGCGAGGTGAGCGAGGCGATCGAGCGCTTCTGGGCCGACACGCGCGAGCGCCATCGCTTCCTGCAGCACGACCCCGAGCGCCCGATCCTGGCGCCGGCCGAGATCTTCACGCCGGCCGACGAGTTCTTCACCGGCACGCAGCCCTTCGCGACGCTGGCGCTGCGCGGCGGCGAGCCGCTCGATTGGGCGCGGCCGCTGCCCGACGTGAGCGTCGATCGCGGCGCGCCCGAGCCGCTCGGCCGCCTCGAGCGGCATCTGCGCCAGACCGCAGCGCGCGTGCTGCTCGTGGCCGAGAGCGAAGGCCGTCGCGAGAGCGTGCTCGAGTTGCTGCGCGAGCATCGCATCGCGGTGCCGAGCGTGGCCTCGCTCGCCGAGTTCCTGGCCGGCGACGAGAAGGTGGCGATCGCCGCGGCGCCGCTGGCCGAGGGCTTCCACTGGCTCGAGCCGGCCGCCGACGCCGGCGCCACCAGCCTGCAGTTCGTCACCGAGACCGAGCTCTTTGCCACCTCGCGCGAGGCCCGGCGCCGCCGCAAGCAGGAGCAGGCGAGCAATGTCGATGCGCTGATCCGCGATCTGGCCGAGCTCGAGATCGGCGATCCGGTCGTGCACCTGAGCCACGGCATCGGCCGCTACCGCGGACTCGTGCGCATCGATCTCGCCGCCGCCGAAGGCCAGGCCGGCAACGGCGGCCCGAGCGAGTTCCTGCACCTCGAGTACGCCGACCACGCGACGCTGTACGTGCCGGTGGCGCAACTGCACCTCATCAGCCGCTACACCGGCGTCGGCGCCGACGAGGCGCCGCTGCACCGGCTCGGCTCGAACCAGTGGGACAAGGCGCGCCGCAAGGCCGCCGAGCAGGTGCGCGACGCCGCCGCCGAGCTGCTCGAGCTGTACGCGCGGCGCGCCGCGCGCGCAGGTCACGTGCACCGCTTCTCGGCCAACGACTACGAAGCCTTCGCCGCCAGCTTCGGCTTCGAGGAGACGGCCGACCAGCGCGCCGCGATCCACGCCGTCGTGCAAGACATGGTGAGCCCCAAGCCGATGGACCGCCTGGTGTGCGGCGACGTCGGCTTCGGCAAGACCGAGGTCGCGCTGCGCGCCGCCTTCGTCGCGGTGCACGGCGGCCGTCAGGTCGCCATCCTCGCGCCGACCACGCTGCTCGCCGAGCAGCATTTCCAGACCATTTCCGACCGCTTCGCCAAGTGGCCGGTGAAGGTGGCCGAGCTGTCGCGCTTTCGCAGCGGCAAGGAGGTCAAGGCGGCGCTCGAAGGTCTGGCCGACGGCCGCATCGACATCGTCGTCGGCACGCACAAGCTGCTGTCGTCGGACGTGAAGTTCGCGCGCCTGGGGCTGCTCGTCGTCGACGAGGAGCACCGCTTCGGCGTGCGGCACAAGGAGGCGATCAAGGCGCTGCGCAGCGAGGTCGACGTGCTCACGCTCACTGCCACGCCGATCCCGCGCACGCTGGGCATGGCGCTCGAGGGCCTGCGCGACCTGTCGGTGATCGCCACCGCGCCGCAGCGCCGGCTGGCCATCAAGACCTTTGTGCGCAACGAGGGCCAGGGCGTGATCCGCGAGGCGGTGCTGCGCGAGTTGAAGCGCGGCGGCCAGGTCTACTTCCTGCACAACGAGGTCGAGACCATCGCCGCGCGCGCGAGCAAGCTCGCCGAGCTGCTGCCCGAGGCACGCATCGCCATCGCGCACGGCCAGATGCCCGAGCGCGAACTGGAGCGCGTGATGCGCGACTTCGTCGCCCAGCGCCACAACCTGCTGCTGTGCTCGACCATCATCGAGACGGGCATCGACGTGCCGAGCGCCAACACCATCGTCATCGCGCGCGCCGACAAGTTCGGCCTGGCGCAGCTGCACCAGTTGCGCGGCCGCGTCGGCCGCAGCCACCACCAGGCCTACGCCTACCTGCTGGTGCCCGACCTCGAATCGCTGCCCAAGGCCGCGGCGCAGCGGCTCGACGCGATCCAGCAGATGGAGGAGCTCGGCAGCGGCTTCTATCTCGCGATGCACGACCTCGAGATCCGCGGCGCCGGCGAGGTGCTCGGCGAGCACCAGAGCGGCAACATGATGGAGGTGGGCTTCCAGCTCTACAACGACATGCTGGCCGAGGCGGTGCGGCTGCTGAAGTCCGGCCACCGGCCGGAGCTGCCCGAGCTGATCTCGCCGCAGGCCGCCGTCACCGAAGTCAACCTGCACGCGCCCGCCCTGCTGCCCGATGCCTATTGCGGCGACGTGCACACGCGCCTGGCGCTGTACAAACGGCTCGCGCTGGCCGACTCGGCGGCGCGCATCGACGCGCTGCTCGAGGAGATCACCGACCGCTTCGGCAAGCTGCCCGCGCAGGGGCAGACGCTGTTCGACACGCACCGCCTGCGCGTGCTGGCGCGCGCCTACGGCGTGCTCAAGATCGACGCCGGACCGAAGCTCGTGCACGTCGCGTTCCGTCCCGACGCGCCGGTGGATGCGCAGCGCATCGTCGAACTCGTGCAGAAGAATCGCGCCGTCAAGTTCGCCGGCGGCGCCAGGCTGCGCATCGAACGCGAGATCGCCTCGCCCGTGGAGCGCGCCAACTACGTGCGCGACCTGCTGCGCGCGCTCGGCCAGCCGGCGCGCGCCGCGGCTTGACGGCGGCCGCACACGTCACGCGAAGTCCGATCGACGGCGTCGCCGCCGGTCAGTGCGCGGCGTGCAAGACCAGCGTCACCTGATGCAGCCGGTCGGCCGGCAAGGGCTCGTACTTCCAGCGTTCGAGTGCATTGGCCACGTAGCCGAGCAGCGCGCGCGGCGCCGGCGGCAGCAGGGCGACATCGGTCACGCTGCCGTCGGCGCGGATCAGCATCTGCACTTGCACTTCGCTGCTGCGCATCGTCTCGAGCACGATCTCTGGCACCAGCGGTTCGACTCTCGAGACGAGCTGGGGCGCCGGTCCGCCCGGGGTCGCCCGAGGCGCCGGCGCCGCGAGTTCCGGCAGCACGAGGACAGCCCTGGCCGACGGGCCGGCGACTAGGGGCGCAACCGCCTGCAACGCCGCAGCGTCGGAGGCGGCGACGGTCGGCAGATCGGTCGGCAGCACCACGATGGCGTGAACGCCGACACCGCCGTTGCTGGTACTGGTGCTGGTGCCGGAGGGAGCCGGCGCGGCGCGCGTCGGCATGGCGTCGAGCGCGGGGGGACCGCTCGACGCGCTGCGCGACGCGGACCGCGGTTGCACCGTGCCCTCACCGGCGTCACCCGCATTGGCGGCGTCCCGCCGCTTGACCCTGGACGCTTCGAGAATGAGACGCATTGGGCTGGCCGCCTGGCGCTGCGCACGCTCGAGTCCCGTGACTTCGGCGGATCCGGATGCCGTCGACTGCGCCCCTGCGGCGCCGTACAGCACCAGCATCAGCCCCGCGCAAGAGGATCGGAGCACCCGACGATCGACAACCACGCTGACCTCCTGCGCACCGCATGCGCTCGCACGCTGCTTGGGGCTTGCACCGATGACCGGCGCGTGGTCGAGAAGATCACAATTCCGCGTGTCGGGTCTGTGAACGATGGTAACGATCGGACGCCGCGACGCACCTCCTGTCCATGCGCCCGATCAGCGACCGACATCCACCACCAACTACTTGCTAGGAGCATTCGATGTCCACCACGAAGTACCTGCTCGACGAGAGCCGCATGCCACGCCACTGGTACAACATCGCGGCCGACCTGCCGGTACCGTTGCCGCCGCCATTGCATCCTGGCACCTTGCAGCCGATCGGGCCCGACGACCTCGCGCCGCTGTTCCCGATGGCGCTCATCATGCAGGAGGTGAGCACCGAGCGCGAGATCGAGATTCCCGAGCCGGTGCGCGAAGTCTTCCGGCTGTGGCGGCCGTCGCCGCTGTTTCGCGCCCATCGCCTCGAGAAGGCGCTCGGCACGCCGGCCAAGATCTACTACAAGTACGAAGGCGTCTCGCCGGCCGGGTCGCACAAGCCCAACACGGCGGTGCCGCAGGCCTGGTACAACGCCCAGGCGGGCATCAAGAAAATCTCCACCGAGACCGGCGCCGGCCAATGGGGCTCGTCGCTGGCCTTCGCCGGCGCGCTGTTCAACATCGCGGTCACCGTGTTCCAGGTGCGCATCAGCTACGACCAGAAGCCGTATCGCCGCGCGCTGATGGAAACCTACGGCGCCGTCTGCCACCCGAGCCCGAGCAATCTCACCAATTCGGGCCGTGCCGTGCTGGCCAAGGACCCGAACCATCCGGGCTCGCTCGGCCTGGCCATCAGCGAGGCGGTCGAGGTGGCGGCGACCAACGACGACACCAAGTACGCGCTCGGCTCGGTGCTCAACCACGTGCTGCTGCACCAGACCATCGTCGGCCAGGAGGCGATGGCGCAGTTCGAGATGGCCGGCGACGACCCCGACGTGATCATCGGCTGCACCGGCGGCGGCAGCAACTTCGCCGGCATCGCCTTCCCGTTCATCGGCCAGCAGCTGCGCGGCGGCGGCAAGACCAAGAAGCGGCGCATCGTCGCCGTCGAGCCGGCCGCCTGCCCGACGCTGACGCGCGGCAAGTTCGCCTACGACTTCGGCGACACCAGCCACCTCACGCCGCTGGTCAAGATGCACACGCTGGGCAGCACCTTCACGCCGCCGGGCTTCCACGCCGGCGGGCTGCGCTATCACGGCATGGCGCCGCTGGTGAGCCACCTGAAGGAACTCGGCCTGATCGAAGCCTCGGCCTACCATCAGACCGAGTGCTTCGACGCCGGCGTGCTGTTCGCGCGCGCCGAAGGCATCGTGCCGGCGCCCGAGGCCAACCACGCGGTGAAGGCGGCGGTCGTCGAGGCGCTGCGCTGCAAGGCCGAGGGCAAGAGCGAGACGATCCTCTTCAACCTCAGCGGCCACGGCCACTTCGACATGGCCGCCTACAGCGCCTACGCGGCCGGCAAGCTGGTCGACATGGACTACGACCAGGCCGAACTGGCGATGGCGCTGGCGGGACTGCCGAGCGTGCCCGAACCGGCCTGAGTCGCGCCGGCGATCGTCGGCGACAACGCGGCGATCGCAACTTCGATGAACAAGGGCCCCGCGGGACCCTTGTCTTCTTGTGCGAGACCCGTGCAGACGTGGCATCCGGGCGGCGTCACCGAGTCGATCTTCGGCTGCAGGCCGAACTGCGACGTCGTGCAGACGAAGGGCGGCTGCTGCGGAACGCTGAAGATCGGCCCGGAGACCGGATCGTTCGTCAGACCCAGCGTGTCACGCGTTCGAGCCGGACACGATCAAGCCTCGATCTGCGCCCAGACCTTGTCCAGACGCTTCGCGCTCACCGGTTGCGCCGTGCGCAACTCCTGCGCGAACAGGCCCACGCGCAACTCCTCGAGCAGCCAGCGGTACTCGTCGAGCCGCGCGTGCGGCGCGCCCTCGAGCTCGGCCAGCCGGCGCAGCCAGCGCTGCTCCAGCGGCCGCAGCTCG
>JAGWTJ010000135.1 GCA_028869005.1 Burkholderiales bacterium | reverse complement strand
CGTCGCGCCGGTGCGAGAAGAAACGCGAGGCGTCGGCGTAAGTGCAAGCGCCGCTGCTGCGCACCTGGCGCACACCGGCCGTGTGCAGCCGCGCCGTCGCCAGCGCCGGCAGGTCGGCATGCCAGCGCGGGCTGCCGTCGGCGCGCGGCGTGAACGCGAAGTGCGGCGCGGACTGCGCGCGCGGCACGACGCCGAAGGCGCGCAGCACGTCCTCGCCGACCTCGAAATGACGCGCTCCGATGCAGGGGCCGAGCCAGACGCGCAGCTCCGCAGCCGCGACGCCCGTCGCGAGCGTCATCGCCGCCAGCAGCGATTCGACGACGCCGGCGGCCAGGCCGCGCCAGCCCGCATGCGCCGCCCCGACCACGCTGCCGTCGACGGCCGCCACCAGCACCGGCATGCAATCGGCGCCATTCACCAGGCAGGCGATGCCGCGCTCGACGGTCCAGGCGCCGTCGGCTGCGGCCTGCGGATGTTCGGGCGTGTCGGCGCGCAGTTGCAGCACATCGCTGCCGTGCACGTGGCGCAGCCACACGGGGCGCGCGCCTTCCAGGCAGCGCGTGAAGCGGCGCCGGTTCTCGGCCACCGCGCCGGCATCGTCGCCCACCGAGCGGCCGAGGTTGAGACTGGCCCAGGGCGCGCCGCTCACGCCGCCGACGCGCGTGCTCGCGATGGCGCCGACCCGGGTCGCCGGCCACTCTGGCCAGTGCGTCGGCTGCGTCGCGTCGACCGATTCGGACGATGCGGCCGATCCGGCCAACTCGACAGATCCGGGCGCACTCATTCGGCGTCGGGGCAGGCCTCGGGCCGCGTGCGCTCGAACGCGTCGAGCCGCATGCAGGCGTCGAACACGCGCATGACGTGCGGCAGCTGGTCGGTGCGGCAATCGAAGCGCCTGGCGTTGAAGATCTGCGGCACGAGCGCGCAATCGGCCAGCGTCGGGCGCTCGCCGTGGCAGTAGGTGGCGGGCGCCGCGGCCAGCTCGCGCTCCACCGCCTCGAGTCCGGTCTCGACCCAGTGCCGATACCAGCGGTTCTTGTCGTCCTCGCTCACCTTCAGCTCGTGCACCAGGTAGCGCAGCACGCGCAGGTTGTTCAACGGATGGATCTCGCAGGCCACGTCGTAAGCCAGCGCACGCACGCGGGCGCGGCCGGCAGCGTCGCGCGGCAGCAGCGGCGGCTCGGGATGCGTCTCGTCCAGATACTCGACGATGGCCAGCGACTGCCCGACGAGGTGCTCGCCGTCGCGCAGCAGCGGCACCAGACGCGTGCTCGACAGCGCCGCGTAGTCCGCGCGCTGCTGCTCGTTCTTCGCCAGGTGCACGGGCGTGTATTCGTAGGCCAGGCCCTTGAGCGCAAGTGCGATGCGCACGCGGTACGAGGCCGAGCTGCGCCAGTAGTTGTAGAGCTGCATCGCGCTGCCTGCGGCGGCCCCGGGACTCACCGCACGACGACGCGCAAGGCGCCCAGCCCGGCGATGCGCCCTTCCATCAGGTCACCGCGCTGCACCGCGCCCACGCCGGCCGGCGTCCCGGTGAAGACGAGGTCGCCCGGCTGCAGCGTCCAGGCGCGCGACAGCTGCTCGATGGTCTCGTCGACGCTCCAGATCAGGTCGGAGAGGTCGCCCTGCTGCCGCGGCTGGTCGTTGACGGCGAGCGTGATCGCGCCGCCGCTCAGCACGCCGCTGCGCGCGATCGGCACGATCGGCGAGATCGGGGCCGACTGCTCGAACGCCTTGCCGATCTCCCACGGCCGGCCCTGCTTCTTCATTTCGCTCTGGCGGTCGCGGCGCGTCATGTCCAGTCCGATCGCGTAGCCAAAGACGTGCTCGCGCGCAGCGGCAGCGGCGATGTCGCGCCCGCCCTTGCCGATCGCCACCACGAGCTCGATCTCGTGCTGCAGGTCCGACGTCAGGCCCGGATAGTCGATGGCGCCGGTCGCGCCGAACGCCACCGGCACGACCGTGTCGGCGGGCTTGAGGAAGAAGAACGGCGGCTCGCGCCCGCTGTGCCCCATCTCGCGCGCGTGCTCGGCGTAGTTGCGGCCGACGCAGTAGATGCGGTGGACGGGAAAGGTGCCGCCGCCTTCCACCGGCACAGCGGCCGGCGCGGCAGGCGTGAAGACATGGGTCATGCGTCGCCCTCGAACACAGGCGACGATGATGCCACGGTGCTTCGCGCCGGACCGGGCCGCTACACTGAACCGATGTTCCCGCGCCGCCGCATCCAGCATTGCAGCCTGTGCGGCGCGCACGTCGAGTACCGGGTGCCGGCCGGCGACAACCGCGAGCGCGCGGTGTGCACGGCGTGCGGCGAGATCCTCTACGAGAATCCGATCAACGTCGTCGGCACGGTGCCGGTGTGGGGCGAACAGGTGCTGCTGTGCCGGCGCAACATCGAGCCGCGCCACGGGCTGTGGACGCTGCCGGCGGGGTTTCTCGAACTCGACGAGAGCACGGCCGCCGGCGCCTTGCGCGAGACGGTGGAAGAGGCCGGCGCGAACGTCGAGCTCGGCGCCCTGTTCACCGTGCTCAACGTGGTGCGCGTCGGCCAGGTGCATCTGTTCTACCTGGCGCGCATGCTCGACACCACGCTCGCGCCGGGGCCGGAGACGATCGAGGCGCGCCTGTTTCGCGAGGACGACGTGCCCTGGGACCGCATCGCCTTTCGCACGGTGCGCCAGACGCTCGAGCACTTCTTCGCCGACCGCCGCGCCGGGCACTTCGGCGTGCACGCGGGTGACATCGGCTAAGGCGTCTCGCTCCTGCGTTTCACTCCCGCGGCCCCGCCACCGCGTCGCCGGCGGCGGCGTCGAAGCCGAGCGCCCACAGCGCGGCGAGTTCGCGCGTATCGTCGACACCGGCCGCGTAGGCGCGCAGGCCCAGGCCGTGCAGCAGCGCGACCAGACTGCGCACGTAGCCGCGCACTGCGTCGTCGTCGGCCACGCCGCGCAGGTGACTGGCGTCGACCTTGACGTAGTCGACGCCGATCTCTTCGAGCCTGGGCAGCGTCCTGGCCGACACGCCGGCATGCCACACGCCCACCGTCACGCCGGCACGCCGCCAGCCGGCGGCGACCTGGCGCAGCGCATTGCGGTCGACGGCACCTGCGCTGTCGCTGCACTCGATGGCCAGACGCCCGGCATCGGCGCCGGCCGCCTCCAGGCGCGACTGCAACGCCGAGGCCGCAGCAACATCCGCGACCGACTGCGGTGCGACGCGCACGCAGCGCGCGCGCCCGTCGGCGGCGATGGCGCGCAGCGCCAGGTCGACCGCCGCCAGGTCGACGTCCGGCATCAGCCGGCCGCGCGCGGCGAGGGCGAGCCAGCGTCGCGCCTCGAGATAGGTGCCACCGGGCTCGAGTTGCACCTGCAGCGCACTCTCGAGGTGGACGAGCGTGCCGCGCGCGTCGACCACCGCCGTCGCGACCAGCCGCACCTGACCCTGCGTCAGCGCCTGGGCGATGCGCTCGCGCCAGGCACGCGCGCCGCCGGCTCCGCTGCCGAGTGCAGCGTCGGGCGCTGCGGCGACCGTGATGCCGTCGCCGGCCTCGGCATCCGCCAGCGCCGCGTCGGCCGCCGCCAGCGCCGCGCCCGGCGCGATGCCGCGCAGGCCGTCGCAGCCGCCGAACAGGAACTCGGCGCCCGCCAGGCGCGCCGCGGGCGCTGCGCCGAGCGCACTGCGCAACGACTCGGCGCTCTCGCGCACGATGCCGACGGCGGGCAAGCCGAGCGCGAAATCGCTGCCGTTGAGCCGGCCCGCGCACGAACCCGGCACGCGCTCGACGTAGGTCAGCAGCAGGTCGGCGACGGCACCGAGCAGGCGGTCGACGGCCTCGCGGCCGTGCATCTCGTTGAGCCGCCCGAGACGGGGCACGCGCACGATCAGCAGCGCACCCGGCGGCGCGTGCGCGTCGGACAGCAAGCCGCCCAGCCGCGCGACGAAGGGCTCGCGCATCGCCAGCCCGGTCACGGCGTCGGTCTGCGCCTGCCGCTGCAGTCGTGCGACGTCATCGGCCTGCGCTTGCAGACGCTCGCGCCACTGGCGCACCATCGTGTTCATTGCGCGCGTCACGTCGCGCAGTTCGGGGACGGCCGGTTCCACGGCGCTGACCAGGCGCCCCTGGCCGATGGCTCGCGCCTGCGTGACGGCGCTGTCCAGCGCGCGGCGCCATCCGCGCAGCGCCCGATCCAGGACCCACAGCGCCACCGCGACGGCCAGCGCGACCAGCACCACCGTCATGAGCGCCGCGTGCCACAGTGCGCGCACCGCGTCGCCGCGCTGCAGTTGCACGCGCAGTGCGCCCGCAGCGTCACCCGTCTCGCCGGTGCCGTCACCCACGTCACCCACGTCACCCACGTCACCCACGTCACCCACGTCACCCACGTCACCCAGTGGCGCCACCGCCCACACGCCGGGCGGCGACACGAGATCGGCGAACCACGCCGGCACGCCGTCGACGTCATCGTCGCGCGCCAGGTCCAGGCGCCGGCTGCCGTCGGCGCGGTCGAGCTCCAGCCGCCGCAGTCCGCCGCGCGCAAACTGCGCACGCGCCAGCCGTTCCTGCGCGGTGGCATCGCCGCGCAGCGCGCCGAGCGCGGCAGCGAGCAGGGCCGCAACCTCGTGCGCGGCCTGCTCCTGCTGCTGGCGCAACGCGGCGCGCGCACCGAACGCCTGGATCGCCCAGCCCGCCGCGAGCGCTGCCACGAGCAGCGCCAGCACGAGCAGCGCCAGCCGCTTCGTGAAGCGGGGGCCGGGCGCGCCGTCGCCGCTCATGCCGTCGTCCGCGAAGACGCGACGGTGCGTCGGGAGATGCGCAAATCCATGCTGTCAACCGATGTCGATGGCGCCGCGTAGGATGGTCACACACTGCGCCGGTCGGCGCATCCCCGCTCAACCCGGAGGTCCCCAGAATGACGTCGCGTCGTCAATTCATCCAGATCGTTCCCGCCGCCGGCGCCGCCCTGCTCGTGGCCCGTACGGTGTCGGCCCAGTCCGACATGGTGACCGAGAAGGACCCGGAAGCCGTGCGCCTGGGCTACGTGTCCGACGCCAACAAGGCCGACAAGGCGAAGTTCAAGAACTGGGCGGCCGGCGAGCACTGCGCCAACTGTGGGCTGTTCCAGGGCAAGCCGACCGACGCCGCCGGCCCCTGCCCGCTGTACCCCGGCAAGAAGGTCTCGGCCAAGGGCTGGTGCAGCGCGTACGTGAAGAAGGCCTGAGCGAGGCGCAATCCCTGCGGCGCGGGCGGCAGCGTCGCGGCCCGCCGGCGTGTACGTCTGCCGCGCGGCGGGTGCGCTCAGGCACGCGCTGCGCGCAGCTTGAGCGAGAAGTCGTGCAGCGCGGCGATGCCGCTGTCCTCGGCCTGCCGGCACCAGGCCTGCAGGTCCGACACGAGTTGCTGCGCGCTGACGTTCTTGCGCGTCCACAGCGCGCGCAGCTCCTCGCGCATGGCCACCAGCTTGGCCAGCCGGGGGCTCTCGCCCAGAGCCTGTTCGAGTTGCGGCTTGACGCCTTGCGGGATCTTGTCGTCGTCGCGGTACAGCCAGGCCCGGGCCAGGCGCATGTTGCGCCAGCTCGCGCCGCCCGCCTGCGCACCCTGCGCCTCGAGACGCGCCAGTTCGGCCTTTGCTGCGCGCCGGATCTCGGCCGCATAGCGCGCCATCACCTCGTAGCGGTTGGCGACCAGCGCCTCGAGCGTCTGGTCGTCGGCCACCGGGCGCACGGTGCCGAGCGCGAGCCGCGGCGGCGTCTTGCGCACCCGGGCCCAGCCGAGCATCTCGAACGCGCGAATGTACATCCAGCCGATGTCGAATTCGTAGCGCTTGACCGACAGCTTGGCCGAAGTCGGGTAGGTGTGGTGGTTGTTGTGCAGTTCCTCGCCGCCGATCACGATGCCCCAGGGCAGCACGTTGGTCGACGCGTCCGCCGCCTCGAAGTTGCGGTAGCCCGCATAGTGACCGATGCCGTTGATGATGCCGGCCGCAGTGACCGGGATCCAGGCCATCTGCACCGCCCACACCGTGAGGCCGATGACGCCGAACAGCAGCAGATCGACGACCAGCAGCAGCGCGATGCCGAGCGCGGAGAAGCGGCTGTACAGGTTGCGCTCGAGCCAGTCGTGCGGGGTGCCGCGGCCGTACTTGTCGAGCGTGGCCGAGTCCTTGGCCGCGACGCGGTACAGCTCGACACCCTCGAGCAGCAGCTTCTTCAGCCCGTAGACGCGCGGGCTGTGCGGATCGTCCGCCGTCTCGCATTTGGCGTGATGCTTGCGGTGCACCGCCACCCACTCCTTGGTGACCATGCCGGTGGTCAGCCACAGCCAGAAGCGGAAGAAATGCGACGGGATCGGCCCGAGATCGAGCGCGCGATGCGCCTGCGCGCGATGCAGGAAGATGGTGACCGCGGCAATGGTGATGTGCGTCGTGACCAGCGTGAAGAGCACGACCCGCCACCCGCTCGCGGCCCACAGACCCTGCGCCAGCCAGGCGACCAGGGCGTCGCGCGCGGCCATCCATTCGTTCATCGAAACCGTTCCATCGAGGGCAACGTGCGATTTTAGAAGGCCGGCGGTTTCGCTTCAGGTCGCGGTCTTCGCGCACCGCACCGCACCGCGCCGCGCGCGCCGTCAACGCCGGCGCCAGACGCAGGCGAAGAAGCCGTCGGTGTGGTGGCGGTGCGGCAGCAATCGCAGTACGTCGCCTTCGACGAGCTCGCCGGCGCGCGCCACGCTGGCCGCCTCGAGCAAGGGCGCCGCCGGCAGGCGTTCGAACGCACCGGCGGCCTGCTCGTCGAAGGCCCGCGCCACCTCTTCGTTCTCGGCCGCGAGCAGGCTGCAGGTGGCGTAGACCAGCCGCCCGCCCGGCGCCAGCAGCCGCGCCGCCGAGGCGAGAATCGCCTGCTGCTTGGCCTGCAACTCCAGGATGGCCTGCGGTGACTGACGCCACTTGAGATCGGGGTTGCGGCGCAGCGTGCCCAGTCCCGAGCACGGCGCATCGACGAGCACGCGCTGCACCTTGCCGGCCAGTCGCTTGACGCGCTCGTCGCGCTCGTGCGCGATCTGCACCGGATGAACGTTCGACAGGCCGCTGCGCGCCAGTCGCGGCTTGAGCGCGGCCAGCCGGTGGCCCGACACATCGAACGCGTACAGGCGCCCGGTATTGCGCATCATTGCCCCGAGCGCCAGCGTCTTGCCGCCGGCGCCGGCGCAGAAGTCGACCACCATCTCGCCGCGCTTGGCATCGACGAGCAACGCGAGCATCTGGCTGCCTTCGTCCTGCACCTCGACGGCGCCGCTCGTGAACAGCTCGAGCTTGTGCAGCGCCGGCTTGCCCTGTACGCGCAGGCCCCACGGCGAATACGGTGTCGGCTCGGCGCCGATGCCGGCCGCGGCGAGGGCGACACGCGCCTCGTCGCGCTTGCACGCGAGCACGTTGACGCGCAGGTCGAGCGGCGCCGGTGCGTCGAGCGCGCGCACCAGAGGCCAGAAGTCCTCGCCGAACTGCGCCTTCAGCGCGCCGGCCAGCCAGTCGGGCAGGTTGTGGCGCAGCTTCTCGGGCAGCGCCTCGCGGTCGACGGACTGCGCCGCCGCCAGCCACTGCCGCTCGCGCGGGCCCAGCGCGCGCTCGACAGAGGCGCGATCGCCCTGCCAGGCCAGCAGCGCCAGGCGTCGCTCGGGCGCGCCGCTGCCGCTTTGCGCCAGGTGCTGCAGCACGAGGCGCTGACGCAGCACGGTGTAGGTGGTCTCGGCCAGCGCGTGCCGTTCGCGCGGGCCGAGTGCGCGATGGCGGCGGAAGAACGCCGACACCACGGCATCGGCCGGCTGCTCCAGGCGCAGCACGTCGCGCAGCAACTCGGTGGCGAGGTCGAGCAAGGCGTTCGGGTGCATGGCGTCGTCGCGTCGCTGGCGGCGGCCTCACATCAGCACTTGCGAGGCGCCGTCGCGCTGGCGCACGAGATCGCCGGCGAGCTCGAGCTTGTCCTCGACGAACCAGCGCACCGCCAGCGGATAGATGATGTGCTCGGTGGCCAGCACGCGCGCAGCCAGCCGCTCCTCGTCGTCGCCGGGACGCACCGGCACGACGCTCTGGATGACGATCGGCCCGTGGTCCAGCTCCGGGGTCACGAAGTGCACCGACGCGCCGACCGCCTTGCAACCCGCGGCGAGCGCGCGCCGATGCGTGTGCAGCCCGGCGAAGGCCGGCAGCAGCGACGGATGGATGTTGAGCAGCCGCCCTTCGTAGTGCCGCACGAACGCCGCCCCGAGAATGCGCATGAAGCCGGCGAGGACGACGAGGTCGGGCGAGAAACCGTCGATAGCCCGGGCCAGCGCGGCGTCGAATTCCTCGCGCGCGGCGAACAGCTTGTGGTCGACGACGGCGGTGGCGATGCCGCGCTGCCGCGCGAACTCCAGCCCCTGCGCGTCGGGACGGTTGGCCAGCACCGCCACCACCGCGGCCGGCCAGCCGTCGTCGGCGCAGCGCTGGACGATGGCCTGCATGTTGGAGCCGCGGCCGGAGACGAGGACGACGATGCGCTTCATGGCGGGCGGCAGTGTAGGCGCGTCGCGCACCGGATCGGCGCCGCGCTCCGATGCCCGGCGAGGCGCTCTGCGAGAATCTTTGCTTCCCTTCGCCCCGAGCGTCCCCCATGCGATCGCGAGTCCTCTCCGGCATGCGCCCCACCGGCAGCATGCACCTCGGCCACTACCACGGCGCGCTGAAGAACTGGGTGCGTCTGCAAGACGAGCACGAGTGCTTCTTCTTCGTCGCCGACTGGCATGCCCTCACCACGCATTACGACGAGCGCGAGGTCATCGGTGCCAGCGTCTACGAGATGGTGGTCGACTGGCTCGCGGCCGGGATCGACCCAGCCAAGGCGACGATCTTCATCCAGAGCCGCCTGCCCGAGCACGCCGAGCTGTTCACGCTGCTGGCCATGGGCACGCCGCTGGGCTGGCTCGAGCGCGTGCCGACCTACAAGGACCAGATGGAAAAGCTCAAGGATCGCGACCTCGCGACCTACGGCTTCCTCGGCTACCCGCTGCTGCAGGCGGCCGACATCCTCATGTACAAGGCCACCTACGTGCCGGTGGGCGAGGACCAGGCGAGCCACGTCGAGCTCACGCGCGAGGTCGCGCGCCGCTTCAACAGCCTGTACGGACGCCCGCCGGATTTCGAGCAGCAGGTGGCGGCGGCGCTGGCCAAGCTCGCGAAGGACGACGCCCGCTACTACGAGAAGCAGCGCAAGGCCTTCGGCCAGACCGGCGACGCCGCGGCGCTGGCCAAGGGCGAAGGCATCGTCGGCAAGGCCTCGGTGGCGGTGAGTGGCTGGACGCCGGCCGACAGTGAACTGCTGCTCGGGCACCTCAAGGGCAGCGGCCGCACCATCCTCGTCGAGCCGCAGGCGCTGCACACCGAGGTCGCGCGCCTGCCCGGCACCGACGGCGCCAAGATGAGCAAGAGCTACGGCAACGCCATCCTGATGCGCGACGAGCCCGAGGTGGTGACCAGGAAGGTGCGCCAGATGGTCACCGACCCGGCGCGCGTGCGCCGCACCGACCCCGGCAACCCCGAGAAGTGCCCGGTGTGGGACTACCACAAGATCTACAGCGACGCGAAGACGCGCGAGTGGGTCTGGAACGGCTGCACCACGGCCGGCATCGGCTGCCT
>JAGWTJ010000134.1 GCA_028869005.1 Burkholderiales bacterium | reverse complement strand
ACCAGCGACAGCGAGAACTGCACGCCCAGCTTGCTGCCCCAGATCATGCCGGCCACGAGCGCGACGAAGCCGGCCACCGTCCAGACGATGACCCAAATGCGCTGGAGCGGGATGCCGATCGACTGCGCCGCCTGGTGGTCGTCCGCCACGGCGCGCAGCGCGCGCCCGGTGGCGGTCTTCTGGAAGAACAGCGCCAGCAGCAGCACCAGCGCGGCGGCGATGGCGGCGGCGTACAGGTCTTCCTTGCTCACCAGCACGCCACCCTGGAAGGTGCTCTCGAACAGGAACAGCGGATCCTTGGGCAGTCCGATGTCGATCTTGTAGATGTCGTTGCCGAACACCGCCTGGCCGAAGCCGTCGAGGAAGTAGGCGATGCCCAGCGTCGCCATCAGCAGCGTGATGCCCTCCTGGTTGACGAGGCCGCGCAGCACCAGGCGTTCGATCAGCCATGCCGCCACGGTCATCACCACCATCGCCAGCGCGAACGCCAGCAGGTTGGCCAGCACCTTGCTCTCGAAGCCCAGCCACTGCGGAAGCCACTCGGCGAAGCGCGCCATCGCCAGCGCCGAGAACAGCACCATCGCGCCCTGTGCGAAGTTGAAGACGCCGCTGGCCTTGAAGATCAGTACGAAGCCGAGCGCGATCAGCGAATACAGCATGCCCGACATCAGGCCGCCGAACAGCGTTTCGAGGAAGAAGCCCATGGACTTACCCCCTCTCTCGCGGGGCGGGAGAGGGCAGGGGTGAGGGTGGGAGGGTCGCGTGCATCCTTACCTTCAGTGCGCCGTGCCCAGGTAGGCGGCGATGACCTCGGGGTTGGCGCGCACCTCGTCGGGCGTGCCGTCGCCGATCTTCCTGCCGTAGTCGAGCACGACGACGCGGTCGGAGATGTCCATCACCACGCCCATGTCGTGCTCGATCAGCACGATCGTGGTGCCGTACTCGTCGTTGACGTCGAGGATGAAGCGGCTCATGTCCTGCTTCTCCTCGATGTTCATGCCCGCCATCGGCTCGTCGAGCAGCAGCATCTGCGGCTCCATCGCCAGCGCGCGGCCGAGGTCGACGCGCTTTTGCAGGCCGTAGGGCAGGCGTCCCACCGGCGTCTTGCGGTGCGCCTGGATCTCGAGGAAGTCGATGATGCGCTCGACGACGGCGCGGTGCGCGATCTCCTCGCGCTCGGCGGCGCCGAACCAGGGGTTGCGCAGCGCCTGCTGGAAGACGTTGGTGCGCATCTTCAGGCTGCGCCCGGACATGATGTTGTCGAGCACGCTCATGCCCTTGAACAAGGCCAGGTTCTGGAACGTGCGCGCCACGCCCATCTCGGCCACCTGGCGCGAGTTCATGTGCGCGAAGGTGCGCCCGCGCAGGCTGATGCTGCCCTGCTGCGGCGCATAGACGCCGTTGATGCAGTTGAGCATGCTGCTCTTGCCGGCGCCGTTGGGGCCGATGATGGCGCGCACCTCGTGCTCGCGCACGTCGAAGCTGATGTCGGTGAGCGCCTTGACGCCACCGAAGGCCAGCGAGATGTTCTTCACCTCGAGCACGACCTCGCCGGTGCGGCGGCGGCCGACGCTGCTCGCGGCGGGCGCGGCGATGGCGCGCGCTTCTTCCACCACGCTCATGCCGCGCTCCGCAGCACCGGCCACACCCGGGCGTCGAGGATGCGCAGCGTGGCGGCCACCTGGCCGCTGCGGCCGTCCTCGAACTTGACGGCGGTCTCGACGTACTGCTCGCTCTTGCCGCCGTACAGCGCGTCGACCAGCACGCCGTACTTGTCGGCGATGAAGCCGCGGCGCACCTTGCGCGTGCGCGTCAGCTCGCCGTCGTCGGCGTCGAGCTCCTTGTGCAGCACGAGGAAGCGACTGATCTGGCTGCCGGCCAGGCGCTCGTCGGCGGCGAGGTCGGCATTGACCTTCTCGACGCACTCGCGCACGAGTTCGAGCACCTCGGGCTTGGCCGCCAGATCGGTGTAGCCGGCGTAGGGCAGGTTGCGCCGCTCGGCCCAGTTGCCCACCGCCTCGAAGTCGATGTTGACGAAGGCGCAGACGCGATCGCGCTGGTCGCCGAAGGCCACCGCCTCCTTGATGTAGGGGAAGAACTTGAGCTTGTTCTCGACGTACTTGGGCGCGAACATCGCGCCGTCGCCGGCGCCGCCGACGATGCGGCCGACGTCCTTGGCGCGGTCGATGATCTTCAGGTGCCCGCGCGCGTCGACGAAGCCGGCGTCGCCGGTGTGGTACCAGCCATCGGCGTCGAGCACCGCGGCGGTGGCCTCGGGGTTCTTGTAGTACTCCTTGAGCAGACCGGGCGAGCGCACCAGGATCTCGCCGCTGTCCTTCAGCTTGATCTGGACGCCCTCGATCGGTACGCCCACCGTGTCGGCGTGCACCTCGTGGTCGGGCTGCAGGCAGACGAACACCGCGGTCTCGGTGCTGCCGTAGAGTTGCTTGAGGTTGATGCCGATCGAGCGGTAGAAGGTGAACAGATCGGGGCCGATCGCCTCGCCCGCGGTGTAGGCGACGCGCACGCGGTTCAAGCCCAGCGTGTTGCGCAGCGGCCCGTAGACGACGAGGTTGCCGAGCCCGTAATGCAGCCGCGCCAGCCGCCCCACCGGCTTGCCGTCCATGAGATCGGGACCGACGCGCCGCGCCACGTCCATGAAGTGGCGGTACAGCCAGCGCTTGACGCGGCCGGCGTCCTCCATGCGGATCGTGACGCTGGTGAGCAGGCCTTCGAAGATGCGGGGCGGCGCGAAGTAGTAGGTGGGGCCGATCTCCTTCAAGTCGATCGTCACCGTGCTCGCCGACTCGGGGCAGTTCACGACGTAGCCGCAGGCCAGCCACTGCGCGTAGCTGAAGATGTTCTGTCCGATCCACGCCGGCGGCAGGTAGGCCAGCACCTCCTCCTTGTCGGTCAGCTTGTCGAAGCGCGCACCGGCGATGGCGGCGTCGAGCAGCGTGGCGTGCGTGTGCACCACGCCCTTGGGGTTGCCGGTGGTGCCCGAGGTGAAGAACATCGCCGCCACGTCGCCCGGCTGGCCGGCGGCGAGCTCGTGGTCGTAGGCCTGCGGATGCGTGCCGTCCCACACCTTGCCGGCCGCAGCGAGCGCATCGAGCGCGGCCAGGCCGGGCTCGACGTAGTTGCGCAGCCCGCGCGCATCGTCGTACCAGATGCGCTCGAGCGCCGGGTACTGGGCGCGGATCTCGAGCATCTTGTCGACCTGCTCCTGATCCTCGACGATGGCCATGCGCACCTCGGCGTTGCGCATCGGGAACAGGTACTCGGCGGCCGCCGCGTCCTGATACAGCGGCACGGCGATCGCGCCCAGCGCCTGCGTCGCCAGCATCGACGCGTACAGGCGCGGCCGGTTCTCGCCCACCACCACCACGTGGTCGCCGCGCCGCACGCCGGCCTCGGCCAGGCCGCAGGCGAGCTCGCGCACCGTCGCCGCCAGCGCGGCCCAGGTGGTGACCTGCCAGATGCCGTAGACCTTCTCGCGCAGCGCCGCAGCGTCCGGCCGCCGCGCGGCGTGGTCGAGCATCAGGCGCGGAAACGTCGAGGGCACCGGGGCCTCCTGCGGCAAGGCGGCATCCCGAGCAGGCGCCGGCCTCTGAAGGCGCGCATTCTGCGGCCGGCTTTGACGCTGGGTTGTCGTTCTGACGACAATCCGCGGGTTCTTGCTGACAGGCGTTCTACCGATGCCTCCGATCGTCATTCCGTCGGCCGAGGGTGCGCACGGCGTGCGAGCGTCGCGCTCGCGCGCGCCGCGGCCCGACGAGCTCGACAGCATCGCCTGGCTCGCGAGCCTCACCGACGCCGAGCGCGAGCGCGCCCTCGGCGACCTGCGCGTGGTCAACGTGCAGCCGGGCGAACTGGTGTGTCGCATCGGCCGCCCGGTGACCTACTGGTTCGGCGTGCTCGACGGCCTGCTGAAGATGAGCAGCGACACCGCGCTCGGCGTGCCGATCACCTTCACCGGCCTGCCGCCGGGCGGCTGGTTCGGCGAAGGCACGGTGCTCAAGCGGGAGCCCTATCGCTACAACATCCAGGCGCTGCGCAAGAGCGTGGTGGCCGGCATCACGGCCGAGACCTTCCACTGGCTGCTCGACCGCAGCATCGGCTTCAACCGCTTCGTCATGAACCAGCTCAACGAGCGGCTGGGCCAGTTCATCGCGGCGCGCCAGATCGACCGCCTGACGCATCCCGACGCGCGCGTGGCGCGCAGCCTGGCGGCGCTGTTCCACCCCGCGCTGTACCCGGGCGTCGGCGAGCTGTTGCGCATCACCCAGCAGGAGCTGGGCTACCTGGTCGGGCTGTCGCGCCAGCGCGTCAACGAGGCACTGGCCGCGCTCGAGGTCGCCGGCTTGATCCGCGTCGAGTACGGCGGCGTGCGCGTGCTCGATCTGGCCGGGCTGCGCGGCTACGCCGCGGCCGACGTCGCCGCGTGACTCGGCCGCGCGCGGCGCGAATGGCCACGGAACCGGGCGGCCGGGAGCGCCTCTAAACTCGCCGCGCCCCGGCGGCTGCGCGCCGCGCGGTTCGGCCCTGCACCTTCCACCTTGCGATCCCTCTCTGGAGCCTTCATGCGCCTGTTGCTGCCGCGACTGATCCCCGTCCTCGTGTTCGGGCTGCTCGGCCTGGCCGGGCTCGACGCCGGCGCGCAGGGTCCGGCGGCCGCAGCGTTGCCGGCCGGCACCAGCGAAGTCACGCGCGTCGAGGGCATCACCGAGTACCGGCTCGCCAACGGCCTGCAGGTGCTGCTGGTGCCCGACGCGAGCAAGCCGACGACGACCGTCAACCTGACGATCCACGCCGGTTCGCGCCAGGAGAACTACGGCGAGACCGGCATGGCGCACTTGCTCGAACACATGATGTTCAAGGGCACGCCGACGACGCGCAACGTGTGGGCCGAGTTCACGCGCCGCGGCCTGCGTGCCAACGGCAGCACCTGGCTCGACCGCACCAACTATTTCGCCAGCTTCACCGCCGACGACGCCAACCTCGCCTGGTACCTCGGCTGGCTGGCCGACGCGCTGGTCCACAGCACGATCGCCAAGGAGGACCTGGCCAGCGAGATGACCGTCGTGCGCAACGAGATGGAGATGGGCGAGAACAGCCCCGACCGCGTGCTGCTCGATCGCGCGATGGCGGTGATGTACGACTGGCACGCCTACGGCCGCAGCACGATCGGTGCGCGCTCGGACGTCGAGAACGTCGACATCTCCCGCCTGCAGGCGTTCTATCGCAAGTACTACCAGCCGGACAACGCGACGCTGATCGTCGCCGGGCGCTTCGATGCGCCCGCGGTACTGGCGCGCATCGCCGCCAGCTTCGGCACCATCCCGCGGCCGACGCGCGTCATCGAACCCACCTACACGCTCGACCCGACGCAGGACGGCGAACGCGAGGTCACGGTGCGCCGCGTCGGCGCCGCGCCGCTGGTCTACATGGCGTATCACGTGCCGCCGGGGGCGAGCGCCGACTACGCGGCGGCCTCGCTGGTCGCGCAGGCGCTGGGCGACACGCCCAGCGGGCGGCTGCACAAGCGCCTGGTGGACCGGCACCTCGCCGCCTCCGTCTTTGCCTACTCGTTCGCGCTGGCCGAGCCCGGGCTCGTGCTGCTGGGCGCGCAGCTCGCGCCCGGGCAGGACGTCGACAAGGCGCGCGCCGAAGCCGCACGCGTGCTCGACGGCCTGGCCGCCGAGCCGATCAGCACCGAGGAGTTCGGGCGTGCGCGCACGCAGTGGCTCAACGCGTGGGACAAGGGCTTCACCGACCCCGAAGTGATCGGCGTCGAGCTCAGCGAGGCCATCGCGCAAGGCGACTGGCGGCTGTACTTCCTGGCGCGCGATCAGGTGCGCAAGCTCACGCTGGCCGACCTGCAGCGCGTGGCCAAGGCCTGGTTCGTGCCGGACAACCGTACCGTGGCGCTGTTCGTTCCCGACGCCAAGCCGCAGCGCGCGCCGGCGCCGGCCAAGGTCGACGTGGCGGCGCTCGTCAAGGACTACAAGGGCGACCCCAACGTCGCGCTGGCCGAGGCCTTCGATGCCACGCCTGCCCACCTCGAAGCGCGCAGCCAGCGCAGCACGTTGGCCAGCGGCATGAAGCTGCTGCTGTTGCCCAAGGGTACGCGCGGGCGCGCGGTGCAGGCGCGGCTGCAACTGCACTTCGGCGACGAGAAGTCGCTGTTCGGCCAGCAGCAGGTGGCCGGCATGATGGCCAGCCTCATCGACAAGGGCGGCGCCGGGCTCACGCGCCAGCAGATCGCCGACCGCTTCGACAAGCTGCGCGCCCAGGTGGGGTTCTCGGCGAGCGGCCAGACGCTGACGGTGAGCATCGACACCGTGCGCGAGCACCTGGGTGACGTCGTCGCGCTCGTCGGCCGTCTGCTGCGCGAACCGGCGTTTGCCGCCGACGTGCTCGACGAGACGCGCCGCCAGTGGCTGGCCGACCTGGCCGAGCGCAAGCGCGACCCGGAGGCGCTGGTGGCCAACGCCATCACCCGTCACGGCAACCCCTATGCGCGCGGCGACCTGCGCTACACGCCGACCTTCGACGAGACCGAGGCCGACCTGAAGGCACTCAGCGTCGATCGCGTGCGCGCCTTTCACGGCCGCTTCCTGAGCGCGGCGAGCGCCGAGTTCGCCGCGGTCGGCGACTTCGACGCGGCGGCGCTGCGCGCGACGCTCGCCGCCGGCTTCGGCGACTGGCGCAGCCCGGCCGATGGCGCGCTGCCCTACGTGCGCGTCGCGCGCCCGCTGGTCGCGGCGCCGCCGGTGCGGCTGGTGATCGACACGCCGGACAAGCAGAACGCCAACCTCGAGGCCGCGCTCGCGCTGCCGCTGGACGACACGCAGGCCGACTACGCGGCCATGGTGCTGGCCAACCACATCTTCGGCGGCGGCGGCAACTCGAGGCTGTGGAAGCGCATCCGCGAGACCGAGGGCCTGAGCTACGACGTGCGCTCGGTCGTCGAATGGAGCAGCGTGGAGCCGAACTCGCGCTGGCTGTCGAGCGCCATCTTCGCGCCGCAGAACCAGGCCAGGGTGGAGGCCGCGTGGCGCGAGGAGCTCGCACGCAGCGTCAAAGACGGCTTCACGCAGGCCGAGCTCGACGAGGCGCGCACCAGCCTGCTCAACTACCGGCGCCTGGCACGCGCGCAGGACGCCGTGCTCGCTTCGCGCGCGGTGGCCGACCTGTACCTGGGGCGCAGCTTCGCCTTCTCGCAGCAGGTCGACGACCGCCTCGCCGCGGTCACGCTGGCGCAGCTCAATGCGGCCTGGCGGCGCTACATCGATCCGGCACGCATGGCCGTGGCCTGGGGCGGCGACTTTCGCGCTGTGAAGAACAAGTCGCCGTGAGGCGGGCGACCTGAGGTCGCGTCGCGAGCCTCAGCCGGCGTGATTGGCGTTGGCGACGCCGGCCGCCACATGCCCGGCCGGCACGTGCGCGGCGGCGTTCTCGATGTGGCCGGTCTGGTCGTCGAAGAAGAAGTCGGGCTCGAACTCGCGCAGGAACTCGCCCTTGGCCAGGCCGCCCAGGAACATCGCCTCGTCGACCTCGATGCGCCAGTCCATCAGCGTGCGCACCGCGCGCTCGTGCGCCGGCGCGCTGCGCGCGGTGACCAGCGCCGTGCGCAGCCGCATCGCGCGCGAGGGCTCGCGCTGCAGCCGCTGCAGCGCCGCCAGCAGCGGCTTGAAAGGGCCCGGCGCCAGCGGCGTCGCCGCGCGCTCGGATTCGTGGTCCTGGAAGGCTGCGAGGCCGTCGCGCTGGAACACGCGCTCGGCTTCGTCGGAGAACAGCACGGCGTCGCCGTCGAAGGCGATGCGCACCTCGAACGGATGCGCCGCCGAGGCGCGCGCGCTGTCGGGGTAGACGCGCGCCGCCGGCACGCCGGCGTCGAGCGCGCTCTTCACGTCGGCCATGTTGGCGCTGAGGAAGAGCTGCGCCTCGAGCGGCCGCAGGTAGCGCCACGGGCTGCGCCCGCGCGTGAACACGCCGCGCAGGATCGGCAGCCCGTAGTGCTGAGCCGAGCGGAACACGCGCAGGCCCGACACCGGATCGTTGCGCGACAGGATCACGACCTCGACGCGCGGCGCGGCGCCGGCGTCGTTGAAGGCGAGCAGTTTGTTGACGAGCGAGAACGCCACGCCGGCGCGCGCCGGCTGCTCGAGGCGCGCCAGCTGCAGCTGCATGTAGGCGCCGTCGTCGCCGGCTTCGAACAGGCGGTTCTCTTCCTCGAAGTCGAACAGCGCGCGCGACGAGATCGCGACGACGAGCTGGCCGGCAAGCGAGGCGGGCATGGTGGCGCCGATGGTACGCGGGCAGCGCTGCGGCGGTTCGTGGTAAACACGCCCGATCCTCCATGGTGGGCCAAAGGAAGACGGTGCGCATTTCGCGTCGCAAGGCGGTGGCTAGCCTGCTCGCGCTCGGCGCCACGAGCGCGCTGCTGGCGGCGCGCGTGCGCGGCGAGCGCGCGCGGCCGCTGCCGGCCGATCGCCTGCGCCCGCCGGGTGCGCTCGACGCGGCGGCGTTCCTCGACGCCTGCGTGCGCTGCGGCCTGTGCGTGCGAGCCTGCCCTTACGACGTGCTGCGGCTGGGCGATCTGGGCGACCTGGGCGATCCACGCGAGCCGGCAGGCGCCGTGCCCCTCGGCACCCCGTTCTTCGTCGCCCGCAGCGCGGCCTGCCGGATGTGCGAGGACATCCCCTGCGTGCCGGCCTGCCCGACCGGTGCGCTCGATCACGCGCTCGACGACATCCGTGACGCGCGCATGGGCACGGCCGGGCTCAGCGATCCCGAGCGCTGCCTGAGCGCCAGCGGCGCGGCGTATTGCGACAGCTGCGTCAAGGCCTGTCCGATCCAGGGCCGGGCGATCCGCATGCAACAGGGCCGCACGGCGCAAGGCGGCACCATCCGCCCGGTCGTCGATGCCGCCCATTGCACCGGCTGCGGACTGTGCGAGCAGGCCTGCGTGCTCGACGGCGCGTCGGCGATCACGGTGCGTGCGCGCCACGCGGCGCCCGGCTCGAGCGCGACATGACCCGGCGCGCCGCCTTCGCGCCGCTGCGGCGCCAGCGCTGGCTCGTCGCGCGCCGCGCCGTGCAGTTGGGGGTGCTGGTTGCGTTCCTGCTCGGCCCGTGGACCGGCCTGTGGCTGGCGCGCGGCACGCTCGCCTCGAGCGAATGGTTCGGAGCGCTGCCGCTCACCGATCCGTTCGTCGCCTTGCAGGCGCTGCTCGCGCACCACCGGCTCGCCACCGGTGCGCTGCTCGGCGCCGCCCTGGTCGGCGCGGCCTACGTGCTGGCGGGAGGGCGCGCGTTCTGCGCCTGGGTCTGCCCGATCAATCCGGTGACCGACCTCGCCGCCTGGCTGCGCACCGTGCTGAAGCTGCCGACCCTGCTCGGCCGCCACCCTCTGGACCGGCGGCTGCGCTACGCCGTGCTGGCGCTGGCGCTCGCGCTGTCGGCGCTGCTGGGCAGCGTGGCCTGGGAGACGGTCAACCCGATCACCATGCTGCATCGTGCGCTGGTGTTCGGGCTGGCCGGCGGCTGGGGCGTCGTGCTCGCCGTGTTCCTGCTGGACGTGCTGGTCGCACCGCGGCTGTGGTGCGGGCACGTCTGCCCGGTAGGCGCGTTCTACGGGCTCGTCGGCCGCGTCGGCGTCCTGCACATGAGCGC
>JAGWTJ010000003.1 GCA_028869005.1 Burkholderiales bacterium | reverse complement strand
AGCGCGGTGATCTCGTCGAACCCCGGCATGCCGGGCGCGAGCAACGCGCGCTCGGCGCCATAGCGGCGGCGCACGCGCTGCACGAATCGGCTGTACGCGGCTTGGGCAGCCACAGGCTCTGACATCGATCGTTCCCTTCTGCGCCCCGCGGCGCGGCCCTGCCCGCGGCGGACCCGCCCGCAGCGGCGCGAAGGCTAGTCGCAAGGCCGTGACACTCTGCCTGCGCGGGCATTGCAGCGACAATCGTCGCATGAAGCTCGCGGCGCTGCAGATGGTGTCCACGCCCGACGTGGCCGAGAACCTCGCAAGCGCTGTGCGCCTGGTGGCCGAGGCCGCCGCGGCCGGCGCCGAACTGGTGGCGCTGCCGGAGTATTTCTGCCTGCTCGGCCGGCGCGACACCGACAAGCTCGCCGCCGCCGAGCAACCAGGCCACGGCCCGATCCAGCAGACGCTCGCCGGGCTGGCACGCCGGCACCGCGTGTGGCTCGTCGGCGGCACGCTGCCGATAGTCGTCGACGCCGCACGCGTGCTCAACCGCTCGTGCGTCTACGCGCCCGACGGCAGCGAAGCGGCGCATTACGACAAGCTGCACCTGTTTGCCTTCGACAACGGCCAGGAGAGCTACGACGAGGGCCGCACGCTGGCCGCCGGCGACGCGCCGGCGGCGTTCGACTGCGACGGCTGGCGCGTCGGGCTGTCGATCTGCTATGACCTGCGTTTCCCCGAGTTGTATCGGGCGCTGATGCGCCCGCCCTGCGATCTGCTGGTCGTGCCGGCCGCCTTCACCTACACGACGGGCCAGGCGCATTGGGAGTTGCTGCTGCGCGCACGCGCCGTCGAGAACCAGTGCTACGTGCTGGCGCCGGCGCAGGGCGGGCAGCACGCCAACGGTCGGCGCACCTGGGGCCACAGCCTGATCGTCGACCCGTGGGGCGAAGTGCTCGCCTGCCGCGACGAAGGCGCCGGCGTGGTGCTGGCCAACGCCAGCCGCGCGCGGCTGACCGAGGTCCGGCGGCAACTGCCGGCGCTGGCGCACCGGCGGCTCTGACTCCCCCGGCAGGCGCGGCGCGACTCCGAACACGCCAATTCCGTCGCCTGCAGGCCGTGCAGCGCTCAAGCGGCGCAGCCGGCGGCCGATAGCCGAGCAAGCACGCGTCGCGTGGCCTGCAAGCGGCCTCGTGCCGCCTTGCTCCGCGTCTGGTTCCCCCGACCCTAGCGAAGGATCTCCGCCGTGTACAAGCGCACTTGCATCAAATGGGCCGTGTCGGCCGTGTTCTGCGTCGCCGTGGGCACGCCGGCCCTGGCCGCCGAGACGCCGTCGGGCCTGGCCGGCGCAAAGGTCGTGAGCGCCGAGGAGGTGAAGAAGATGCTCGACGCCGGCGTGCCGGTGATCGACACGCGCGTCGCCGCCGAATACGCCGAGAAGACGATCAAGGGCGCGAAGAGCGTGCCCTACAAGGAAAAGAGCGCCAAGGAGCCCGGCTTCGACGCCAGCCTGGACCAGTTCGATCTGGCCCGCCTGCCGGGCGACAAGAACGCGCCGCTGGTGTTCTTCTGCAATTCGGGAGAGTGCTGGAAGAGCTACAAGGCCTCGGCGGTCGCCGTGAAGGCCGGCTATACCAAGATCAACTGGTTCCGGGGTGGCTTCCCCGAATGGTCGGGCAAGGGCCTGCCCACGCAGTGAAGCCGGCGTCGCCGCCCTGCCCCCGTTCCTGACCCGGAGACATCCCATGTTCTTGCGCCTTTCGATGAAGGGCCGCCTGATGGCCCTGGCCGCCCTCGCGCTCGCAGCCGTCCTGGCCCTCGGAGCACTCGCCGTGGGCTCCAACCGCGTCAATCAGCAGGCGCTAGGCTCGCTGTACGGACAGGAAATGGACACCCTGGTGCGTCTGCAGCGCATCGAGAACGGGTTGCTCGAGGTGCGCTTCCGCGCCGCTGCCGTGCTGCTCGAGCAGATGCCGATCACGGGCTCGCTCAACCATCTGCGCGAGATGCGCAAGAGCCTCGGCGAGCAGTGGGCACCGCTGGCCGTGCGCGCCGACACCGACTTCGCTGCGGGCGACGCGCGCCAGGCGTTCACGCAGCTCAAGAGCAACTGGGCCTTGCTCGGCAGCACGCTCGGCAAGCTCGAGGGCGCCTACGGAAACAAGGACCGCAGCGCCATCGCCGTGCTGCTCGAGGATGACTGGGCGACGCTGCACAAGGCCTTCGTCAAGCCGCTGCAGACGCTGATCCCGCTCACGCAGAAGGCCGGGGCCGACACCTACGAAGGCGCGCTGGCGAGCAGCCGCACGCTGCTCGGCGTGGGCGTCGCCGCCGCCGCGCTGTGCCTGGCCGGCCTGGTGGCGATCGCCTGGTTCACTGCGCGCGCGCTGCTCAGGCCGCTGGCCGAGGTCGAGCGGTCGATGCACCGCATCGCCGACGGCGATCTCGGAGCCCCGCTGCCCGCGCCACGGCACGACGAACTCGGCGCGATGATCCTGGCGCTGGGCACGATGCAGCAGCGCCTGGCGACCCTGGTGCAGTCGGTGCGCCAGTCCACCGAGAGCATCCAGACGGCGTCGACCGAAGTCGCCAGCGGCAACCAGGACCTCTCGACCCGCACCGAGCAGACCGCGAGCAACCTGCAGCAGACCGCGAGTTCGATGGAGCAGCTCACCGGCACCGTGCAGCACAGCGCCGACGCGGCACGCCAGGCCAACACGCTGGCGGCGTCGGCGGCCGACGTCGCCACGCGCGGCGGCGCCGTCGTCGCGCAGGTCGTGACGACGATGGGCGAGATCAACGCCAGCTCGCGCAAGATCGCCGACATCATCGGCGTCATCGACGGCATCGCGTTCCAGACCAACATCCTGGCGCTCAACGCCGCGGTCGAGGCGGCGCGCGCCGGCGAGCAGGGACGTGGTTTCGCAGTCGTCGCGGCCGAGGTGCGCAGCCTCGCGCAACGCTCGGCCGACGCGGCCAAGGAGATCAAGGCGCTGATCGGCAACTCGGTCGACAAGGTCGATTCCGGCGCGCGTCTGGTGGCCGAGGCCGGCACGACGATGCAGGAGATCGTGAGCTCGGTGCAGCGCGTGAGCAGCGTGATCGGCGAGATCACGACTGCCGCCGCCGAGCAGTCCGACGGTCTCGGACAGGTCAACACCGCCGTCACCGAACTCGACCGCATGACGCAGCAGAACGCGGCGCTGGTCGAACAGTCGGCCGCCGCCGCCGAGAGCCTGCGCGAGCAGGCGGCGCGGCTGGCGCAGATGGTGCAGGTGTTCAAGCTGCAGCAGGCCTGAACGACGGCCTCGGCAAGCCGGTACGCGACCGGGCCCGCGCCGGCGTCCCTCGGCGCCCGGACTCCTCGGCACCCGAGCGACTCGGCGTCAAAGAGTCTCAGCGCCAGCCGTACATCATCTGCCGGGCGAGCCGCGCCTTCAGCGGCCCGGTGGCCTGCAGTGCGGCCAGGCCGAGGCCGCGCAGCGCCGCCATGCCGGGCCCCTGCCAGGTGAAGCTGCGCGCCAGCAGGTCGGTGGCGGCGATGGTGCCCCAGCGATCGGGCGCGCGGGCCCATTCGACGCGGCGCAAGGCGGCATCGACGTCGCGCTCGTCGCGCAGCGCGCTCACCAGTTGATGCGCGTCGCGCAAGCCCAGGTTGAGCCCTTGCCCGGCCACCGGATGCAGCGTCTGCGCGGCGTTGCCGATGCGCACGACGCGGCCCTGCACCAGCGTGCGCTCGGCGTTGAGGCCGAGCGCGAAGGGCTTGAGCTCCGACAACGCGTGCACGCGGCCGGCACGCGCCGGCAGCAGGCTTTGCAGCACGGTGATGCGCTGGCGGCCATCGAGGGCGTCCACCGGATCGTCGTCGCGCGCCACGCACCACACGAGCGCCGCGCGCAAGAGCCCGGGCGGCGTGCCCTCGCGCGCCGCCAGCGGCAGCAGCGCAAGCGGCCCCGACGGCGTGAAGCGCTCGAAAGCCACGCCGGGCGCGCCGCCTTCCAGCGTGAGCTCGCCGACCCAGGCGTTCTGCCCGTAGTCGCTGGTGAGGGCCTTGCGTGCCTGCTCGCCGAACACGCCGCCTTCGGCCACCACCGCCAGATCGAAGGCTTCGGCGACGCTGGCATCGACCTCGACCGCGCCGGCCAGCGGCTTGAGCGCCGCCACCGGACGGCCGAAGCGCGCCTCCAGCCGCGCCGGCTCGGCGAGGGCGGCGTCGAACCAGGCGCGCTGCATCGGTGCCAGCAAGGCGCCATAGCCGAGCACCGCGCCGAGCTGCGGCACGCCGAGTTCGCGCGCGGTCAGTGTGACCTCGGGCTGCGCCGCAGCGCCCGGGAACGCCGGCGCCGACTGCGAGACATGCACTTCGGCGATCGCCGCGGCCTGCGCCGCCGCGGCGCCGGGCCACAGGCCCAGGCGCTCGAGGAACTGCAGGCTGCCCAGGGCCAGCGCCAGCGTGCGCGGATCGGCCGCCACATCGCGCTCGGCCGGCCGCGCATCGAACAGCGTCAGCCGCGCCTCGGGCAGCAAGGCGCGCGCGTGCAGCGCGAGCGCCAGCCCGACCGGCCCCGCGCCGACGACGGCGACGCGCAACGCCGTCACGAAAGCTCCACGACCCGCTCACTCACGCCGCGTATTATTCGCCGCCCCTCGTCACTTCCTTGCGGAGCACGCACCATGGCCCTGATGGACTTCATCAAGAAGCAGTTCATCGATGTCATCGAATGGACCGAGAGCGGCGACGGCACGCTCGCCTTTCGCTACCCGATGGCGGACCACGAGATCCAGTACGGCGGCATGCTCACCGTGCGCGAGGCGCAGGCCGCGGTGTTCGTCAACGAGGGCAAGGTGGCCGACGCGTTCGGCCCGGGCCTGTACAAGCTGACGACCAACACGCTGCCCGTCCTCACGTATCTGAAGAACTGGGACAAGCTGTTCCAGAGCCCGTTCAAGAGCGACGTCTACTTCTTCGTCACGCGCCAGCAGCTCGACCGCCGCTGGGGCACGACGCAGCCGGTGACGGTCCGCGACAAGGACTTCGGCGCCGTGCGGCTGCGCGCCTTCGGCAACTACGCCTTCCACATCGCCGACGCCAAGGCCTTCTACAGCGCGGTGAGCGGCACGCGCGAGCGCTTCACGCTCGATGACATCGACGGCCAGTTGCGCGGCCTGATGCTGCAGAACATCAGCAATGCCGTCGCGGCCAGCGGCATCCCCTTCCTCGACCTGGCGGCCAACCAGATCGAGTTCGCCAGGCAGTTGCAGGCGGCCAACTCGCCCGAGTTCGCCAAGCTCGGCCTGGCGCTCGACGCGGTGACGGTGCAGAACGTTTCGCTGCCCGAGGAGCTGCAGAAGATCCTCGACCAGAAGATCGGCATGGGCATGGTCGGCGGCGACATGGGCAAGTTCATGCAGTACCAGACGGCGCAGGCGATCCCGAAGTTCGCCGAGGGCGCCGCCGCGGCCGGCGGCGGCAGCGGTGGCGTGGTCGGCGACGCGATGGGGCTGGGCGCAGGCGTCGCGCTCGGCCAGGTGATGGCGCAACAGCTCAGCCAGGGCCTGCAGGGCGGTGGCACGGCGGCGCAGGCGGCGGCGACTGCGACGGCGGCGGCCGCGCTCAAGCCCGACGAGGTCATGGCCACGCTCGAGAAGCTCGCCGATCTCAAGGCCAAGGGCATCCTCACCGACGACGAGTTCGCCGCCAAGAAGGCCGAGCTGCTCAAGAAGCTGGTCTGACCGGCACGCGTCCCGCGACCCGCTCCGGCTGAGCCGCCCTTGGCCACGTCCGCGCCGCGCGCCTACCGCGCCGCCTGCCCGAACTGCGGCGCGCCGGTCGAGTTCGCCTCGGCCGCGTCGGCGAGTGCGGTATGCAGCTACTGCCGCAGCACGCTGGTGCGCGACGGCGCGGCACTCAGGCGCATCGGCACGAGCGCCGAGCTGTTCGACGACCACTCGCCGCTGCGCCTGGGTGCCGGCGGCACGCGCCAGGGCGTCGCCTTCACGCTCGTCGGTCGGCTGCAGTACACCTACGAAGGCGGCACCTGGAACGAGTGGCACGCCCTCTTCGACAACGGCCGCTCGGCGTGGCTGTCGGAGGACAACGGCGCCTACGTGCTGGCCTTCGACGCGCCGCTGCCGGCCGATGCGCCGGCGCTGTCCGCACTCGCCGCCGGCCAGCGCGTGCAGGCCGACGGCCGCGCCTGGGACGTGGCCTCGGTCACGCGCGCCAGGCTGCTCGCCGCCGAAGGCGAGTTGCCCACGCCGCCGCGGCTCGAAGGCGAATTTCTCGTCGCCGACCTGCGCAACGCCGCCGGCGAAGTGGCCACGCTCGACGGCAGCGACGCGGCGCGCCCGGTGTGGAGCATCGGCCGCTCGGTGCTGCTGGCGGAACTGCGCATGCAGGGACTGGCCGAGACGAGCGAGAAGACGCTTGGCAGCCGCACGATCCCCTGCCCGAACTGCGGCGCGCCGCTCGAGCCCAAGCTCGCGTCGACGCAAAGCCTCACTTGCGCGCAGTGCAAGTCGGTGGTCGACATCTCGGCCGGCGTCGGCGCCGAGCTCGCGCACTACACGCAGAACAACGCCGGCCCGGGCGGTCTCGAGCCGCAGATCCCGCTCGGCAAGTCGGCCGTGCTGGCCGCGCTCACGCCGGGCCAGCCGGCGCAGAGCTGGCAGGTCGTCGGCTACATGGAGCGCTGCGACATTCCCGAAGCGGGCGACGACGAGACGACCTTCTGGCGCGAGTACCTGCTGTACCACCCGACGCTCGGCTTCGCCTTCCTCGTCGACGCCGAGGACGGCTGGAGCTGGGTGCGGACTATCACCGGCGCGCCCGAACTGCGCGGCGACACGGCGAGCTACGAGGGCAAGACCTACCGGCTGCGCTACAGCTACAACGCCAAGGTCACCTGGGTGCTGGGCGAGTTCTACTGGCGCGTGCAGCGCGAGGAACGCGCCCGGGTCAGCGACTACGACGGCACAGGCGCCGCGAGCAACCTCAGGTTGTCGCGCGAGGAGACGCGTGGCGCCGCCGGCAGCGAAGTCGTGTGGTCGGCCGGCGCCACGTTGCCCGCGGCCGAGCTGGCTGCGGCGTTCGGCCTGCCGGCGGGCGCGAGCACCGCGCTGGCGCGCGACGTCGGCAGCTTCACGCCCTCGGGCAAGGGCCTGAAGACGATCCTGTGGCTCGTCGTTTTCATCATCATCGTGCTGGCCATCGTCGGCAGCTGCGACCACGACGAATGCGCCGACGTGAAGAGCACCTTCGGCGCATCGAGCAACGAGTACCGGCAGTGCCTGGCGCAGCGCGGCTCCGGCAGCACCGGCCGCACCGGCGGCGGCAGCTTCGGCGGCCGCAGCAGCAGCGGCGGCGGCCACAAGTGATGCCCGGCGAGCGGCGTGCAACGAGTGAAGACAGTGCAACAACCCTGGAGGTGACCCATGCTGGGAATCGAGTGGCTCAAACCGGGCGTGATCGTCGGCTCGCTGCTGTTCGCGCTGATGGGCGTGGCGATCTTCTGGATCTGCTTCGTCGTCGTCGACAAGCTCACGCCCTACCACCTGTGGACCGAGATCGTCGAGAAGAAGAACGTGGCGCTGGCCATCGTCGTCGGCTCGATGGCGATCGCCATCGGCTTGATCGTCTCGGCAGCGGTGCACGGCTAGGAGCGCGGGTGGCGCGGCAGCGGCCCGGCGCGCCCGGCGCGCCCGGCGCGCGATGACGGCGACGGCGGCGTCGCCCGGCACCGAGGACGCGCGCGCCGCGATCTCGCCGGCCGAGGTCGCGCTGCTGGCCTCGGTGTTCGTCGTCGCCGCCTGCGGCCTCGTCTACGAGTTGGCCGCCGGGGCGCTGGCGAGCTTCCTGCTCGGCGACTCGGTGCTGCAGTTCAGCACCGTGATCGGCAGCTATCTGTTCGCGATGGGCGTCGGCTCGTGGGCCAGCCGTCACGTCGAGCGCCAGCTCGTCGCGCAGTTCCTGCGCATCGAGCTGCTGGTGGGGCTGGTGGGCGGGCTGATGCCGGCGGCGCTGTTCGTCGCGCACAGCGTGCTGCCGGCCGGGCACGGCGCGGGCTTTCGCGTGCTGCTCTACGGCCTCGTGCTCACGGTGGGCGTGCTGGTGGGGCTCGAGATTCCGCTCGTCATGCGCATCCTCAAGCGCCATTTCGGCGCGCGCTATGCGCTGCGCGACCTGGTGTCGCAGGTGCTGACCTTCGACTACCTGGGCGCGCTCGTCGTCGCCGTCGCCTTTCCGCTCCTGTTCGTGCCGCACCTGGGGCTGGTGCGCACCGGCGTCTTCTTCGGGCTGCTCAACGCGGCGGTGGCGGTGTGGGCGCTGGTGCTCTTTCGCGGCGAGTTGCGCGGCTGGCGCGCGCACGCACTGGCCTGCGCCGGCGTGGTGGCCGTGCTCGCCGTGGCGATGGGCAGCGCCGGGCGGCTCACCACCTGGGCCGAAGACCAGTTCTACGGCGACTCGGTGATCCTGCGCGAGAGCAGCGCGTACCAGCGCGTGGTCGTCACCGCCGGCCCCGCCGGCGTGCGCCTCTTTCTCAACGGCAACCTGCAGTTCCACTCGCGCGACGAGTACCGCTACCACGAGGCGCTGGTGCACCCGGCAATGGCGGCCTTCGCCGCCGGCGCGTCGCCCAGGCGCGTGCTGGTGCTGGGCGGCGGCGACGGGCTGGCGGTGCGCGAGATCCTGCGCTATCCGGACGTCGAGCAGGTGACGCTGGTCGAGCTCGATCCGCACATGACACGCCTGTTTTCCACCCACCCGGCGCTGGTGGCGCTCAACGGCGGCTCGCTCGGCAACCCGAAGGTGAAGATCGTCAACGCCGACGCCTTCACCTGGCTCGAAGCGAACCGCGAGAGCTTCGACGTCATCGTCATCGACTTCCCCGACCCCACCAACTTCTCGCTCGGCAAGCTGTACACGACGAGCCTGTACCAGCGCGCCGACCAGGCACTCGCCGCCGGCGGCTGGATGGTCGTGCAGACGACCTCGCCGCTCATCGCGCGCAAGAGCTTCTGGACGGTCGTCGCCACGCTCGAGGCGGTGGGCCTGGCGACAACGCCGTACCACGCGCACGTGCCGAGCTTCGGTGAATGGGGCTTCGTGCTCGCCGGGCACCGGCCCTGGCCCGGGATCACCAGGCTGCCGCCGGGGCTGCGCTTTCTCACGCCGCAGGGCATGGCCGCGCTGCTGGACTTTCCGCCCGACATGGCGCGCGTGCCGGCCGAACCCAACCGGCTGTCCAACCAGGTGCTGGTCTCGACTTTCGAGGAAGAATGGGGCAAGGTCGCGCGTTGAGCGCGCAGGGCACGACACGCCGCGCCCTGCTTGCGGCCGGTGCTGCGGCGACCTTGGCCGGATGCGAGCGCTCCGACGCGCTGCCGCTGCCGCCGGGCGGCTGGGTCGGCGCGAACTGGGAGCGCGGCCATCGCGTGCGCGACGCGGCGGCCGCGAGCAGCCCCACGGCCGATCTGCGACGGGCGGCCTGGCCGACGCCCGCGCGCCGGGTCGCCGTGCTCGTCGCCGGCAGCGGCATCGCGGGACTGGCCGCAGCGCGCTCGTTCGCACGCCGCGGGGTCGACGACGTGCACGTGCTCGAACTCGACGACGCTGCCGGCGGCAACGCCCGCGGCCACGTCATGGCCGGCATGGCCTGCCCGCTCGGCGCGCATTACCTGCCGCTGCCGGAGCCCGAGTCGACCGAGGTCGCCGAGTGGCTGCACGAGATCGGCCTGCTGCACATCGAGCACGGCCGCACCGTGCCCGACGAGCGCCACCTGTGCCACAGCCCGCAGGAGCGCCTGTTCTACGAAGGGCAGTGGATCGAGGGCCTGCTCGCGCCGGCGGCGCCGGGCTCGACGCGGCTGGCGCAGTACCGGCGCTTCGCGGCGCGCATCGACGCGCTGCGGCGCGGCGCGGGCGGCACGCGGCGCTTCGCGCTGCCGGCGCATCGCTCGGCCTGGGACGCCGAACTCGCCGCGCTCGACGCGACGACCTTCTCGAGCTGGCTCGCGCGCGAGCGCCTGGACGACCCGGCGCTGCTCGCTTACCTCGACTACTGCTGCCGCGACGACTACGGCGCCGGCCTGGAGGTCGTGTCGGCCTGGGCAGGCGTGCACTACTTCGCCAGCCGCCACGGCTTTCACGCGCCGGGCGCGGTCGAGCGCGAGCGCGACGCCGTCTTCACCTGGCCCGAAGGCAACGCCTGGCTCGCGCAGCGGCTGGCGGGGCCGCTCGGCGAACGGCTGCATCTGGCGCGCAGCGTGCTCGCCGTGCGCGAGGAGCGCTACGGCGTGCAGGTGCTGGCGTGGGACGAGCGCGCCGGCCGTGCCGAGACCTGGCTGGCCGACCGCGTGGTGCTGGCGCTGCCGCTGCACGTGGCCGCACGCGTGCTCGAGAGCGCACCCGATGCGCTGCGCACCGGCGCCGCGCTGCTGCCGGTGGCGCCGTGGCTGGTGGCCAACCTGCAACTCGACGCGCCGCTGCTCGAGCGCATCGGCGCTCCGCCGTCGTGGGACAACGTCATCTATCACGCCGCGGGCAGCAGCACGAGTCTGGGCTACGTCGACGCGACGCACCAGAGCCTGCTGCCTTACGAAGGGGCGACGGTGCTCACCGCGTATCACGCGCTGCCGGCGGCCGCGCGCGCTCCCCTGCTCGCCGCCGACTGGCGCCCGTGGGCCGAGCGCGTGCTTGCCGATCTGGCGCCGGCGCACCCCGACCTGCGCCGGCGCGTGCGCCGCATCGATCTCATGCGCTGGGGCCACGCGATGGCCATCCCGCGGCCCGGCATGCAGCGCCACCCGGCCTTGCTGGCGCTGCGTCGCACCCGAGGCCGCGTACGCTTCGCGCATGCCGATCTGGCCGGCTACTCGGTGTTCGAGGAGGCCTTCACGGCCGGTTGCGAAGCGGCGGGATGACCGGGTGATTCGCAGCACGCAAGTCACGCACGGCATGCACCGCGCGCGCCACGCACGTCCGGCGCGGCGCGGCGCGCTGCGCTAACCTCGCCTGCCTGTCCCGCCACTCTCCCCTGCCACCGCCATGCAATACCGCCGTCTCGGTCACGCCGGCATCCGGGTCAGCGCGCTGTCGCTCGGCTCCTGGGTCACGTACCACAACCAGGTCGATACCAAGTCGGCCGTCGAGATGATGGCCGCCGCCTACGACGCGGGCGTCAACTTCTTCGACAACGCCGAGGCCTACGCCGGCGGCAAGAGCGAGGAGGTGATGGGCGCGGCATTGAAGACGCTGGGCTGGCCGCGCCTGAACTACCTGGTCTCGACCAAGTTCTTCTGGGGCCTGGAGCGCGGCGGCGAGGCCGTCAACCGCAAGGACACGCTCAACCGCAAGTACCTGCTGCAGGCCATCGACGGCTCGCTCGCTCGCATGGGACTGGAACACATCGACTTCGTCTACTGCCATCGTCCCGACCCGTCGACGCCGGTCGAGGAAACGGCGCAGGCGATGCACGACATCATCCGGCAGGGCAAGGCGCTCTATTGGGGCACCAGCGAATGGCCGGCCGACGCGGTGCGCGCCGCCTGGCAGATCGCCGACCGCCACGGCTGGCACAAGCCGCAGATGGAGCAGCCGCAGTACCACCTGTTCCACCGCCGGCGCGTCGAGACCGAGTACGCGCGCCTGTACGAAGAGTGCGGCCTGGGCCTCACCACGTGGAGCCCGCTCGCCTCCGGCCTGCTGAGCGGCAAGTACCGCGACGGCATCCCCGCCGGCAGTCGCGGTGCACTGCCCAACATGGCGTTCCTGCACGAGGGTCTGACGCACCCGGCGCGCAACGCCGCCGTCGCCGCGCTGGCGCCGATCGCCGCCGAGCTCGGCGGCACGCTGGCGCAACTGGCCATCGCCTGGGCGACGAAGAACCCGCGCGTGAGCACGGTCATCACCGGCGCATCGCAGCTCGCGCAGTTGCGCAGCAACCTCGGCGCGTTGGAGCTGGCGCAGCGGCTCACGCCCGAGGTGATGGCGCGCATCGACGCCCTCACCGCGCCGCTCGCGGACTGACGCCTCGGTGCGCTGCGCCGATCTGGATCGGCGCCGTCACGTCGCCGCGCACGACGCACCTCCGTTCGCTGTGCAGCGGCGCAAACGCCGCTTCCATCGCCGACAACAGCGCCTCGGCGGCGGCGCTGTTGTCGGCGCCGCGGTTGCACACGTAGACGTCGAGCGTCGCTGCGGCCAGCTCGGGCCAGGTGTGCAGCGCGAGGTGCGATTCGGCCAGCAGCACCATGCCCGTCACGCCGCCGGGCGCACCGAAACGGTGGAACAGATCGCCCAGCGGCGTGAGGCCGGCGGCGCGCACCGCGCGCAGCGCGAGCGCGCGCAGCCCATCGGCGTCGGCCAGCAGCGCGGCGGCGGCGGCGCAGCCGTGCAGGTCGGCAGTGAGGTGCAGTCCGCGCATGAGGAGGGCCGCGCCTCTTCGGCCTCTTGGGACGACGACGGCGCCGGCAGCGATCTTCCAAGTTCGATGATAGGCCGGCCTAGAATTTGTCCTTTGCCTTTCCCCTTCCCTTTCCTGCGCGCGCGACATGCCGAACCCCGAGAACCACAAGACGATGGCCGACGCGATCCGCGCGCTGGCCATGGACGCCGTGCAGCAGGCCAGCTCCGGCCACCCCGGCGCGCCGATGGGCATGGCCGAGATGGCCGTGGCGCTGTGGGGCAGCGGGCTGCTCGCGCACAACCCGGCCGACCCGCAGTGGCCCGACCGCGACCGCTTCGTGCTCAGCAACGGCCACGCGTCGATGCTGCTGTATGCGCTGCTGCACCTGAGCGGCTACGCGCTGCCGATGGACGAGCTGCGCAAGTTCCGCCAGTTGCACAGCATGACGCCCGGCCACCCGGAAGTCGACGTGGCGCCCGGCGTCGAGACCACCACCGGCCCGCTCGGCCAGGGCCTGGCCAACGCGGTCGGCATGGCGCTCGCCGAAAAGCTGCTCGCGCACGAGTTCAACCGCCCCGGCCACGCCATCGTCGACCACCGCACCTGGGTCTTCATGGGTGACGGCTGCCTGATGGAAGGCGTGAGCCACGAGGCCTGCGCGCTGGCCGGCGCCTGGCGGCTGAACAAGCTGGTCGCGCTCTACGACGACAACGGCATCAGCATCGACGGCGCGGTCGCGCCCTGGTACGTCGACGACGTGGCGGCGCGCTTCGCCGGCTACCGCTGGAACGTCATCGGGCCCATCGACGGCCACGACACCGCGGCCGTGCATGCCGCGCTCGAGGCGGCGCGCGCCGAGCCGCTGCGGCCGAGCATCGTGATCTGCCGCACGACGATCGGCAAGGGCAGCCCGAACCGCGCCGGCAGCGCCAAGGCACATGGCGAGGCGCTCGGCGCCGACGAAGTACGGCTCACGCGCGAGGCGCTCGGCTGGCCGCACGAGCCCTTCGTCGTGCCCGAGGCGCTGTACGCGGCCTGGGACGCGCGCCCTCGCGGCGCCGCGCGACAGGCGCGCTGGCAACAGTCCCTGGCCGCCTACCGCGCTGCGCATCCCGAGCTCGCCGCCGAGCTCGAGCGCCGGCTGCGCGGCGAGCTGCCCGCCGCATTCGCACAGACCGCGGCCGAGGCACTCGCCGCCGCCGACGCCCGGGCCGAGACGGTGGCCACGCGCAAGGCCAGCCAGCTCGCGCTCGAAGTGCTGACGCGCCTGATGCCCGAGCTGCTGGGCGGCAGCGCCGACCTCACCGGCAGCAACCTCACCAACACCAGCGCCACGCCGGCGCTGCGCATCGCCGACGACGGCACCCCCAACGGCGGGCGTCACATCCACTACGGCGTGCGCGAGTTCGGCATGGCCGCGGTGATGAACGGCATCGCGCTGCACGGCGGCTACATCCCCTACGGCGGCACCTTCCTCACCTTCAGCGACTACGCGCGCAACGCGGTGCGCATGGCCGCGCTGATGAAGCGGCGCGTCGTGCATGTCTTCACGCACGACTCGATCGGCCTGGGCGAGGACGGCCCCACGCACCAGAGCGTGGAGCATGCGGCCAGCCTGCGCCTGGTGCCCAATCTCGACGTCTGGCGCCCGGCCGACACCGCCGAGACGCTGGTGGCGTGGACGACGGCGTTGGCCCTTGCCGACCGTCCGAGCGCGCTGCTGCTGACGCGCCAGGCCGTGCCCTACCTGCCCAAGGCGACCACCGGCGACATCGCCAAGGGCGGCTACGTGCTCGCCGAGCCGGCCGAGGTGGGACTGGCTCGGCGCAAGCCGCAGGCCGTGCTGGTGGCCACCGGCAGCGAGGTGCAGCTCGCGCTGCACGCGCAGGCGGCGCTCGCCGCCGACGGCATCGCCACGCGCGTCGTCAGCGTGCCCAGCACCAGCGTCTTCGACCGCCAGAGCCGCGCCTACAAGGCCGCGGTGTTGCCCGCGGGCATCCCGCGCATTGCGATCGAGGCCGGCGTCACCGACGGCTGGTGGAAGTACGGCTGCGCCGCGGTGGTCGGCATCGATCGTTTCGGCGAGAGCGCGCCGGCCGCCGCGCTGTTCACGCATTTCCAGCTCACCGCGCGCAACGTCGCCGACGTCGTGCGCAAGGTGCTCGCGCGCTGAGCCTCGGCACTCGGGCGGCGCGGGCACGGCGACGAATCGTCATCAACCCAAGGAGCGAATCTCATGACCATCAGAGTCGGCATCAACGGCTTCGGCCGCATCGGGCGCATGGTGATGCGCGCCGCCACGCAGCATTTCGCCGACGACATCCAGATCGTCGCCGTCAACGACCTGCTCGACCCGGCCTACCTCGCCTACATGCTGCAGTACGACAGCGTGCACGGCCGCTTCAAGGGCACGCTGGCCGTCGAAGGCAACACGCTCGTCGTCAATGGCCGCAAGGTGCGCCTGACCGCCGAGAAGAACCCGGCGGCGCTGGCCTGGGGCGATGTCGGCGTCGACGTGGTGGTCGAGAGCACGGGCCTGTTCCTGACGATGGAGGACTGCCGCAAGCACCTCGACGCCGGCGCCAAGAAGGTGCTGCAGAGCGCGCCGTCCAAGGACGACACGCCGATGTTCGTGTACGGCGTCAACCACCACAAGTACGCCGGCCAGACGATCGTCAGCAACGCCAGCTGCACCACCAACTGCCTGGCCCCGGTGGCCAAGGTGCTGCACGACAATTGGGGCATCAAGCGCGGCCTGATGACCACCGTGCACGCCGCCACCGCAACCCAGAAGACGGTCGACGGCCCGAGCCACAAGGACTGGCGCGGCGGCCGCGGCATCCTCGAGAACATCATCCCGAGCAGCACCGGCGCGGCGAAAGCGGTGGGCCGCGTGATCCCCGAGCTCAACAAGAAGCTCACCGGCATGTCGTTCCGCGTGCCGACCTCGGACGTCTCGGTGGTCGACCTCACGGTCGAACTGGAAAAACCCACCACCTACGAAGCCATCTGCGCGACCATGAAGGCGGCGAGCGAGGGCGCGATGAAGGGCGTGCTCGGCTACACCGAGGACAAGGTGGTGGCCACCGACTTCCGCGGCGAGACCTGCACCAGCGTGTTCGACGCCGACGCCGGCATCATGCTCGACCCGACCTTCGTCAAGATCGTCGCGTGGTACGACAACGAGTACGCCTACTCGTGCAAGCTGGTCGAGATGGTGCGCGTGATCGGGCGCTGATCATGCGGACGGCGCTGGCGTGCCTGCTCGCGCTCTGGCTGGCAGCGGCCTGGCCGGCGGCGCAGGCGGCGGTCGCGGCGACCGGCGCCGCGTCCTCCGTCGCGATCGAAGATCCGAGCGGCGCGCGCGTGATCGTCAAGTACAAGGCCCAGGGTCCGCTGATGCAGGCCCTGGCGGCACGCGGCACGGCAGCGGCGACGGCCGGGCCGCAGATGGCCGGCACGCTCGGCCGCCGCCTGGGCCTGACGCTGCGCGACGGGCGTGTCGTCGACGCCCGCATCCAGGTCGTGCGCGGCGATGCATCCGTCTCTTCGTCGGCGCTGGCCACGCTGCTGGCCGCCGATGCCGATGTCGAATATGCCGTACCCGATCGGCGCCGGCGCGCGCTCGGCGTGCCCAACGATCCGCTGTTCGCGGCCAACCCGGCCACGTCGCCGGCCTCCGGCCAGTGGTACTTGCGCGCGAGCGACACGACCATCGTCGCCGCCACCAACGCCGTCGGCGCCTGGGCCATCAGCACCGGCTCGCCGACGATCGTCGTCGCCGACCTCGACACCGGTGCCCGCTACGAGCACCCCGACCTCGTCGGCAAGCTGCTCCCCGGCTACAACTTCGTGTCGACCAACGGCGGCGGGCCCTACACCGACCCGAGCGCCGAGGACACCGGCGACTGGACCACTGCCGGCCAGTGCGGCAGCGGCGAACCCGCCGAGGCGAGCAGCTGGCACGGCACGCAGACCGCCGGGATCATCGGCGCCAAGACCGACAACGGCATCGGCATGGCGGCGCTCGGCTACAACGTCATGGTGCAGCCGGTGCGCGTGCTCGCCGCCTGCGGCGGCTGGGACTCCGACATCATCGCCGGCATGCTGTGGGCGGCCGGTGCGGCTAGCCTGCCGACCGCCAACCCGACGCCGGCACGCGTGCTCAACATGAGCCTGGGCGGCTGCGCCGCGAGCAACGGCCCCTGCACCTGCACGCAGGCCTACGCCGACGCGGTGAACCGGGTCACGGCGATGGGCGCGACCGTCGTCGCCGCCGCCGGCAACGCCGAAGGCCAGTGGGTGTCGGAGCCGGGCAGCTGCACCGGCGTGGTCGCCGTCGCCGCGTTGCGCCACATCGGCAGCAAGGTCGGTTTCTCGTCGCTCGGCCCGCAGGTGGCGATTTCGGCGCCGGGCGGCAATTGCGTGAACCTGAGCGGTCCGTGCCTGTACCCGATCGTGACGACGACCAACAACGGCAGCACCAATGCCGGCGCCGACACCTACAGCGACGCCGTCAACTACTCGGTGGGCACCAGTTTCGCCGCGCCGCAGGTCAGCGCCACGGTGGCGCTGATGCTGTCGGTGAATCCGGCACTGGCGCCGTCGCGCCTGACAGCGCTGCTGCAATCGAGCGCACGGCCGTTTCCCACCAGCGGGGCAGGCGCCGGAGTCGTGGCCTGCAAGGCGCCTTCGGCGAGCGTGCAGGACGAGTGCTATTGCACCACCACGACCTGCGGCGCCGGCATGCTCGACGCGGGTGCCGCCGTGCTCGCAGCGGCGGCGACCGCGCAGCCGAGCGCGAGCCTCACGGCATCGGCGGCCACGGTGGCAGCGGGCGGCAGCGTGAGCTTCGACGCCAGCGGCTCCAGCGCCAGCACCGGCCGCGCGATCGTCGGCTACCAGTGGGCCATCACCGCCGGCAACGACAGCGCATCGTTCGTCGGCGGTGTCGCGCCGAGCGGCAACCAGGCCAACGTCACCGTCGGGGCCGCGGCTGCCGGCGGCAGCTTCACGGTGGCGGTCACCGTCACCGACAGCGCCGGCCAGAGCGCCACCCGCAGCACGACGGTCACGGTGGCGGCGGCGAGTGGCGGCAGTAGCAGCACCAGCAGCAGCGCCGGCGGCGGCGGCAGTAGCAGCGGCGGCGGCGCGATGTCCGCAGCCTGGCTCGCACTGCTCGCGCTGGCGACCGGCGTGCTGGCGCTGCCGCGGCAGCGTCGGCTCAGGGCCGCTCGATGCAGGGCTTGAAGCCGCGGTCGAGCGCGGCAAGCCGCGCCTGCGTCTGGCCGTCGGCGGCCGGCACGCGCAGCCATTGCTGCTGCGGCCCCGGCGGCACCGCGACCACGCGCAGGTCGGCGACATGCTTGTCGCCGAGCGCGGCCAGCGCCAACTCGGCGGCATCCTTGCTCGCGTGACGCGACAGCACGAGGCCGCCGGCCAGTTCGGCAGGCTGGCTCGCGATCTCGTAGGGCAGCGCATTGCGCTCGAGTTCCGCCTCGCGCGCCTTGCGCGCCGCGGCGTCGGCATAGCGGCCGGCGAACACCACCCAGAAGGCGCCCGGCTGCACCTGCTCGCGCTGCCAGCTTGCCGCCGGCAGCCCGGCACCTTCGAGCGCGCTGTGCACGGCGGCGATCTCGGCGTCGCTGAAGGGCCCGGCCTCCATGCAGGCCACGGCCGGCGTGCGCGACGCGGCGACGGCCGCGCTCGCCGCCGTCGCCGGCAGCACCGTGATCGCCTCCGGCCGCACCTGGGCGCCGATGCGGCCCGGCTCGCGTTCGGCCTGGCGCGGCGCCATCCAGGCCGGCTCCAGCCAGCCCTGGGCCCAGGCGAAGAACAGCACATTGGCAAGCAGCACCAGGGCGAGCAGCGCGCGCAGCATCGGGCCTGCCTCGGATGCGCCGCGCGCCGCTCTCAGTCCGAGCCCGGATGCGCAGGCGGCGCGGCGCCGCTCAGTCGCACGCTGACCTCGCCGCCGACGACGCGGCGCAGGCGGCCGTCGGCATCGATCAGCCGCAGCGCGCCGCTGTCGTCGACACCGTCGGCCATGCCTGCACCCGCGTCGCCGCTGGTGCTCACCGGGTGGCCGCGCAACACGTCGCGCCGCGCGTAGGCCGGCCCCAGCGGCGCGAAGCCCTCGCGCTCGAAGCGCAAAAGCGCGCGCACGAGCGGCAGCGCGATGCGCGCCAGCGCCGCGGGCGCATCGATGCCGGGCAGCAAGTCCTGCAGCGCCGCGGTGGTCACGCCCTCCACCGCCACCGGCCGCACGTTCACGCCGATGCCGATGACGCACATGCGGCGCCGTCCGACGCTCACCGTCTCGATGAGGATGCCGCCGAGCTTGCGGCCGGGGCCCGCACCGTCGATGGCCCACAGGTCGTTGGGCCACTTCAGCCCGATGCGCGGCGCTGCGGGCGGCGAGGTCTCGTCCAGCGCCTCGGCCAGCGCGAGGCCGACCGCCAGCGACAGGCCCGACCAGTCACGCGGATCGAGCGCCAGCGCGAGCGAGAACGTCAGCGAATCGACCGGATTCGACACCCAGTCGCGGCCGAGCCGGCCGCGGCCGAGCGTCTGCTGCTCGGCCACCAGCAGGCAGGGCTCGAGGTCGCCGGCACGGCGGCCGTGCGGCGTCGCGGGCTCGCTGCCGAACGCGCCGATCTGCCCCGGGCGGGTGATGGGCGCATCGGGGTCGCCGCAGGCCGCGCGCGCGCGCTCAAGCAGGCGGCTGTTGGTCGAATCGGTGCGCGCCACCACCTCGACCGTCAGTCCCGGCAGCAGCGGCAGCAACTGCTGCCACAGCGCCTCGGCATCCCAGTGCAGGTGGGTCGGCTCGGTCACCGGGTCCATGGCCGCCCGCGGGGGATTACCTCTTCTTGCCGAGCATCGTGCGGCGGCAGCGCGCGCTGCCGCAGCGGCACTCGTACTGCTTCTTCAGCGACGGCGTGTAGCGCTCGTCGACGATCAGGCCGTAGTCGTAGAAGAGTTCCTCGCCGGGGGCGATGTCGCGCAGCGCATCGATGAAGATGCGGCCGCCGTCCTCGTCGGCTTCGCAGTTGGGCTCGCAGGCGTGGTTGATCCAGCGCGCCGCGTTGCCGCCCACCGCCGCATCGATGACGTGCTTGTCGTCGATGTGGAAGAAGAACGTGTGATTGGGGTCGCTCGGGTCGTGCGGGTGGCGCTTCTGCGCCGCGGCCCAGGTGAGCACCTCGCCCACGTATTCGATGATGCGCTCGCCCGCGGCGATGGGCCTGAGCGCGAACACGCCCTTGCCGTGCACGCCGCTGCGTCGCACCTGGATGCGGCGGCCGCCGGCAGCCGGCGCGGCGCTCGCGCTGGGCCGCGCGTGCGTCTCGGTGTGGCGCGCCGCCGCATGGGCAGGCGCGGTACGGATTCTGCGGCTGCCCGCTTGCGGGGTCGTCTTCATTCGGTACATTGGAATCATGCGAGCGCGCGCGTGTGTGTGCGTGCGCGCGAGAGGCGGCATTGTAGGCACGCCCCGCGACAGCGGACCGACCCAGCACCGACCCAGCACCGATGAGCAAGACCATCATCATTGCCGAGAAGCCGAGCGTGGCGCAGGACATCGTGCGCGCGCTCACGCCCGCGGCGGGCAAGTTCGAAAAGCACGCCGAGCACTTCGAGAACGAGCGCTACGTCGTCACCTCGGCCGTCGGCCATCTGGTGGAGATCAAGGCACCCGACGAGTACGAGGTCAAGCGCGGCAAGTGGAGCTTCGCGCACCTGCCGGTGGTGCCGCCGCACTTCGATCTGGCGCCGATCGACAAGGCCAAGACGCGGCTCAACGCGGTGGTCAAGCTGATCCGGCGCAAGGACGTGAGCGCCATCGTCAACGCCTGCGACGCCGGCCGCGAGGGCGAGCTGATCTTCCGCCTGATCGTGCAGTACGCCGCCGGCGGCAAGCCGCTGGCCAAGCCGATCCGCCGCCTGTGGCTGCAGAGCATGACGCCGCAGGCGATCCGCGACGGCTTCGAGCAGTTGCGCAGCGACGAGTCGATGCTGGGCCTGGCCGACGCCGCGCGCAGCCGCTCGGAGGCCGACTGGCTGGTCGGCATCAACGGCACGCGCGCGATGACCGCGTTCAACTCGCGCGACGGCGGCTTCTTCCTCACCACCGTGGGACGCGTGCAGACGCCGACGCTGTCGATCGTCGTCGAGCGCGAGGAGAGGATCCGCCGCCACGTGCCGCGCGAATACTGGGAAGTGAAGGCGCAGTTCGTCGCCGCCGCCGGCAGCTACGAAGGCAAGTGGTTCGATCCGAAGTGGAAGAAGAACGCGGACGACGCCGAGCTCAAGGCCGACCGCCTGTGGACGGCCGCCGACGCCGAGGCCATCGCCGCCGCGGTGCGCGGCGAGCGCGCCAGCGTCAGCGACGAGGCCAAGCCGAGCACCCAGGCTTCGCCGCTGCTCTACGATCTGACGACGCTGCAGCGCGAGGCCAACGGCCGCTTCGGCTTTTCGGCCAAGTCCACGCTCGCGCTGGCGCAGGCGCTGTACGAGAAGCACAAGCTGCTGACCTATCCGCGCACCGACTCGCGCGCGCTGCCCGAGGATTATCTGGACACCGTCAGGAAGACGGTCGCGATGCTGGCCGGCGCCGAACTGCCCGGGCCGCTCTCCACGCTGTCGGGCCATGCGAAGAAGGCGCTCGACGAGGGCTACGTCAAACCGTCCAAGCGCGTGTTCGACAACACCAAGATCTCGGACCACTTCGCGATCATCCCGACGCTACAGGCGCCGGGCTCGCTCAGCGAACCCGAGGCCAAGCTCTACGACCTCGTCGTCAAGCGCTTCCTCGCGGTGTTCTACCCGAGCGCGGAGTACCTCGTCACGACGCGCACGAGCGTCGTGGCCGCGCCGGGCGGCACGCATCATTTCCAGACCAACGGCAAGGTGCTGGTCCGGGCCGGCTGGCTCGCCGTCTACGGCAAGGAAGCGCAGGACGAGGACGCCAACCTGGTGCCGGTGGCCGAGGGCGAGCAGGTGCTGGCCGCCGACGCCGAGGCGATCGCGCTGAAGACGCGGCCGCCGGCGCGCTACAGCGAGGCCACGCTGCTGTCGGCGATGGAAGGCGCCGGCAAGCTGATCGACGACGACGAGCTGCGCGAGGCAATGCGCGAGAAGGGTCTGGGCACGCCGGCCACGCGCGCCGCCATCATCGAAGGCCTGATCGGCGAGAAGTACATGCTGCGCGAGGGCCGCGAGCTGGTGCCCACCGCCAAGGCGTTCCAGCTCATGACGCTGCTGCGCGGTCTGGACGTCGACGACCTCACCAAGCCCGAGCTCACCGGCCAGTGGGAGTACCGGCTGGCCGAGATGGAGCACGGCCGCCTGGCGCGCGACGCCTTCATGCGCGACGTCGCGCAGATGGCCGAGCGCATCGTCAGGAAGGCCAAGGAGTACGACCGCGACACCATCCCGGGCGACTACGCCTCGCTCGCCACGCGCTGCCCGAAGTGCGGCGGCATCGTCAAGGAGAACTACCGGCGCTTCGCCTGCACCGGCGCCGACGCTGTCTCCGAGGGCTGCGGCTTCTCGATCACCAAGACCCCGGCCGGGCGCGGCTTCGAGATCGCCGAGGCCGAGGCCTTCCTGCGCGACAAGCGCATCGGCCCGCTCGAGGGCTTTCGCTCCAAGGCCGGCTGGCCGTTCAGCGCCGAACTCAAGCTCGTCTTCGACGACGAGATCGACAACTGGAAGCTCGAGTTCGACTTCGGCGACGACGCACGTCAGGGCGAAGCCGACGGCGCGCCGGTCGACTTCTCGGGCCAGGCGTCGCTGGGTGCCTGCCCCAAGTGCAAGGGCCACGTCTACGAGCACGGCGCCAACTACGTATGCGAGCACAGCGTCGGCGCGCACCAGACCTGCGACTTCAAGAGCGGCAAGATCATCCTGCAGCAGCCCGTCAGCCGCGACGAGTTCGGCAAGCTGCTGGCCACCGGCAAGACCTCGCTGCTCGAGGGCTTCGTCTCCAACCGCACGCGGCGCGCCTTCAAGGCCTATCTCGCCTTCGACGCCAGGGAAGGCAAGGTGGTGTTCGAGTTCGAGCCGCGCAAGTTCGCCGGCAAAACGGCGGGCGCGCCGGCGGCGGCCGCGACGACGACCGCGGCCGAAACGCCGCCGGCGAAAAAGGCGCCAGCCAAGAAGGTGCCGGCGAAGAAGGCGGCGCGGCGCGCGACGGCGTGAGCGCGCCGCGCAGACCCCAAGCGCTCATCCCGCAGCGCTCATCCCGCAGCTCGCAGGGCAGTCCGGTGAGCAAGACCTGGCCCTGCCTCGTGGCGGGCCGCGGGCCCTCGCCCAGCGGCTTGCGCCTCGCGGTGGCGGTGGTGCCCGGCGCGCGCCGCACCGGCGCCGACGGCCTCTTCGACGGCGCCTTGCGCGTTCGGCTGACGGCACCGCCGGTCGACGGCAAGGCCAACGAAGCGCTGCTCGACTGGCTCGCCGGCGAGCTCGGCTTGCCGCGCCGTGCCGTCTGTCTGGTGCAGGGCCAGACCGCGCGACGCAAGACGGTGGCCATCGACGCTCCGGAGCCCGAGGTGCAGGCATGGCTAGCTCGCCGGCTCGGCGCGGCGCCGAGCAAGACGCCATGACCCTCGTCGTCTTCCAGAAGCTGCTGGCCATCCTGCTCGCGATCGGCCTGGGCTATGTCGCCGGCCGCGCGCGCTGGCTCGGCGACGACCAGCCGGTGGTCGCACGCGTGCTCGGCAACATCGCCTTCACGGTGTTCGTGCCGGCGCTGCTGTTTCGCACCACGGCGCGGCTGGATCTGGGCACACTGCCCTGGCGCACGGTGAGCGCCTTCTTCGTGCCGGCGCTCGCCGTGCTGTTCGCGAGCTATGCGTGGAGCCGCGGCGAGCGCGAGCGACACGGCCCATCGGCGGCCGCGGTGCGCGCCATCTCGACCAGCTTCGGCAATTCGGTGCAGCTCGGCATCCCGTTCGCCGCGGCGCTGTTCGGCGAGGCGGGCCTGGGCATCCACATCGCGCTCGTCAGCCTGCACGCGCTGGTGCTGCTGTCGGTGGCGACCACGCTGGCCGAGCTCGACATCGCGCATGCCCATGCCGCGCACGCCGGCGCACGCTCGGTCGCGCATACGCTGGGCCTGACGCTGCGCAACACCGTGCTGCACCCGGTGATCCTGCCGGTGCTGGCCGGCCTGGCGTGGAACTTCACCGGACTGGGCCTGCACTCGGTGGCCGACGAGGTGCTGGTGATGCTGTCGGACGCGGTGGTGCCGGTGTGCCTGGTGCTGATCGGCGTCACGCTGGCCGCCTACGGGGTGCGCGGTCGGGTGCGTGCGGCGATCGGCGTCACGGCGGTCAAGCTGCTCGTGCTGCCCGCCCTCGTGCTGGTGGTGGCGCATTGGGTCTTCGGTCTGGCCGGCACGCCGCTGGCGGTGGTGGTGATGCTGGGCGCGATGCCGGTGGGCAGCAACGCGCTCATCCTGGCCCAGCGCTATCGCACGCTGGAAGCCGAGGCGACGGCAGCGATCGTGCTGTCGACCTTCGCCTTCGCGGCGACGGCGACGCTCTGGCTCGGCGTGCTGGCCTGGCTGGCGCGCTGACGCCGCGGTGATCGGCGGCGCGGCTGTAGGCGACGGCACATTCGACATTGGCACATCGACGACGGCGCCTTCGACAACGTCACGCCGGCCGATTTGGGACAATCGCGGCGATGGACGTCGCCGACATCGCCGCCTACATGGCCCACCTGGGCGTCGCTGCGCGCGCCGCGTCGCGCCGCATGGCGGCCGCGCCCACCGCAGCCAAGGACACCGCGCTGCGCGCGCTGGCGCGCCGCCTGCGCGAGCGCACGGATGCGCTCATCGCCGCCAATGCGCCCGACGTCGCGGCGGCCGCTGCGGCCGGCCTCGCCGCGCCGCTCGTCGAGCGCCTGCGCCTGACGCCGGCGATCCTCGCAACGCTCGCCGAAGGCTGCACGCAGCTCGCCGCGATGCCCGACCCGGTGGGCGAGATCACCGGCGTCAAGCGTCGTCCGAGCGGCATCGCGGTCGGCCAGATGCGGGTGCCGCTGGGCGTCTTCGGCATGATCTACGAGAGCCGGCCCAACGTGACGATCGAGGCCGCGTCGCTCGCCATCAAGAGCGGCAACGCCTGTATCCTGCGCGGCGGCTCCGAGGCGCTGGCGTCCAACCTGGCGCTGGCGCGCGAGGTGCAGGCGGCGCTGCTCGAGGCCGGCTTGCCGTCCGATGCGGTGCAACCGGTAGCGACCACCGACCGCAGCGCCGTCGGCCGCCTCATCGCGATGCCCGAGTCGGTGGACGTGATCATCCCGCGCGGCGGCAAGAGCCTCATCGAGCGCATCTCACGCGAGGCCCGGGTACCCGTGCTCAAGCACCTGGACGGCAACTGCCATGTGTACGTCGACGCCGAGGTCGATCTCGAGCTCGCGCTGCGCGTCACCGACAATGCCAAGACGAACAAGTACAGCCCCTGCAATGCCGCCGAATCGCTGCTCGTGCACGCGGCGCAGGCGGCGGCCTTCCTGCCGCGCATCGGCGACGTCTTCGCCGCCAAGGGCGTCGAGATGCGTGCCTGCCCGCGCGCGCTGGCCCTGCTGGCGCCGCGGCCCAAGGTGGTGCCGGCGCAGGACAGCGACTGGAGCGAGGAGTACCTGGCGCCCGTCATCAGCATCAAGGTGGTCGAAACGCTGGACGCGGCGATCGACCACATCGAACGCTACGGCTCGCACCACACCGACGCCATCCTGACCTCGAATCACGCCAACGCGATGCGCTTCCTGCGCGAGGTCGACTCGGCCAGCGTGATGGTCAACGCCAGCACGCGCTTTGCCGACGGCTTCGAGTACGGCCTGGGCGCCGAGATCGGCATCAGCACCGACAAGTTCCACGCGCGCGGGCCGGTCGGGCTCGAGGGCCTCACGTCGCTGAAGTGGATCGTGCTCGGCCAGGGCGAGGTGCGCGGCTGACGGCGGTCGCACTCGCGGCGGAATTCGTCGCCCAGACCGTGAACATGGCCGCCGCCTCAGCCGCCCCCGCCGCCTCCGCCATCGAGCGCGCCGCAAGCGGGTTGCTCGGCGTCGGCTTCGACCGCAGCGTCCAGTTCGTCGCCTCGATGACGCGCGGCGACTGGCTCGCCATCGCGCTGGCCGCCGTGCTCTTCTTCTGGGCACTCGGCGCCTACAACCGCCTGGTCGCGCTGCGGCGGACGGTGGCCGACGCCTGGCTGCCGGTCGCCGACGCGCTGCACCACAGGCAGGAGGCCGCGCAGGCCTTGCTCGCCGCGCTGCACGAGCCCCTGGCGGCCGAGCATGGCGCCCTCGACACGCTGACGCAGGCGCTCGCCGCCAGCGCAGCGACCAGCGCGGCGCTCGGCGCGCGGCCGCTGCTGCCGCAGCACGCGGCGGCCTGGCTGGCGGCCGAGGCGGCGTTCGGCGCCGCCTCGGCGCGCGTCATCGCGCTGGCCGAGGCCACCGGCGCCGGCGACGGCGCCTGTGGCGCCTGGGCCGAGCCGCTCGCTGCCTTCCACGATGGCGAGAAGCGCCTGCCCTTCGTGCGCCAGTTCTTCAACGACGCCGCCGCCGCACACGACCGGGCGCTGGCGCTGTTTCCGACCTCGCTGGCGGCCTGGCTGTTCGGCTTCGGGCCGGCCGGGCACATCTGAGGTCTGAGCGCGCTCAGGCCGCCAGCGCGAGCAGATCCAGCACATCCTCCTCGAACATCTCCCCGGGCAGGACCTGCTTCAGGCGCCCCTGGCGATCGACGACGACGGTGAGCGGAATCACGTTGCGCGTCGACAGCGCCTCGGCCAGCGGTCGCGTCTGCAGCGTGATCGGGAACTCGTAGCCCTGAGCGCGCGCGTAGGCCTGCACCACGGCGGCGTCGGTCTCGCGTGCCACGCCGAGCACCGCGAGCTGCCTGCCCTGCGCCGCGCGGTGCAGCTTTTGCACATGCTTGTTGTGGTTGCGGCAGAACGGGCAGGTCGTGGACCAGAACACCACCACCACCGCACGTCCGGCGGCCTGCGCGGCGCCGAAACGACCGCCGTCGAGCAGCACCACGTCGGGCCAGACGACGCGCTCGCCGGGCTGGGCCGGAGCCGCCTGCGCCGCGTTCGCGCCGAGCAACGAACCGAGCGCGGGCAGCGCCGCGGGCAACGCGGCACCCAGCAGGCCGAGGTGGTGACGACGCTTCATCATGATGTCCTCCGCGAAGCGTCGTCGCGCTGTTTGCGCTGTTCGGCGCGGGCACCGCGCGAGCACCCGCCGCAGCGCGCGCCCGATACCCACACGAGCCGTAAGGCGCGCGGGTTTCCACGCTCGGCAGGCCCGCACGCGCCACTTACATTCGCCCCGACCATCATAGAGGCAGCAGGCGACAGTGCGGGCCGGCCCGGCATCGACACGGTCTTGCAGCCCGTTCGTCACCCTGGAGGAGGCCCCGATGATTCAACTTCCGCGCGCGTCGCTCGCCGCGCTCACTATCGCCTGCGGCCTCGGCGTCGCGCCCGCCGTCACGGCGCAGGACGCAACGCTGGGACGCCACCTCGGCGCGACCTGCGCCAACTGCCACGGCACGAACGGCAACGCACGCGCCGGCATGCGCTCGCTGGCCGGTGTGCCGCAGGACAAGATCGTCGCCGCGATGGCCGACTACAAGAGCGGCGCCCAGCCGGCGACCATCATGCATCAGATCGCCAAGGGCTACAGCGAGGCGCAGGTGCAGCTCATCGCGAGCTACTTCGCGGCCCAGAAGCCCACGGGCAAGTGAGGCAGACGTCATGAAGCCTGTCACCACTTTCCAGAACGCCACCGCCCTGTCGCGCCGCCGCCTGCTCGTCGGCGGCGCCGCCTTCGGCAGCCTCGCCGCGCTCTCGCTCACCGGCTGTGCGAGCGGCCCGTCGGGCCCCTCGATCGGTCGCGTCGTCGTCGTCGGCGGCGGCTTCGGCGGCAGCACTGCGGCGCGCTACCTGCGCCTGTGGGGCGGCAACGTCGACGTCACGCTGATCGAGCGCAACCCGAGCTTCGTCTCGTGCCCGATCTCCAACCTCGTGATCGGCGGCTTCAGGCAGATCGACGACGTGACGCGCGGCTACGACGGCCTGCGCGCCGCCGGTGTGAAGATCGTGCAGGGCGAGGTCGTCGCGGTCGATGCCGCGGCGAAGAAGGTGCGCCTGGCCGGCGGCGCCGAATTCGGCTACGACCGCCTCGTGCTCGCGCCCGGCATCGACTTCATGTGGGGCGAGGTCGGCGGCCTCGAAGCGGCGGTGCAAAGCGGCGCCGTCGTGCACGGCTGGAAGGCCGGCGCGCAGACGCTGGCGCTGCGCCGGCAACTCGAGGCGATGCCCGACGGCGGCGTGTTCGCGCTGTCGATCCCCAAGTCACCCTACCGCTGCCCGCCCGGCCCCTACGAGCGCGCCTGCGTCGTGGCCGCCTATCTCAAGCAGGCCAAGCCCAAGAGCAAGGTGCTGGTGCTCGATGCCAACCCCGAAGTGCAGAGCAAGAAGGCGCTGTTCGAGAAGGCGTTCAAGGAGCACTACGCCGGAGTGCTCGAGTACCGTCCGAACGCCGAGTTGAAGGAGGTGAGCGGCCGCGCCGGCGCCCTGCTCGCCAAGCTCGAGTTCGAGGACGTGAAGGCCGACGTGCTCAACGTGGTTCCGCCGCAGCGCGCCGGCGACATCGCGCGCAGCGCCGGCATCGTCAACGTCAACAACCGCTGGGTCGGCATGAACTGGCTGACCATGGAGGCGGCGGCCGCCCCCGGCATCCACGTGCTCGGCGACGCCACCTTCTCGGCGCCGCTGATGCCCAAGTCGGGCCACATGGCCAATCAGCACGCCAAGGTGGCGGCGGCGGCGATCGTCGCGCAACTGGGCGGCGGCGCCGTCAATCCAACGCCGGTGGTGATGAACACCTGCTACAGCTTCGTCACCGCGCGCGACGCCATGCACGTGGCCTCGGTGCACCAGTACGACAGCGCCGAGAAGACCTTCAAGACCGTGCCCGGCTCGGGCGGAGTATCGGCAGCGGCCGGGCAGGTGGAAGGCCGCATCGCGCTCGCCTGGGCCGAGAACACCTGGGCCGACGCGCTCGCGTTGTCCTAGCGGCAGCGAGCGCAGCACGAGCGCGGCGGCCGATGCGTCGCCAGATGCGCCGGCATGACCGGCCGCTATACTGCCCCCTGACAGCGCCGATTTGCTCCGGCTTGCGGGCGCTCTACAAATACCGCTAAAACGAAGCCGCCCCCCGGTGGCCGTGCAAGCGGCGCCGGGGTTTTGCGTTCATGGCTTCGATCGGACCCGTCACACCGCAACGCGCGCATTTCGCCGAGCCGCTGCCGCTGGCCAGCGGCAGCGCGCTCGCCGACTACGAGCTCGTCTACGAGACCTACGGCACGCTGAACGCCGCGCGCAGCAACGCCGTGCTCGTGTGCCACGCGCTCAACGCCGGCGCGCACGTCGCCGGGCTCGACGCGCAGGGCCAGGCGGGCTGGTGGGACAACCTGGTCGGCCCGGGCAAGGCGCTGGACACCGAGCGCTTCTTCGTCATCGGCGTGAACAACCCGGGATCGTGCTTCGGCTCCACCGGGCCGATGCACGTCAATCCTGACAGCGGCCGCGTCTGGGGCGCCGACTTCCCGGTGGTGACGGTGGAGGACTGGGTCGACGCACAGGCGCGCCTGGTCGAGCGGCTGGGCATCGGCGAGCTCGCCGCCGTGATCGGCGGCAGCCTGGGCGGCATGCAGGCGCTGGCCTGGACCTTGCGCCATCCCGCTCGCGTGCGCCACTGCGTCGCGGTGGCCACGGCGCCCAACCTGTCGGCGCAGAACATCGCCTTCAACGAGGTGGCGCGGCGCGCCATCGTCACCGACCCGGATTTCCACGGCGGCCACTTCTACGAGCACGGCGTCGTGCCCAAGCGCGGCCTGCGCGTGGCGCGCATGATCGGCCACATCACCTACCTGTCCGACGACGCGATGGCCGAGCGCTTCGGCCGCGAGCTCAAGGCAGCCGAACTCGGCTACACGACGCAGGCCATCGAGTTCCAGATCGAGAGCTACCTGCGCCACCAGGGCGAGAAGTTCAGCGAGTACTTCGACGCCAACACCTACTTACTGATCACCCGCGCGCTCGACTACTTCGACCCCGCGCGCGCCGCCGGCGGCGACCTCACGCGCGCCTTCGCGCCGGCGCGCGACAAGCAGTTCCTGCTCGTCAGCTTCACCACCGACTGGCGCTTCGCGCCGGCGCGCAGCCGCGAGATCGTCAAGGCGCTGGTCGACAACCGGATCGCCGTGAGCTACGCCGAGATCGCCGCGCCGCACGGCCACGACGCCTTCCTGCTCGACGATGCGCGCTATCACGCGGTGCTGCGCGCGTACTTCGAGCGCATCGCAGTCGAATGCCGGGGATGAACCGCGGATGAACGAACGCGACGCCCTCGAAGTCATCGCCCGCCTCGTGCCGGCGGGCAGCCGCGTGCTCGACCTGGGCTGCGGCAACGGCCAGATGCTGGCGTACCTGCAGCGCACGCGTGGCTGCAGCGGCTACGGCATCGAGCTGGCCGACGCCAACGTGCACGCGGCGCTGCAGCACGGCATCGACGTCATCCAGCTCGACCTCGAGGAAGGGCTGGCGCTGTTCGACGACCGCAGCTTCGACGTCGTGCTGCAGCTCGAGACGCTGCAGCACCTGCGCAACGCCGAGCGCATGCTGCGCGAGACGGCACGCGTCGGGCGCATCGGCATCGTGAGCTTTCCGAACTTCGCGCACTGGCCCAACCGGCTGCGCGTGGCCGCCGGCCGCATGCCGGTGACCAAGGCGTTGCCCTACGAGTGGTACGACACGCCCAACATCCGCGTCGGCACCTACGCCGACTTCGAGGTGCTGGCGCGCAAGTGCGGACTCGAGGTGACGGACAGCTTCGGGCTGCAGGACGGCACCGTGGTGCGCCGCTGGCCCAACCTGCGCGCCAGCGTCGCGGTGTTCAGGTTCGAGCAGCGCTGATCGCTCTTACTCCCTCTCCCGCGGCGCGGGAGAGGGCAGGGGTGAGGGTCGTCGAGCGCCACCGCCGCTACCGTGGGCCGCAGGCAGCCGCACGCTGAAGGTCGAGCCTCGCGCCGGCGCGCTGCGCACGGTCAGCGCCCCGCCCATCGCGTCGGCGAACTGCCGGCTCAGTGCCAGACCGAGCCCGGTCCCGGGCACCGTGCCGCGTTGCGCGCCGAGCCTCTCGAAGGGGCGGAACAGGCGTGAGCGCTGTTCGGCGCTGAGCCCGGGGCCGCTGTCGGCCACTTCGAGGGCCACCTGCGCCGCCTTGCGCACCGCGACGATCCGCACCCAACCGTCGGCCCGGTTGTACTTGATGGCGTTGGACAGCAGGTTGGCGATGATCTGGCGCAGGCGCCGGCGATCGGCGCGCACCACCAGCGCCGGATCGACCGCTTCGTGCACCGTCACGCCGGCTACGCGCGCCGCGGCTTCGAGCGTCGAGACGGCCTCCTGCACCACCGCCTGCAGCGGCACCGCCGTCAGGTCGAGCGGCAGTTCACCGCCCTGCACGCTCGACAGATCAAGCACGTCGTCGAGCAGCGCCAGCAGATCTCGTCCGTTGGCCAGCATCTGGCGGATCCAGCCGAGCTGCCGCTCGCCGGCGCCGGGTTCGATCTCGAGCAACTGGCCGAAGCCGAGCACCGCGTTGAGCGGCGTGCGCAACTCGTGGCTGACGCGCGAGAGGAACTGCGTCTTGGCCAGATCGGCCGCCGCCGCCTGGTCGCGTTCCTGGCGCAGCGCTTCGGCCTGCCGGCGTGCGGTGACGTCGAGCAACAGCCCGACGCGCTCGCTGCCGCCGTCCTCGCCCGGCGCCGGGGCGCTGATGACCTGCACCCACTTCTCGGTGCCGTCGTCCAGCCGCACCCGCACGTCGACGTCACGCGTCAGTGCCCCGCGCAGCGCGGCGTCCATCTCGGCCGTGTCGACCGCGAAGTCCGGATGGCGCCGACGCGTCAGCGCACCCGGGTCGCGCATCGCCTCCGCCGGCTCGATGCCATACAAGGCGCGCACGCCGTCGCTCATGAAGGTGTAGCGGAAGCTGGCGCTGGCACTGGCGTCGATGTCGACGTCGACATCGACCGTCGCGCGAAACACGGCACCCGGAACCAGCGCCACCAGTTGCTGCAGGCGCGCCTCGCTGCGCCGCAACGCCTGCTCCGTGCGCACGCGCTCGCTGATCTCCTCGACCGTGCCGTCGTAGTGCACGACGCGGCCTGCGCCGTCGCGCACGACGTAGGCGTTCTCGCTGACCCAGATGCGCTCGCGCGTGCAATGACGCCTGATCTCCGACACGAAGCCGACGACACGGCCCTCGGACTCGAGGCGGCTCGTGAAATCGGTGCGCCGCCGCGGCTCGACGTACCACTCGCGCGCGATGTCGTGCACGGCCGCCAGCAGTTCGGCTTCGCTCGCGTAGCCGTTGAGCCGCACCAGCGCCGCATTGGCGCGCACCATCGTGCCGTCCGGGCGCGAGCGGTAGGCGCCGATCGGCAGGTACTCGAACAGCGTCGCGAAGTCGTCGCGGGCCCGGTCCATGGCCGCCGCGCCTTCAGTCGAGCGTGACCTCGCAGCGCACGGTGCCGGCACGATCGGCGCTCGCCGTCAGTGCCAGCGCCGTGCCACGCGGCCCGCTCACCACCCACTCGACGACGGCGCGGTCGCCGGTGAGGTTGCGCTCGGCCAGGAAGGCCTGCTGCGAGTTCTTCGGCGCATGGCCCTCCAGGTGTCCGGCTTCGACGCGCTCCTTGCCGGTGACGAGCGCGACGCCGCTGGGCAGGTGCAGCGTGAACACGCAGCCGCGCACCGTCTTGCGCTCGAGCGCGCGCTTGCTGACGTAGCTCGGCAGCCAGCCGCTGTTGGCGACCGCGAAGCGGATGCGCCAGGTGTCGGCGCCGAGCGCGCGCACCTCGGCGCGCAGCACCTCGAGGCGCGGCAACGACAGCGCGATGCGCTCCAGCCAGGGCGGAAAGCGCGCCGCCTCGCGCTCGCGCAGCTGCGGCGGCGGATTGCGCCAGAAGTTCATCTTGTCCCAGCCGCCGAGCTCGACCGCGCCGAGCTGCGGATGGTTGAACTCGTACCAGTCGACGTGCGCCCGGCCGCCGCACTGCGTGTCGCTCCAGGCCAGCAGCTTGAGGTCATCCTCGACCGGATGCTCGCGGTACCACTCGATCCACTGGTAGTCGGTGATGCCGGCCTCGCGGTTCGGAGCCCAGATCTCGACCGTCCAGAACAGCGCCCCCAGGTGCTCGTACAGCCAGTCCTGCGTGCCGGTGATGATCTCCTTGGGGTGGTACTTGAAGTCGTGAAAGAGGCTGATCGCCGGATAGCCGGTGAGCTTGGCGCCGAGGTCGGAAAAGCGCTTGTACTGCCACAGGTCCTCGGGCGTCATGTCGTCGTCGCTCTGCGTGCCCATCGGCCGCAGGATGACGCCGCTGTGCGTATGAAAGCTCACCGCGGCGCCGATGTTCGGGTGCGCGACGACGAAGTCGACCATGGCCCGCACTTCGGGCTCGCTGGTCGGATAGGGGCCGGCGCCCGCCTGCTCGAACTCCTGGCGCCAGTAGGCGGGGAAGTTGCGATTCAGGTCCAGGCCCTCGCGGTCCTTGTTGGCGGTGACCTTGATGCCGTCGTAGTTGACGAGCGTGCCCTCCGGCAGCAGCCGGTAGTACTGGCCGCCGAACTCGCCGGGCTCGCGCGGCACCATCAGGCGCGGGTCCTTGTCGCACTTCTTGTAGGCGCCGTGCGGGTCGGGGATGCGGATCGTCAGCACGCGGCCGTCACCGTCGACGTCCTCGACCGTCAGACCCTCGACCGGCTCGTCGTCGTACGGATACGGCCGCGTCGAGCTGCGGATATGGCGCGGTCGCTCGGCGAGCGCCAGTTCGGCGCCGTCCGGATTCAGGCGCGGCACGAGGTAGACGACGCGCGTGTCGAGCAGCCGGCGCACCGCCGGGTCGGACGGATAGGCCGACACGAGCCGGTGCAGCCAGTACAGGCAGGCCGTGCTCGCGGTGAGCTCGGCGGCGTGGATGTTGCCGTCGATCCACAGCGCCGGCTTGTCGGCGTCGGGGCCGCTGGCCTGCTGGGTCAGCACGACCAGCCAGATGTCGCGCCCCTCGTGGCTCTTGCCGATCGAGCGCACCTGCACCAGGCCCGGCGCCGCTGCCTCGTAGTCGTGCAGCAGCCGCGTCAGCTCGGGGTGGCGGTAGAAGATGTCGAAGCGCGGAACGGGGATGTCGGGCATGACGGTTCGCCGGCGGGTTCGAGGCAGCTCGGCATCGTACCCGCCGCACTGCCGCACCGCCGGCGCGCGCTACTCGAAAAGCAGCTTGAAGATCCCCCTCCAGCTCAGCAGCCGGCCCGGGTTCTGTGTTTCCTCGAGCACGCCGCTCATGCGGCGCAGGATGCGCGGGCTGCGGTTGGCGCGCCAGACCACGAGGTCGGTGAGCCAGGGCCGGTGGTTGACGTGGCTGGCCGTCTCGTACAGATCGAACTTGGGCTTGACGGAGCGCAGCGACGCCTCGTAGCGCGCGCGCGTCGCGGCATCGGTGTCGGCACCGGCGTCGGCGTCGGCGCCCTGGCCGCTGCGCTCGGCGATCAGCGCGTCGGCGGCGAGCATCCCGGTCTCCATCGCCTTGCCGATGCCCTCGCCGCTGAAGGCGTAGGTGCTGCCGGCCGCCTCGCCGGTGACGAGCAGGCCGGGGCGCGACCATCTGGCGCCGACCAGCGAGCAGCGCAGCGGCGCACCCTTGAGTTCGCCTTGCAAGGTGCCGCTGGCCATCAACTCGCGCGCCGGCGCGTAGACCTCGCAGAAGGCCTCGAAGAAGCGGCGCAGGTTCACGTCTTGCATGCGGCCCTTGCCGCCGGCGGTGCGCACATGGCTGCCGGTGAGACCGGCGCCGATGTTGAACACGCCGCCCGGGCCCGGAAAGATCCAGCCGTAGCCGCCCTTCATGCGCGCATGCCAGACGATCTGCAGTTGCGCGATGCGGCCCACCATCGCCTCGTTCTTCACGTAGCCGCGCAGCGCAACGCCGCTCGGCGTGTGGCGCTCGCACATGCCGGCGGCGGCGAGCGCCTGCGGCACGGCGCCGGTGGCGACGACGACCCAGCGCGTGCGCACTTCGTGCACTTCGCGCGCCGCGCCGCCGCTTCTCAGGCGCGCGCCGACGACGCGTCCGGCCTCCTCGAGCGGCGCCTCGAAGCGCACCGGCGTGGCCAGTCGCGCCCCGGCACGCACGGCGTGGCGCACGAGGATGTGATCGAGCCGGCGCCGCGGCAGCACCGACAGCGTTCCCGGCACGTCGCAGTAAGCCCCGCGCGTGGCCACGCAGCGCACATGCGACACCGGTTCGGCTACCGCCGCCACCTCGTCGTAGACGCCGAGGCGGCGCAGCGCGGCGTGGGCGTCGGGGATCAGGCCGTCGCCGCAGACCTTGTCGCGCGGGAAGTCGTGCTGATCGACGAGCAGCACGTCGAAGCCGGCCACGGCCAGCTGGCGCGCGCAGGCGCTGCCGGCCGGACCGGCACCGACCACGAGGACCTCGCAGCGATCGGGCAGGGCCGCGGCGGCGGGCTCGGCGGTGGCGTCGGACATGGGCGCGCGATTGTAGGGAGCGCGCCAGGGGCATCGAGCGGTGCCGGGCTTGCGCAGGGCCTGCGCTCGCAAGATGATCGGCCAACCGGAGAGTCGATCATGAGTGCCGTCCTCGATGCTGCGCAACTCACCCGCCTGCGCGCCGAACTGCTGCGCCGCCGCCGGCGGCTGGACAGTAGCCCGGGCGTGCCCGCGGCCGGTGGCCCGCGCGAGGACATCGTGCACGAGGTGCTGAGCCAGGACGCCGACGAGCCGTCCCATCGCGAGGACGAGCGCGCGCTCGGCCGTGCGCTCGGCGGCATCGAACGCGCCGAGCTCGCCGAGATCGATGCGGCGCTGGCGCGCATCGACGCCGATCGCTACGGCCTGTGCATCGATTGCGAAAGCGAAATACCGATGCGGCGCCTCGAGGCCGAGCCGGCAGCGCTGCGCTGCGTGGCCTGCGAGGCGCGGCACGAAGCGGCGGCGCGGCGCCTGGGCTGAGAGCTCTGAGCAGGCGCCGGCGCGCGCCTGCGCCACTGGCCGCATCCGCTGGCGGGCCCGCGCGGCGAGGCGCTGGCCACCGACAGCGCCTAGGAAGCCTTCTTCCTCAACCGCCAGGCGTGCAGCAGCGGCTCGGTGTAGCCGCTCGGCTGCGCCTTGCCCAGCAGCACGAGATCGAGCGCCGCGCGAAAGGCGTAGCTCGTGCTCTCGTGTCCGGCCATCGGCTCGTACAGCGGATCGCCCGCGTTCTGCTCGTCCACCACCTTGGCCATGCGCGAGAAGGTGGCACGCACCTGCGGCTCGCTCACGATGCCGTGATGCAGCCAGTTGGCGATGTGCTGGCTCGAGATGCGCAGCGTGGCGCGATCCTCCATCAGCCCGACGTCGTGGATGTCGGGCACTTTGGAGCAGCCCACGCCCTGGTCGATCCAGCGCACGACGTAGCCGAGGATGCCCTGCACGTTGTTGTCGAGTTCCTGCTGGCGCTCGGCGGCGCTCCACGCGGCCTTCCTGTCCACCGGCACGGTGAGCAGCCCGGCGAGCAGCTCCTCGCGCACGGCGTCGCGGTCGGACGCGGCATCGGCCTTCTCCAGTGCCTTCTGCACGGCGAAGACGTCGACCTGGTGGTAGTGCAGCGCGTGCAGCGTGGCCGCGGTCGGGCTCGGCACCCAGGCCGTATTGGCGCCGGCGCGCGGGTGGCCGATCTTCTGCTCGAGCATCGCCTTCATCAGGTCGGGCATGGCCCACATGCCCTTGCCGATCTGCGCCTTGCCGCGCAGCCCGGCCTGCAGGCCGACGAGCACGTTGCTGCGTTCGTAGGCGGCGATCCAAACGCTCGCCTTCATCTCGCCCTTGCGGCGCATCGGGCCGGCCAGCATCGAGGTGTGCATCTCGTCGCCGGTGCGGTCGAGAAAGCCCGTGTTGATGAAGGCCACGCGATCGGCGGCGGCGGCGATGCAGGCCGCCAGGTTGACGCTGGTGCGCCGCTCCTCGTCCATGATGCCGAGCTTGACGGTGGCCGCCGGCAGGCCGAGCAACTGCTCGACGCGCGCGAACAGCTCGGCCGCGAAGGCAACCTCGGCCGGCCCGTGCATCTTCGGCTTGACGATGTAGATGCTGCCGCGGCGGCTGTTGCGGATGGCGCCGGCGCCCGGCCGGCCGCTGCGCGGGTCGACCGTCAGGCCCTTCAGGTCGTGCAGGGCAATGGCCGTCGTGACGACCGCGTCGAGGATGCCCTCGGGGATCTCGCGCCCCTCGTCGCCCCACAGGACGGCAGGGTGCGTCATCAAGTGGCCGACGTTGCGCACGAACAGCAGCGAGCGTCCGTGCAGCACCACGTCCTCGCCGCGCGGGCCGGTGTAGCGGCGATCGGCGGCGAGGCCGCGCGTGAACGTCCTGCCGCCCTTGCTCACCTGCTCGGTGAGCGTGCCCTTGGCGATGCCGAGCCAGTTGCGATAGGCCAGCACCTTGTCCTCGGCGTCGACCACCGCCACCGAATCCTCGAAGTCGAGGATGGTCGACAGCGCCGCCTCGAGCACGAGGTCGGCGACGCCCGCGCGGTCGGAGCGGCCGATCGGGTGCGCTCGATCGATGCGCAGTTCGAGGTGCAGGCCGTGGTGCACGAGCAGCACCGCCGACGGTGCGTCCATCTCGCCCTGGAACCCGACGAACTGCGCCGGGTTCGCCAGAGCGACCTGCCGGCCGTCGGCCAGCGTGACGAGCAGGTGGTTGTCGACGACGCGGTAGGCGGCGGCGTCGAGGTGCGAGCCCCTCTTCAGCGGCGCGCAGCGATCGAGCACGTGGCGTGCGTACTCGATCACCTTGGCGCCGCGCACCGGGTTGTAGGCGGCGCCTTGCGGGCCGGCCTTGGTCGCGCCGTCGGTCTCGGGCAGCACGTCGGTGCCGTACAGCGCGTCGTACAGCGAACCCCAGCGCGCGTTGGCGGCATTGAGCGCGTAGCGCGCGTTGGTGATCGGCACCACGAGCTGCGGACCGGCCTGCAGCGCGAGTTCGGCGTCGACGTTCTTCGTCCTCGCCGACGCCTTGGCCGGCGGCGGCACCAGGTAGCCGATCTTCTCGAGGAAGGCACGGTACTTCTTGGGTGCGCGGATGGGTCCGGGGTTGGCGCGATGCCAGGCATCGATCTCGGACTGCAGCCGCTCGCGCTCGGCCAACAGGGCGGCGTTCTTCGGCGCGAGCTCGCGCACGATGGCGTCCACGCCGCGCCAGAAGGCCTCGCGTTCGACGCCGGTGCCTGGCAGCACCTCGTGATCGACGAAGTGCAGCAGTTCGTCGGCGACTTGAAGTTGATGGATCCGGGTGCGCATGGCTGGACTCCGCAGGACAGGTGTGGGTCGGGGGGTCAGGAGAACAAGGCGAGCACGTCGCGCAGGCTGCGGCCGACATGCGTGGGCTGGGTGTCGAGCTGTTCGGGCGGCGCGGCGCCGCGGTTGACCCACAGCGTCGTGTAGCCGAACCAGGTGGCGCCGATCGCATCCCAGGCGTTGCTGCTCACGAACAGGATGTCGCGCACGGCCAGGCCGAGCGCCGCCGGGCCGAGCGCATAGGCCGCGGGATCGGTCTTGAAACGCCTGGCCGCGTGCACGCTGAGCACGGGGTCGAGCAAGGAGGCCAGGCCCGCGCTCTTGACGGCCACCGCGAGCATGTCGGGGTCTCCGTTGCTGAGCACGCCGGCGCGGATGCCGCGCCGCGCGAGCTCGGCCAGCACCTCCCGGTTCTCGGGGAACGCCGACAGGTGCCGGTACTGATTCATCAACTGCTCTTCGGCGCGCGCATCGAGCGCCAGCGCCAGTCGCGCCGCGGCCTGGCGCAGCGCGGCGCGCGTCAGATCCCAGAACGGCCGGTAGCGCGCACCGTCGGGCGCGCTCATCGTCACGAGGCGCGTGTACTCGATCTGCTTGTCGCGCCACAGCAGCGCCAGCCGGTCGCCGTGGCCGGGAAACAGTTGCTCGGCGAGCAGGCCGACGCTGTAGACGTCGAACAGCGTTCCGTACGCATCGAACAACACCGCCCTGGGCTTCATGGATCGACTTTATTCGATACGCGCCCCCACATTAAGTGCCTGTAATCGACTGCATTCATGTGTTGAACACGCACAATCCGCGCCATGGATCGACTCAAGCAGGTCGAAACCTTCGTCGCGGTCGCCGCCAAAGGCAGCCTCACCGCCGCTGCGCGCGCCGAAGGGGTGGCGCCTGCCGTCATCGGCCGGCGCATCGACGCGCTCGAGGAGCGTCTGGGCGTCAGGTTGCTCGTGCGCACCACGCGGCGGCTGACGCTCACGCACGAAGGCAGCGCCTTCCTCGAAAGCGCTCAGCGCCTGCTCACGGATCTGGCCAATGCCGAAGCCAGTGTCGGCGCGGGAGGCGTGAAGGCGAGCGGACACTTACGCATCACGGCGCCGGCCGGCTTCGGCCGGCGCCACGTGGCACCGCTGGTGCCGGCCTTCATCGCGCAGCACCCGGACGTGAGCCTGAGCCTGAACCTGAGCGACCGCCTGGTCGACATCGTCAACGAGGGCTACGACTGCGCCATCCGTGTCGGCGACCTGCCCGACTCCAGTCTCGTCTCGGTGCGCCTGGCCGACAACCGGCGTCTGTGCGTCGCGACGCCCGGCTACCTGACGCGCGCCGGCACGCCGCGCACGCCGGCCGACCTGGCGCGCCACGAGTGCCTGACACTGAGCTCCGAGGCCAGCCAGTCGCGTGGCTGGGCTTTCATGGTGGACGGCGCGGTGACGCATCTGCGGCCGGGCGGCCGCCTCGACTGCAGCGACGGCCAGGTGCTGCGCGAGTGGTGTCTCGCGGGCCTGGGCATCGCCTGGCGCAGCGCCTGGGAAGTGGAGAGCGACCTCGCCGAAGGGCGTCTCGTTGCCGTGCTGGAGAGCTTTGCGGCGCCGCCCAACGGTGTGCATGCCCTGTTCGCGCAGCGCCGCCACCTGCCGCTGCGGGTGCGGCTGTGGATCGACTTCCTCAAGCACATGTACAGCGACGAGCGCTACTGGCGCGGCGGCGGCTGAACGAACGAAGGGGCGCCGTAGCGCCCCTCCTTCCGCTCCTTGCTCGGGCCGGCTAGACGCAGCCGCCCGTCGCGGCGACTACTTGGCGTCGGCCATGCACTTCTTGACGAAGCTCGACTTGGCCGCGCCGGCCAAGGGCTTGCCGTCCTTGCCCATCGCCTTGGCCTCGCAGGCCGCGGTGCCGGCCTCCTTTTCGCACTTCTTCATGAAGCTCGACTTGGCCGCACCGGCCAGCGGCTTGCCGTCCTTGCCGACGGCCTTGGCCTCGCAGTCGGCGTTGGCGGCAAAGGCCTGGCCGGCCAGCAGGGCACAGGCGGCGATCAGCGCGGTGAGAACGGTGGACTTCATCGGGTCGCTCCTCGGTCGGTGTGGGGATGGGGTTCGGATGCCGGCATCGATTGCAACAGACTGCGCACGCGCCGGCCAGTCCTGAACGCATGGTGAGCGCCGCCGGATGACCGCGAGTGACGCGCCGTTACGACAGCCGGCGGCCGGCACGGCGCCGGGAAGCGGCCGCAGGCGCAGCGACGCCGCGCCGCTCGCGCGCTACAGGATGCGCCGCGGGTGCGCGATCGACTCGTGCGCGGCATGCAGCCGCCGCACCAGGACGCGAATGAAGGCCTTGTCGAAGCCGTGCCGCGTGGTCAGCGAGAGCTGCCCGAGCGTCTCGGGCGTGAACGACACGGTGGTCGTCGGCTGCGCGACGAGGATGTCCACCGAGTGCACGCGCAGCTCGGGGTTGGGCGCCAGATAGGCCATCTCGCCCACCGACGTGCCCGCCGGCAGCGAGGCCACCGAGCGCCCGTCGCGGTAGACCTCGACCCGGCCCTGGGCGATGATGTGAAAGCTGTTGCCCTGCGCGCCCTTGCGATAGAGCGCCTGGCCGAAGCCGTGGCGCTCCCACTTCGCCCGATGCACGACCTCCCAGAGTTCGACGTCGCCGAAGTCGGCGAAGAACTCGAGCGAGCGCAACAACGTGAAACGCTCGGAGTCCAGCACCTGCCGCGACGCGCCGCGCGCCAGGCCGCGGTCGCTCGCCAGCGCCGACAACTCGACGGCGAAGGCCTCCCAGTCGGCCGGCCGCGCACTGCGGTCCTTGGCCAGTGCGCGGTGCACGAGCGCGGCCAG
>JAGWTJ010000400.1 GCA_028869005.1 Burkholderiales bacterium | reverse complement strand
CACAGGTCGTACACCGTCATGCCGCAGACGTACATGCGGACGCGGCCCGGTTCGAGCGGGGTGAACTCCTCCAGGCGTCGGGAAAGCGTGTTGTGGATGCGTAGCGGCATGCGCGGCGAAGGCCGGGGCCGCCCCACCCCGATCGGCGGCGAGCCCGTGCGGGGCGTCGAAGGAATGCGTGTCAGTATAGCGGCGCCCCTCGGGCCGCCCGCCGCGCAAACCCGGGTGCAACGTGTCGGTGCAGGCGGCCCGCTAGACTAGCGGCCCCGCATCGAACGGAATCCTGACCCGTGCTCCTCTCGTTCCCGACATCCCGCATCGCGCGCACGCTAGTCGCCGCCGGTTTCGCTCTCACCGTCGCCGGGCCGGCCGCCGCGCAGACCGTGCGCCTGGCCACCAGCGAAGGCGACATCGTCCTCGAACTCGACCGCGCCAAGGCGCCCAAGACGGTCGACAACTTCGTACAGTACGTCAAGAGCGGGCACTACGACGGCACCATCTTCCATCGTGTGATCCCTGGCTTCATGATCCAGGGCGGCGGCATGAAGCCGGACCTGAGCGAAAAGCCCACGCGCGCGCCGATCCCGCTGGAAAGCCGCAACGGCCTGGCCAACGTGCGCGGCAGCGTCGCGATGGCGCGCACGATGGTGCCCGACTCGGCGACGGCGCAGTTCTTCGTCAACCTCGCCGACAACGCCTTCCTCGATCAGCCCAATGCGCGCGACGGCAACGGCTACGCCGTGTTCGGCAAGGTCGTCGCCGGCATGGACGTGGTCGACAAGATCGCGGCCCAGCCGACGCAGACCAAGGCCATGCATCAGAACGTGCCGGCGCAGCCGGTGATCATCAAACACGCCAGTGTGGAGAAGTGACATGACCCGAACCGTGCAGATGGACACCAGCAAGGGCACGTTGCGCATCGAACTCGACGACGACAAGGCGCCGGCATCGAGCGCCAACTTCCTCGCCTACGTCGCCAAGGGCCACTACGACGGCACGGTGTTCCACCGCGTCATCAAGGGCTTCATGGTGCAGGGCGGCGGTTTCGAGCCGGGCATGAAGCAGCGCGCCACCGACGCGCCGATCCGCAACGAGGCGGCCAACGGGCTGAAGAACAAGCGCTACACGCTGGCCATGGCGCGCACCGGCGATCCGCACTCGGCCACCGCGCAGTTCTTCGTCAACACCGTCGACAACGCCTTCCTCGACTTTCGCAGCGAGTCGCCGCAGGGCTGGGGCTACGCCGTCTTCGGCCGCGTCGTCGACGGCACCGAGATCATCGACGCCATCGAGGGCGTGGCCACCGGCCGCAAAGGCATGCACGACGACGTGCCGCTGGAAGACGTGCGCATCGAGCGCGCCTTCGAAGTGACGTGAGCGCCCCGGCGCCGGCGCGCGCGCTGCCGGGCTTCTTCGAGCTCGAGGCGCCGGCGGCCTGGCGCAGCGTCGACTTCATCTCGGATCTGCATCTATCGCCGGCGCTGCCGTTCACCTTCGAGGCCTGGCGGCGCCACCTGCTCGGCACGCCGGCCGACGCCGTCTTCATTCTCGGCGACCTGTTCGAGCTGTGGGTGGGTGACGATGCCCGCCACGAAGGGTTCGCGGCCAGCTGCGTCGAGGTGCTGACCGAAGCGGCCGCGCGACGCCGCCTGGCGATCATGGTCGGCAACCGCGATTTCCTCATCGGCCAGGACCTGCTGCGCGAGTGCGGCGCCGTCGGGCTGACCGATCCGACCGTGCTCGCGGCCTGGGGTCGGCGCTTCGTGCTCACGCACGGCGACGCGCTGTGCCTGGACGATCACGCCTACCAGGCGTTTCGGGCGCAGGTGCGCTCGGCCGCATGGCAGCGGCACTTCCTCGCGCGTCCGCTCGCAGAACGCCTC
>JAGWTJ010000133.1 GCA_028869005.1 Burkholderiales bacterium | reverse complement strand
GTCGCTGCGCGAACTCGAGTCGAAGGGGTAACGGCCGGACGTCGCCTGTTGGCAGAAGTCGCCGATCTTGGTCTTCACGAGATCGGAGAGCGTCTGGCGGATGACGAGGTTGCCCACCCTCTTGCTGGCCTGGCCGAGTGTGTTGAGCATGGTGTTCACCGGCTCGGGCGTGTTGCCGGCCTGCGCTTCCATCTCGGCCGGCAGCGTCGACGCCGGCGGCTGCACCTTGCTCTTGAGCGCGTTGTCGACCGAGATCAGGTAGACCTGCAGTTCGGCTAGGCGTGCGATCACGCCTTCGATCGGCGCCTTGCCGCCTTCGGGCGCGCTGACCAGCGCGCGCAGATCCCTGAATTCATCGTCGACGATGCTCTCGATGCGCGCGCCCGGCGCGCCCGTCGTCTGCGGCTTGGCGCCGAGCGCCTCGCGCACCGCCTGCTGTCCGCCCCGGATGGCCTCCTCGACCTTACCGCCGACCTGCGCGACCTTGCCGGTGGGCGCTGCCAACAGCGTGGTGTTGCGCGAGAAGGTCCTGAGCATCGGCAGCAGCGGCGAGTCGGGCCCGGAGAGAAAGCGGGTGCGCTCGATGATCTGCGTCATGCTGCTCGAAGGCTGCAGCTTGATGTCGGCGATGAAGCGCTTCCACTCGTCGCGGTAGTCGTTGAGGTACAGGCGCCGCACGTCGTCGACCATACGCGCGCCGGCGCCGATCGCGTCGCCCGCCGCGGCGGGCGCGGGCGCGATACCGAGCACCCAGGTCTGCTCGTCGGCGAGCGTCCGGGTCGCCTTCTCGACCTCGGGCTGGAAGCCCTTGTGATAGCCGTCGTACGTGAACAGGCCCGGCACGCCCTTGGTCAGCGGCAGCCCGCTGGCGCGCACGAACACGTTCTGCGCCGTGGGGCCGCCGGCACTGACCACGCTGACCTCGGGAAAGTCGCTGCGCAGGCCGCGCACGCGCAGCCGGCGGTACACGCGCTGCGCGAGCGAGGTCGTCGCCAACAGGTTGCGCGTCGCATCGACGAGCGCCTTGTCCTGGGGCAGCGGCGAAACCACCGCGCCGCGCTCGAGCAGCGCGTCGAGGTGCCGGCTCATCGCCGCGCGCTGCTCGGGCGTGATCTCGCGTGCGAGGCCGGCGTCCCAGTCGGCCTCGAAGTACGCGGACAGCGCCGCGGCGTCGAAGTGCGACGGCTCGTAGAGCATCAGATAGGACTTGAGAGCCTCGTAGTGCAGCTCGGGCTGATCGGGCGTGCGCAACTGCTGCTCGACGCGCAGCGCCAGGCGCGGCAGCACGGCGTCCTGCAGCATGCGCTGATAGGCGTCGCGCGCGGCGCTGTCCAGCTTCTTGCCCTGGTACAGACCGAAGCCGAGCGACCACGGCACGCGGTCGTCGACCTTGCCGCCTTCCTGCGCCAGCCCGCGCACGTCGTCGAGCGCCGGCAGGATGGGCACGAGGTCGGGGCTGGCGCGGTTGGGCGTGGCCTGCACCTGCTGGCGCACGGTCTGCGCGCGGGCGGCCACCTGCTCGACATAGGCGACGTTGTTGCGCCAGCTCACGAACCAGGCGCCCAGCGCGGCCAGCGAGAGCACGCCGATGCCGGCGTAGCCGGCGATGGCCAGCGCGTCGCGCCGGCGCTCCCAGCGGCGGTCGGTGCCCGACAGGTTGTGCTCGGCGAAGACGACGTCGGTGAGCAGCCGTTGCAGGAAGAAGCTGCGCCCGCTGCTGCGCTGCGCCGGCAGCAGCGCCTGCTCGAGCCGGTAGCGCCGCGCCACCGAGCCCAGCACGCGGTCGATCGGCGTGCCCTCCTGCGTGCCGCTCACGAAGTACACGCCGCGCAGCAGCGGATCGGCCTCGAACGGCGAGGGCGCGAAGACCTGCTGCGCGAACTCGGCAAGCAGCGGCTCGAGATTGGCGAACTGGTTGGGGAAGCCGTAGATGCGCGCACGCCGCTGCGGGTCGGCCTCGGCCTGCAGACGGTCGATGAGTCCCTGGTCGAGGCGCTCGAGCAAGGCCGCGAACTCCGGGCCCATGCGCTCGGCGGCGGCGCGTGCGCCGCCCGCCGCAGCCAGCGGGAAGGTGAAGCCCCAGGGCGTGGCGCGCTGGTCCTTGTCCAGCGTGCCGAACATGTCGGCAAAGCCCGCCAGCAGGTCGCACTTGGTGACGAGGAGGTAGATCGGGAAACGGATGCGCAGTTGCTCGTGCAACTCCTGAACGCGGGCGCGCACCGCCTGGGCGTGTTCAGCGCGTTCGAAGGCGCTGCGTCCGAGCAGGTCGCCCACCGAGACGGTGACGAGCACGCCGTTGAGCGGCTGGCGCGGGCGCGAGGACTTCAGCAGCTCGAGGAAGCCGCCCCAGGTCGCCTTGTCGGCGACGGCGTCGCTGTCCTGCGTGGTGAAGCGGCCGGCAGTGTCGATGAGCACGGCGCGATCGGTGAACCACCAGTCGCACAGCCGTGTGCCGCCGACGCCGCGCACCGCCTTGTCGCCGTGCGTGGCCGCCAGCGGAAACTGCAGCCCCGAGTTCTGCAGCGCCGTCGTCTTGCCGGAGCCCGGTGCGCCGATGATGAGGTACCACGGCAGCTGGTACAGGTAGCGCCCGCCGAGCTTGTTGCGCAGGCCGCGTAGGAAGCGGCCGCCGCTGTCGCTGCCGAAACGGGCGTTGCGCAGCGTGGCGAGCGCGTCGGCGAAGCGCTGGCGCACGGCGACGAGGTCGGCGCTTTCGGCGGCCGCTGCCGGCGGCGCCGCGGCGAGCTTGTCCACCACCTTGCGGTTGCCGAGCTTGGCCGCGAGCGCCCTCCAGATCACGATCACGGCCGCCAGCGCCAGCAGCACGCCGGTGAACACCCAGCGCGCGGTCACGCCGTCGAGCGGGCGCCAGGCGCCGACGGCGACCAGCGGGCCGATGATCCAGACCACCGCCAGCAGCGCCAGCAGCAGCAGCGCGAGCAGCGTCCAGCGATTGAAGATCGCGCCGAGGATCTTGCCGAACATGCCGTTCGCCCTTCAGCGCGACGCCGCAGGCGCGGCGGCTGTCGGGGCCGCATCGACGCGGCCGGGCTGCAAGGTGATCTCGACGCGCCGGTTCATGGCCCGGTTGGCCGGCGTGTCGTTGGGCGCCACCGGATCGGCGTCGGCGCGACCCTCGGTATGCACGCGCTGGCGCGGCACGCCCGCGGCGGCGAGCAGGTCGCCCACCACCTGCGCACGCTCGTTCGACAGGTGCCAGTTCGACGGGAAGCGCAGCGTGTGGATCGGCGTGTTGTCGGTGTAGCCGAGCACCGTCACCGCGCCGCCCACGCGTGCCAGCGCCTGGCCGATGCGGTGCATCAGTTCTTCACGCTCAGGCACCAGCGTCGCACTGGCGGGCGAGAACAGCCCGTCACCGCGGATCGTGATGACGCTGCGGTCGACATCGTCGCGCACCGCCACCAGCCCGGCCTTGATGTCGGGCTGCAGGAAAACCGCCAGGCGCGGCTGCGGCGCGGGTTGTGCCACCGCGGCGACCGGCGGGCTGAGGCGCAGCGCCTGGATCGCGCCGTAGACCGGATCGGATCGCGCCGCCAGCGAGCTCGAGAACGCGGCGTAGGCCACGCCCAGCAGTAGCACGGCGGCCAGCGCGCTCACCGTCAGCGGCAGCCACGACAGCGTCTTGCGCTCCGGCAGCGGTTGCGCCTGCCAGTTCTGCGCCAGCGCCGGCGGGTAGGCGCCGCGCGCCTGGGCCAGCAGTTGCGCCAGCCGCGCGCGCACCGCCTCGAGCTGCGCGCGGCCGCCTTCGATGACGCGGTAGCGGCCCTCGAAGCCGAGCGCGATGGCCGCGTAGATGAGCTCGAGCAGGTCGCGGTTGGCTTCGGGCTTGTCGGCCAGCCGCGCCATCAGCTGGAACACCTTCTCGCCGCCCGAGGCCTCGTTGTGGAACTCGGCCAGCAGGCTGTGCCGGCCCCAGACGCCCGAGCCGCCCCAGGGCGTGTCGGCGGCGGCCTCGTCGAGCATCGTGCACAGCACGTAGCGCGCGGCCATCGCGCGCTCGGGGGCGATGCCGTGCTCCTGCGCCGCGGTGTTGAAGTCGCGCACACCCTGCGCCAGTTGCGCGCGCAGCGCGGAGGGGTCGGCCATGCTGCGCGTCTGGCGCAATGCGGGCACCAGCAGCAGCAGCCGGTTGGCCACCGCCAGCAGCGGATTGAGGCCGTGGTCGGCCGGCGGCGCCTCGATGCCGCCGATGATGGTGACGGCCTCGCCCCCGGGCCGCGCCGCACCGGGCGTGGGTCGCACGACACCGCCCGCGGCCGGCGCGGCGAAGGGGTCGTCGAAGGGGTTGCGGGGGCCGGACATGGTGTGACGCGCGGTTGCGCCTGCGTGTCTGCAGAAGAGCTTGGATTACGACGACGCCGAGGCGATCCGTGCCACGCCGCTTGCGGTCACGGCTGGCGCACGGCCCACAGCTCGAGCTCGAGGCCCGGGAAGTCGCCCGACACATGAAGCGCGACGTTGCCGCTGCGTTCGATCTGTTTCCACAGCTCGCCCTGCCGATCGAGCTCGAAGTAGTGGCTGCCCGCGTGGTAGGGCAACTGGCGCGGCGCCACCGGCAGGCTGCGCAGGCCGACGCCTGGCAACTGCAGATTGACCAGATCCTTGATGCGCTCGACCGGCCCCAGCTTGCTCTGCGAAGGGAAGCGCTGGCGCACGTGCTCGGCCGGCAGTTGCGCGCGCACGGCGAGCACGAAGCCGGCGCTGCGCAGCAGCTCCATGTCGCCGACCACGGCGGTGCGCACGTTGTGGCCGCGATCGACGAGGTCGATCTGCACGGCGTGGCGCTCGATCACCGCCGACAGCGCCTCGCGCAGATCCTGCACGAGCGGTGCGAAGCTGCCCTGCAGATCGTCGTGGCGGTACAGCGGGTACTCGACGGCGAGCCGATCGGGCCGCGTGAAGGTGGCGAGTTCACCGGCCAGCTGCAGGCAGCATCGATGGAAGAACCAGGGGTGCGCCGACGGCGAGCCGGCGCACTGGCGCAGCAGCGGTTGGTTGCGGTTGAGCAGCTGCAGCATCAGGAAGTCGACCACCTCGGACACACCGTGGCCGAGCTGCCCCATGCCGCCGGCGAGCGTGCTGGCGCGCTGCTGCACCAGCCCGTGCAACAGCGATGCCAGCGTGGCGAGCTGGCCGCTGGCGTCGATGCGGGTCTGCGGCGCGATGTAGGCGCGATCGAGCACGACCTGGTTGTCGGCGCGCCGCTCGACGACGCGCACCACGCCCAGGCTGGCAAAGGCGTCGGTCGCGTCGCGCTGGCGCAGCAGGCGCAGCTTGAGCGCGCCCAGTTGCACCGGCTCGGGATCGTCGGCGGCATGGCTCTGGTCGCGCAGGTCCTGCTCGACGACCGCGAAACGCGCCAACGGGTCGGAGGCGCCGTCGCCGAAGTCGACTTCGGTGCTGCCCGGACGCTCGCGCGGCGCGGCCAGGCACACCAACTCGTTGTGCACGTCGGCGCCGATGTCGAGCGGCGCCGGCAGCGCGTCGGCATCGGACAGCGAGAACGGCGCACCGTCGGGCAGGATGCCGGCCGCGCGTACGAGCGCGACGCGGCCGGTGGCCAGCTGCGCCTCGTCGAGCACCAGCTCGCCGAAACCCCAGGCGTAGGGCGAGAGCGCGTGCACGCGGGCGTCGACGAGCTTCGAGACGAAGCGGTCCTGCTGCTGGAAGTGGTGCGGCTGCAGGAACATGCCCTGCGACCAGATCACGCGGCGGTAAGCGGTCATGGCTGTCGCTGCGCGCGGCCGGGCACGCTGCCTCAGGGCTGGACCGCGAGCGAGATCTTCAGCGCATCGGCACGCAGCACGAGCTTCTGTGCCTTGCCGATCTGGATCGGTGCGCTGGAACGCCACTGCGCGCGCTCGATGTCGCGGTAGGCCGCGAGCACGGCGAGATAGCGCGTCTCCGGATTGAGGTTGCGCGCATACGGCCGCGTCTCGCCGGGGGCGAGCACGATGTCGTCGCGCGCCAGCATCTCGGCCGCGAGCGTGGCCTTGTCGCCCTGGTACAGCGAGATGAAGTCGGCGTTGTCGAAGGCCGTCAGACTGCTGAGCTCGTACAGGCGCACGGTCAGCGGCGACGGTCGGCCACTGATGCTGGGGTTGAGTCCGGCTGCCGCCACCAGTTGCCCGCTCACACTGGTGACCTTGGGCCCGGCAAACAGCGACATCAACGGCGACTGCGTCTGCGCACCGGCGGCGGCCACGGGACCGCCGGGAGGCGGCGCGCTCGAGCAGCCGGTCAGCGCAAGCGCACCGAATCCGCACACGACCGCGCGCCGCGACAGGCACGCCGGAGCGCTCACGGCGCGGCCGGCACGAATGGCGAAGACGAGGGACGCGTCGTCGGGTCCAGCAGGCATCGCTGCGGAGAATAGCCAGTGGTGCCAAGCGCCCCGCGTGACTTAGGTAATCCACCGCGGCGGCCTGCGCGCCACGTCGTCGTGCAGCGCGTCGGTCCGTGTTGCCGCCCGGGCCCGACGGGTCGGCTCGGTCCGCGCTCGAACCGCGCCGCATCGCGCCATCCGGCAGGCTCAGACCTCGCGCAGGGGGCGGCTCTCGCGTCGCGGGATCAGGCCGCGCCAGGCCTTGATCGTCAGGTGCCGCGCCAGCAGTCCCGGCGGCATGCGCAATGCGTGCGCGCGCACGTACACCGCCAGCGCCGACATCGCGTCGAGCGGCCCGCCACGATCGGCGTCGAGCGCGCGGCGATAGACCGGCCAGAGCCAGCCGGGCAGCGGCTGCGGATGCAAGACGCCGAGCGCCTGCGGCGGAACCTGCGTTCCGAACACGCGCGCGGCGAGCGCCAGCCCATAGGCCACCGGCAGGGCGAGATCGTTGCCCGCGGCGTGATGTGCCAGGCGCTGCCAGAACCCGGGCTCGGCGCCGAAGCGCCGCGCCATCTCGTCGACGTCGTGCAGGTCGCGCAATCCGTTGGGGAGTTCGCCCTCGTGCATCAGGTGCACGAGGCTGTGGATCATCAGATCCTCGGGCGCGGGCACGTACAGGTGGGCCCCAGCTTCCACCGGGCGTGCACGCACCACGATGCGCGCGGGATCCGGCGCATGGCGCGAGGTGAGCGGCAAGATGGTGTGGTGCACATCCAGCACGGTGCCGCGCTTGATATGCGTCATCGGCGGGATCTCGTGCATCCACTGGCGGTAATAGCGTTGGTCGTAAGCGTCGAGCTTGGCCGAAAACCAGCCCGCCTGCATCAGCGTCGACTCGACGTCGCCCAGAGCGCTGCGCGGCACGAGGATGTCGATGTCCCCGAACATGCGACCCAGCGCCAGCGCGTCGTCGAACATCACGTAGGCCGCTCCCTTGAGCAGCAGCACCGGCACGCCCAGGTTGCCGAGCACGCCTTCGAGCTCGGCGACTTCCCAGCGCACGGACATCCGCTGTCGAAGCGCCACCTGTCGCGCGCCTTCCAGGTGGCGAACGACCGGCGCCGGTGGTGTCACCCCGGGTTGGTCGCAGGCGACGGCGAGCGCACCGACCAGATTGCACCGGCGGGCAGTCTGCAGCATGGCCGCCCACCCCGGCAGCGTGAGTTCGGCAAGTCGCGGTGGCGCGCGCAGCGCGTGGACGAGGTCGAGTGTGGCCGGCCTCAAGCGGCGCCCCGGATGTGCCGCACGAGCGCCAGCGCCTCGGCGGTCGACCGATAACGGATTTCCCAGCAGCGCGCACCGTCGAGCATGGCGCACAGCGCCTGGAAGCCGAGTTGACCCATGCGTTCGTTGTTGAACGATTGCTCCGAAATCAGCGTGAACGCCTCGATGCGGCTGATCTCCTCGCAGTAGGGCTCGGCGGCGGCGTCGAAGCGCGGGAAGACGACCCAGGAAACCTTGGCTCGCCTCGACGCCTGCGCCACCGCCGCGGGCGCAGGCGCGACGTGGCACACGCTTCCCTTGCGCGTGTCGTGATAGACAGGCCCCAGGCGCGCGCCGGGGAACGACGCCACGATGTCGATCGATTCGTTCTTGACGCTGATCGGCCGCGGATGCGGCACCAGGCAGGCGTCGGCCGGGTCGAGGATCGCGAGTTCGTCGGAGAGCAGGCGCCAACCCGCGCACAAGGCCAGCGCTGCGCACAGGGTGCTCTTGCCGGCGCCGGGGAACCCCGGCAACATGATGGCGCGATCGTCGTCGGCGAGTACCGCCGCGTGCATCACGAGGTAGCCGAGCGGGCGCTGCGCTACGCACCAGTTCAGGCCCCACTCGAACATCGGCGCCGCCTGCCGCGCCGAGAGCGGGTAGAAGGGTTCGTCGCCATCGAGAGCGAACCGGGACTGCGGTGCCCACCATCGGCGCAGACCCCTTCCGGGCAACAGGGCGACCTCGAAATCGACGAAGGCGCCGGCGGCCGAGCGCGCCTGTTCCGGGTAGAAGAAGCCGAGGTGCGCATGAACCGTCCGAAACGGCGAGCGCACCTGGACGTGGAACGGCGGGATCTCGAGAACGAGGTCTGACAAGTGGCGAGTACGGTAGGCGTGCAGGCGTTGCTCAGACTGCGGGCACGACGAGTCCATGCCGTCCAAGTTCCGCCATCAGCGCTGCGTCTTGCCGCGGCGACTCCGGCGACTCCGGCGACTGTACAGGCGGTGCGTCGGATGCGGACATGCCACTGGCAACCGCACGCAGCAACTCGGAGGCCGCGGACGACAATACCCAGTAGTCACCCGAGGCCGCGTCGAACACCAGGGCTGTGTCACCCTCGGTCCAGGGTGGCGCCCAATGCAGTCTGCGCCCTGGCCGGACGGCCCATCGCATGGAGTTGCCAGGACGATCCGGGCCGCTCACCGAAGACTAGGGGGCCTTGCAATAGTTCGGAACCGGCGCATTGGTGTCGTACATGCCTTCGATGTACGACTGCACCTGAGCCGCGGTCCAGGGCGTCTTGCAGGTGGTATTGGCAGGGCAGTACGCCTGTGTCGTCGTGATCTGCACCCACATGTCCTTGACCTGCGCCGGGGTGAGCGGATAGAGGGCCGAGGCGCCCTGGAAATACTTCGCGTTGAGCCATGCACATGCGAGGTGCCGGGCCAGTTGACCAGGACCCTGGAAGCTGTTGGGCTCGGAGATGATGGCCCACAGCGAAACAGGGCGCAGCACCGTCACGCCGGAGTTCGGGACCAGGTCATTGCCGAATACGGATTGGAAGGTCGTGCCCGAGTTCGCGATGGCAGACAACACGAGCCCGTTCTGACCGGTCGCGCATTCCTGGATCGCCGGGCTGAACGTCGGGGGTGTCGCGCCAGCCGCCGTCCAGGCGCCGAAGTGCTGCGGTTGGACCCAGTACCCCGGCGAAAGGCCGCCGGAGCAAGTGGTGCCGTTACCGGTCCTCGGGCTGGTGTTGCCACTGAGGATTCGTGACGGACTGAGGCAGGTACCGCCGCCAAGGGCGGTCTTCGCCTGCACCGACAGCAAGACGCCCGTACCACCCGCCACGCTCCTGAACAGCCGCCGTCGCGACGCATTCATCGTCACCGCCATGTCAGGCGTGGCGGTCGAGTCACTGGGCTGGGTCATGGGAACTCTCGAAGTGTTGTCACACTGTCTAGCAGGAACCTTGCCATGCCATTGTCTCACCGCCGTGGCGCGACCTAAAGCCGCATCAGCGTTGAAAATGCGGCAAACCCCCGAGATCGGGGGTAACGGAGTCGACCTCGGCGCGAAGCACGGGATGTCAAGAAAATCGACACCTGCCGCCACGCACCAAGTGCA
>JAGWTJ010000399.1 GCA_028869005.1 Burkholderiales bacterium | reverse complement strand
ACCCGAGCTTCACGGTGTTCGAGAACTGCCGCCTCGCCGCGCAGGCGCGGCTGCAGAAGCCCTGGCACTGGTGGCAGGACGCGCGGCGCTGCGAGCGCACCATCGCGGCGGCGCGAGAGGCCGCCGGGCGCGCCGGGCTGGCCGGGCTGCTCGACCGCGAGGCCGGGCTGCTGTCGCACGGCGCCAAGCGTCAGCTCGAGGTCGCCATGTGCCTGGCCACACAGCCCCAGGTGCTGCTGCTCGACGAGCCGCTGGCCGGCATGGGCGCCGAGGAGACCGACCGCATGCTGGCGCTGCTGGCCGAGTTGCGCCCGGGGCACGCCATCCTGCTGGTCGAGCACGACATGGACGCGGTGTTCCGCATCGCCGACTGCATCACCGTGATGGTCAACGGCGGCGTCATCGCCTCCGATACCCCGCAGGCGGTGCGCGCCAACGCCGAGGTGCAGGCGGCCTACCTGGGCGAGCATTGAGGCCGCCGTACCGCGGCGCCGCGTCGGCAACGCGCGGCTTAGCTCGCGCATCACTTCACCCCTGCACAGACCAGGAACATCGGCCCCGCTCTGCGCTCGGCGGGGTCATCCCAGCGCGCGACCGGCCACGGCGCGCGAAGCCAACCTCCCACTGAAGCCCTCTGCCATGTACCCCACCCTCAGCCTCTACATCGACGGCCAGTTCCTGCACGGCAGCGGCCGCAAGGAGCAGGACGTCCTCAACCCGGCCACCGACGAAGTGATCGGCAAGCTGCCGCACGCCACGCGCGCCGATCTCGACGCGGCGCTCGCCGCCGCCGAGCGCGCCTTCGCGAGCTGGAAGAAGAGCTCGCCGATGGAGCGCAGCAACGTGCTGCGCCGCGTCGCCGAGCTGGCGCGCGAGCGCGCCCAGGACATCGGCCGCCACATCACGCTCGACCAGGGCAAGCCGCTGGCCGAATCGGTGGGCGAGGTCGTCGCCTGCTCGGAGCACGCCGAATGGCACGCCGAGGAATGCCGCCGCATCTACGGCCGCGTGATCCCGGCACGCGCCGAGGGCGTGCGCCAGCTCGTGCTGCGCGAGCCGATCGGCGTCTGCGCCGCCTTCACCCCCTGGAACTTCCCGTTCAACCAGGCGATCCGCAAGATCTGCGCTGCCGTGGGCGCGGGCTGCACGATCATCGTCAAGGGCCCGGAAGACGCGCCGAGCGCGGTCGTCGCGCTGGCGCAGCTGTTCCACGACGCCGGGCTGCCGCCGGGCGTGCTCAACGTCGTGTGGGGCGTGCCGCACGAGGTCAGCGAGTACCTGATCAAGAGCCCCGTCGTGCGCAAGATCTCGTTCACCGGCTCGGTGGCGGTGGGCAAGCAGCTCGCCGCACTCGCCGGCTCGCTGATGAAGCGCTGCACGATGGAGCTCGGCGGCCACGCGCCGGTGATCGTCTGCGACGACGCCGACCTCGAGCTCGCCGCGAAGATGCTGGTGCCGTTCAAGTTCCGCAATGCCGGCCAGGTGTGCGTCTCGCCGACGCGCTTCTACGTGCAGGAGGGCGCCTACGATCGCTTCGTCGCCGCGTTCCTGAAGCGCACCGAGTCCGTCAAGGTCGGCGACGGCCTAGCCGCGACGACCAAAATGGGCCCGCTGGCGCAGAAGCGCCGCGTGCCGGCGGTGGCCGGCTTCGTCGACGATGCGATCGCCCGCGGCGCCACGGTGCTCGCCGGCGGCGCGCCGCTGCCGGGCAGCGGCAACTTCTTCGCTCCCACCGTGATCGCCGATCTGCCCGAGGACAGCCGGCTGATGACCGAAGAGCCGTTCGGACCGGTCGCCGCCGTGGTGCGCTTCAAGAGCGTCGACGAGGTGCTGGTGCGCGCCAATCGCCTGCCCTTCGGCCTCGCCGCCTACGCCTTCACGACATCGA
>JAGWTJ010000132.1 GCA_028869005.1 Burkholderiales bacterium | reverse complement strand
GGCGCCGGCGGCGACCGGCTGCGCTTCACGGTGGCGCTCGACCCGCAGGGCACGCCGTTCCAGCGCCGCGTCTGGCGCACCCTCTCTGCGATCGCGCCCGGCCACACCGATCGCTACGGCGCGATCGCTGCCCGCCTGGGCATGACGCAGGCGGCGCGCGCGGTCGGTGCAGCGGTCGGGCGCAACCCGGTGAGCATCGTCATCCCCTGCCACCGCGTGCTCGGCAGCGACGGCACGCTCACCGGCTACGCGGGTGGACTGGCGCGCAAGAGCGCCTTGCTGGCACACGAAGGTGCGCTGCGTTCGCAGGAAGGTGCGCCGACGCAGCGCGCCGGCGACGAAGGCGGCCCTCGCAGCGGGCCGCGCAGCGCGCGCTACCTGAAGCGCTCGTCGGGCACCGTGAAGATCTCGCCCGGCAGCGATGCGACGTAGTCGGCAATCTGCCTGAGCTCGGCGTTCTTGAACTGCTTGACCTGCGCGCCCATGATCGGGTTGCTGCGGCCGACGTTCGGGTTGCCGACCGTGGCGTACGAGCGCAGCGTGGCGTACAGGTAGTCGCCGTACTGACCGGCCAGCTTCGGATAGGCCGGACTGATGGGCTTGCTCAGGTTGGCGCCGTGGCACGACGTGCAGGCGCCGCGCGTCAGCAGATCGGCCACCGCCGCCGACGGCTGTGCGGTGGGCGTGTCGGCCACCGTCTTGATCATCGGGCCGGGCAGCTTCTCGTAGTAGGCCGCGAGGTCGGCCATGTCCTTGTCCGACAGCGAGGAAGCGATGGCGCGCATCGTCGGAAAGCGCCGCTCGCCCTTCTTGTACTCGGTGAGCGCGGCGACCAGGTAGGCCGCGTTCTGGCCGCCGATCTTCGGCACCTTGTAGACCTCGGGGAACGAGGTCTGGTAGCGCGGAATGTCGTGGCAGCCGATGCACATCGCCGCCTTCTTCGCGCCTGCTGCGGCGTCCTGCGCGCGGACCGGCGCGACGGCGGCGAGAACGACGATGGCGAGCAGGAGGGAAGGCGCTTTGATCATTGTCGCGTGCGGGTGCGGCTGCGAGGCGGCGGATTATAGGGTGCCCTTATACTGGAACGAACCCTTCCACGCGTGCCGTACGCCCATCAGCGGGCGCCGCTGCGGCCGCGCATCGAACCGATGAAATTCCAAGGCACCGAACAATACGTCGCCACGCCCGACCTGATGCTCGCGGTGAATGCGGCCATCACGCTGCGCCGGCCGCTGCTCGTCAAGGGCGAGCCCGGCACCGGCAAGACCATGCTGGCCGAAGAGGTCGCGACGGCGCTGTCCCTGCCGCTGCTGCAGTGGCACATCAAGAGCACGACCAAGGCGCAGCAGGGGCTGTACGAGTACGACGCGGTGAGCCGGCTGCGCGACAGTCAGCTCGCCGACGCCGACAGCTCGCAGAAGGTGCGCGACATCCGCAACTACATCGTGCGCGGCGTGCTGTGGCAGGCCTTCACGTCGGAGCAGCCGGTGGCGCTGCTGATCGACGAGATCGACAAGGCCGACATCGAGTTTCCGAACGACCTGCTGCGCGAGCTCGACCGCATGGAGTTCTACGTCTACGAGACGCGCGAGCTGGTCAAGGCGCGGCACCGGCCGCTGGTCTTCATCACGTCGAACAACGAGAAGGAACTGCCCGACGCCTTCCTGCGCCGCTGCTTTTTCCACTACATCAAGTTCCCGGACGCCGAGACGATGAAGCGGATCGTCGACGTGCACTTCCCTGGTCTGAAGAAGGAACTGCTGGGCGCCGCGCTGAAGATGTTCTACGACGTGCGCGCGCTGCCCGGGTTGAAGAAGAAGCCGAGCACGAGCGAGTTGCTCGACTGGCTCAAGCTGCTGCTGGCCGAGGACATCCCGCTCGAGGTGCTGCAGAGCAAGGACGACAAGGTGAGCGTGCCGCCGCTGGTCGGCGCGCTGCTCAAGAACGAGCAGGACGTGACGCTGTTCGAGAAGCTCGTCTTCATGCAGCGCCACAATCGATGAACATGGAGCGTGATCATCGATTGCGGTGCAGGCTCATGTCGCCAAGCGCCGTGAAGGCGCGCAGCGCCGGCCGGAACCACCGCCGCTGATGGCCTGGGCCGAGCCGATCGTGCTGGCCGGCGCGCACGCCTTGCTGCGGCCGCTGGCGCGCGAGCACCACGACGCGCTGTGCGACGCGGCACGCGACGGCGAGCTGTGGCGGCTGTGGTACACGAGCGTGCCCGCGCCCGAAGCCATGGCGCGCGAGATCGAGCGGCGCCTCGCGCTGCAGGCCGCGGGCTCGATGCTGCCGTTCACGGTGTTCGACGCCGCCGGCGCGGTGGTCGGCATGACCACCTACATGCACATCGACGCCGCGAACCGGCGCGTCGAGATCGGCAGCACCTGGACCCGGGCCGGCGCGCAGCGCACGCCGCTCAACACGCAGTGCAAGCGGCTGCTGCTGGCGCACGCCTTCGAGACGCTCGACTGCATCGCGGTCGAGTTCCGCACACACCGGCTGAACACGCAGAGCCGCCGCGCCATCGAACGCCTGGGCGCGCAGCTCGACGGCATCCTGCGCGCCCATCAGATCGGCGTCGACGGCGCGCTGCGCGACACCGCCGTCTACAGCATCACGGCCGCCGAGTGGCCGGCCGTGAGGGCGCATCTGGACTGGCAGCTGACCAAGCCCCGCTGAAACGCCCGCTGAGGCCGGGCCGACGTGCCGTCGACACCGGTCGAAGCTCCCGCTGACATCCCGCCGATTTCCTGCCGAGTCCCCGCATGACCGCGAACAAGCACCTCACCGTCGACGACCTCTGGAAGTTGGAGCGCCTGGGCACGCCGAGCGTGAGCCCCGATGGCGCGCAGGCGGTGGCCGCGCTGAGCTCGTTCTCGATGGACGACAACAAGTCGTCGAGCTCGCTGTGGCTGCTGTCGACGCTGGGCGGCGCGCCGCGCCGGCTGACTTCGTGCGGCGACAAGGACGGCGCCGCGCGCTGGAGCCCGGACGGCCATCGCATCGCCTTCACCGCCAAGCGCGAACAGGAGGGCCGCAAGGACGACGAGAGCCAGCTCTATCTGATCGCGCCCGACGGCGGCGAGGCGCGCCGCGCGGCCGAGGTGGCCACCGGCGTCGAAGCCTTCCGCTGGTGCCCCGATGCGCGGCGCCTGGTCTTCGTCTCCTGGGTCTGGCCCGACGTGAAGGGGGTCAAGGCACAGGCGAAGAAGCTGGCGGAATTCAAGAAGCGCAAGGAGAGCGCCTACGTCACCAGGGAGGCGCAATACCGCCACTGGGACCGCAACCTGCCGATGGGCCGGGTGCCGCACCTGCACCTGCTCGAGCTCGGCGCCGACGCCGCGGCGGCCAGGCCGGGCAAGGTGCGCGACCTGTTCGAGGGCACGCCGTACGAGCTGACGCGCGCCGACCCCGACGCCAACCAGTTCGATGTCTCGCCCGACGGCCGCCGCGTCGTGTTCGCCTTCGATCCGGCCGTGGAAAAGCGCGGCGACGGCCGCCACGCGCTGGCCGAAGTCGAGCTGGCGAGCGGCCGCATCCGCGTCGTCGCACGCGACGCCGACTGGGACTTCGGTGCGCCGCGCTACAGCCCCGACGGCACGCGCATCGCCTTCACCGCCAGCCATCAGGCGCTGCGCCACACCATGCCGGCGCAGCTTGCCCTGCTCGATCGGGCCAGTGGCAATTGGGAAGTGGTGAGTGCCGAGTGGGACCACGAGGTGCAGGCGCCGCTGACCTGGGAGGACGACGGCCAGGCGCTGCTGTTCACTGCCGAGCAGCGCGGTCGCACGCACTTGTGGCGCTTCGAGCTGCAGGACCGCCGCGCCGACATCGTCGTGCGCGGCGGCTGGGTCGGCGGCTTCGACAAGGCCGCAGGCACGCTGGTGACGCTGGCCGACAGCGCCCTGCACCCCGGCCGCCTCCATGCCCACCTGCCCGGCCAGCCGCCACGCCGCATCGAGCACTTCAACGACGCGCTGCTGGCGCGCTTCGAGCTCGGCCGCGTCGAGGAGATGTGGATCGAGGGCGCGCGCACGACGACCGGCGGCGCCGGCGACCCGGTGCAGGTCTGGCTCGTGCTGCCGCCCGGCTTCGACGCGAAGAAGAAGTACCCGCTGCTGCACAACATCCACGGCGGCCCGCACACCGGTCCCGGCGACAACTGGCACTACCGCTGGAACACGCAGCTGTTCGCGGCCCAGGGCTACGTCGTGGCCAGCGTGAACTACCACGGCAGCTCGGGCTTCGGTTACGCCTATCTGGACAGCATCACGCACCGCTGGGGCGAACTCGAGCTCGCCGACATCGAGGCCGCCACCGAGGTGCTGGTCAAGAAACCCTGGATCGACCGCAAGCGTCTGTTCGCCGCCGGCGGCAGCTACGGCGGCTTCATGGTGGCATGGATGAACGGCCATCTGGGTGCGGGGCGCTACAACGCCTACATCTGCCATGCCGGCTGCTTCGACTGGGTCGGCATGTTCGCCGACGACGCCTGGGCCTGGCACGCCAGGGAGCTCGGCGCCTGGTACTGGGACGATCTGGCACGCGTCAACGCGCAGAGCCCGCACGCCTTCGCCGCCGGCATGGGCACGCCGACGCTGGTCGTGCATGGCGCGCTCGACTATCGCGTGCCCGACGCGCAAGGTCTGGCCTACTACAACACGCTGAAGGCACGTGGCACCGACGCGCGGCTGGTGTGGTTCCCCGACGAGAACCATTGGGTGCTCAAGCCGCGCAACAGCCGGCTGTGGTATCAGGAATTCTTCGCCTGGCTCGCGCGCCACGACCCGGCGCGACGCGCCAAGAAGAGCGTGCCGCTCAAGGCCGGCACGCGCAGCGCGGTGCGCTGAGCGCCGGCACGGCCTGCGGCGCGCTGCCGGGCCGGTGCGGCCCGGTGCGGCCCGCGCCGCGCGCAATGCCCGATACTCGGCATCCCGGTGTCCCGGACGCGGCCATGCTCATCGATTTCTTCTACACGCTGCGCGCCGCCAAGCTCAAGGTCTCGGTCAAGGAGTACCTGACGCTGCTCGAAGCGCTGAAGGCCGGCGTGATCGGCCCCTCGGTCGACGACTTCTACTATCTGGCCCGCACGGCGCTCGTCAAGGACGAGGCCCAGTTCGACAAGTTCGACCGCGCCTTCGCCGCCTACTTCAAGGGCGTCGAGCTGCGCGCCGACTTCACGCAGGACGTGCCGCTCGAGTGGCTGCGGAAGACGCTCGAACTCGAGCTCGATGCCGAGCAGAAGGCGGCCATCGAGAAGATGGGCTGGAACGAGCTGATGGAGACCTTGAGGAAGCGCCTCGAGGAGCAGAAGGAGCGCCACCAGGGCGGCAGCAAGATGATAGGCACCGGCGGCACGAGCCCGTTCGGCGCCTACGGCTACAACCCGCAGGGCATCCGCATCGGCCAGGACAAGAGCCGCAACCGCAGCGCGGTCAAGGTGTGGGACCAGCGCGCCTACAAGGATTACGACGACGCCCGGGAACTCGGCACGCGCAACATCAAGGTCGCGCTGCGCCGGCTGCGCCGCTTCGCGCGCGAGGGCTCCGACCTCGAGCTCGACCTCGACGACACCATCCACAGCACCGCCGCCAACGCCGGGCTGCTCGACATCAAGATGATCCCCGAGCGCCACAACCGCGTGAAGGTGCTGCTGCTGATGGACGTGGGCGGCACGATGGACGAGCACATCCACCGCGTCGAGGAGCTGTTCAGCGCCGCCAAGAGCGAGTTCAAGCACCTCGAGTTCTATTACTTCCACAACTGCGTCTACGACTTCATGTGGAAGCACAACCGGCGGCGCTTCTCCGAGAAGTTCCCGACCTGGGACGTGATCCGCAAGTACAACAAGGACTACAAGCTCGTCTTCGTCGGCGACGCCACGATGAGCCCGTACGAGATCGTGCAGCCCGGCGGCAGCGTCGAATACAACAACGAAGAGCCGGGCGCCGAATGGCTGCAACGGCTGACGCAGGCCTTTCCGAAGTTCGCCTGGATCAACCCCGAGCCGCAGGGCGTGTGGGGCTACCGGCAGAGCATCTCGATCATCCAGCAGCTGATGAACCAGCGCATGTTCCCGCTGACGCTGGCCGGGCTCGAGGGGGCGATGCGGCTGCTGAGCAAATGAGGCCGGCCGCGGCGATGCCGATCACGGCCATCGCGCGGCTTGCGCTGGCGACGACGCTGGCACTGTGCAGCGGCTGTGCCCTGCTGGCGACTACGGCCGGCACCGACTCGGCGCCGAAGGCCGCCGCCGGCGCGACGGTGAGCAGCGGCGGCGCGAACGCAGCGAGCAGTGCGGCGAGCGCTGCGGCGAGTGCTGCGGCCGCCGCCACCGGCGTGCAGGTCGAGGTGCAGGCCACGCCGGAGCTGAAGACGCTGCTCGAGCGCTATCTGGACGTCGTGCGCCTGGGCCGCCTGGCGCGCGAAGACGTCGCCGAGTCCGAATGGACGCGCCTCGTCGACGCGGCGCCGGCCCAGGTGCGCGAGCTGCTGCAGACCCAGGGCTACTTCCGACCCACCGTGCAAGTCGAGCGCCTGCCGCGCCGCACCGCCGGCGAGCCCGAGGTCGTGCGTCTGGTGGTGGACGCCGGGCCGCGCGCGCGCATCGGGCGCGTCAGGCTCGAGACCGAGGGCGACCTCGAGCGCGCGGCCGAGGCCGGCGACGCGGCGGCGCGCGCGCTGCGCGAGCAGTGGCGCGCGGCGTGGGAACTGCCGGTCGGCAAGGACTTCAGCAGCGAGGCCTGGGGAGTCGCCAAGGCCGCCGCGCTGGCACGGCTGCGCGGCGCCGGCTACGCCACCGCCCAGTGGACCGGCACCGCCGCCGACGTCGACGTGGCGAGCGATCAGGTGCAGCTGTTCGCGTCGATCGACAGCGGTCCGCTGTTTCGCTTCGGCAGCCTGGAGATCGACGGGCTGCACGCGCAGGACGAGCGGACCGTCGCCAACCTCGTCGGCGCCGTGCGCGGCACGCCCGTCACCGAGACGCTGCTGCTCGACTTCCACGAACGGCTGCAGAAGTCGGGCCTGTTCGACTCGGTCGCGGTCACCCTCGACACCGACGCCGCCAGCGCCGACGCGGCACGCATCGTGGTCGCGCTGCACGAGGCGCCGCTGCAGGCCTGGCGCTTCGGCGTCGGCGTCAGCGCCAACACCGGTCCGCGCGCCTCGGTGGAGCACGTCTACCGCCGCGTGTTCGGCTTCGCCGCGACGGCGAACAACAAGGTCGAGTGGGGCAGCGAGCGCCAGGCCTGGAACGGCGAACTCAGCAGCCAGGCCCAGCCGGGCTTCTATCGCAACTTGCTCGGCGGCGCGGTCGAGCGCCTGATCACGAGCAGCGACACGGTGCTGTCGCAACGGCTGCGCCTGGGCCGAACGCAGGACACCAAGCGCATCGAGCGCCTGTACTTCGTCGAGGCCGAGCGCTCGGTGCGCACGGTCGATGCGCTGGACACGAGCGCGATCGGCATCTCGCTCAACTACCACGGCGTGTGGCGCGAGGTCGATTCGGTGGCGCTGCCGACGCAGGGCGTCATCTTCACCGGCCAGGGCGGCGTCGGACGCTCGCACGGCACCGACGCCGCGACCGGCTGGTTCTCGCGCGCCTACGCCCGCCTCACCGGCTACCTGCCGCTCGGCGACTCCTGGTACAGCCAGGGCCGCCTCGAGGTCGGGCGCGTGTTCCTGCGACCGAACGGCGTGGCGCCGCAGTCGCAGTTGTTCCGCGCCGGCGGCGACGATTCGGTGCGCGGCTACGGCTACCTGAGCCTCGGCCCCATCGTCGACGGCGCGGTCGGCGGCGGCAACGTGCTCGTCACGTCGAGCATCGAACTGGCGCGTCCGCTCGCCGCCAGCCTGCCGGCGTGGTGGGGCGCGGTGTTCGTCGACGCCGGCAACGCCGCCAACAGCTGGGGCGACCTCAAGCCCGTGCTCGGCTATGGCGTCGGCGTGCGCTGGCGCAGCCCGGTCGGCCCGCTGCGCCTGGACCTGGCCTACGGCCAGGCCGTGCACAGCATGCGGCTGCATTTCAGCGTCGGCATCGCGTTCTGAGGCACCGTGAGCCGCGTCACCCCGCCAGCGCCGGACACCGGTGCAGCGCCGCCCCCGCCGGGCCGCGCGATGCCGCCACCGCAGGCCCGACCGACACCGCCCGAGCGCGGCCGCGCGATGCCGCTGACGACGGCCCTGCGTCTGCTGCTGCCGCTGGCGATCATGATGTCGCTGCTGCTGGTGGTGGTGGGCACGCTGTGGAGCGGCGCGCGCTGGCTGCTCGGCACCGAGGACGGCACGCGCCGGCTGCTGTCCGCGCTACCCGGCGTTCAGGTCGATGGGCTGCACGGCGCGCTGCTCGGACCGCGCCTGCAGGCCGCGCTGCTGCAGGTGCGCTGGGACGGCGGCGCGCAAAGCGTGCGCATCGAAGGTCTCGATCTGCAGGGCATCGCCTGGCGCCGCCCGCCCGAGGCGGGGCTGTGGCTGGATCTCGACATTGCGCGCGCGGTGGCACGGCGCGTCGTCGTCGACACCGGACCGCGCGGCCCGCGTCCGCTGACGGCGCCGACGAGCCTGGCGGCGCCGCTGCGCGTCGCGGTGGCAGCGGCCGAACTCGACGAACTGCGCATCGACCAACTCGCACCGCTGACGGCGCTGAGCGCCGCCGGCGCGCTGTTCGATGGCCGCCACGGCCAGACGCACCGTGTCGCGCACGCCCAGGCGCGCGGCTTCGATCTCGCCATGCAGGCCAGCGCCAGCATCGGCAACCAGGCGCCGCTGTCGGTCCAGCTCGAGGGCAGCCTGGTCCCGGCCGACGCCCCGGTCGACGACGCACCCTGGAGCGCTGCAGTGAGCGCGAGCGGGCCGTTCACACGGCTCGCGCTCAGCGCGGCATTGCGCGGCGCCGCGCCGCAGGCGGCGGCGCGCGGCGGCGCGGCGAACGCCGACGTGCCGCGCCTGGATGCCGAGGCCGAATTGCAACCGCTGCAAGCGTGGCCGATCCAGCACCTGCGTCTGCGCACCGACGCGCTCGATCTGGCCGCGCTCGTGCGCGGCGCGCCGCACACGCGCCTCAGCGGTCAGGCCGACATCACCGCGCCGAGCCGCAACGCGCCGATCACGGCCGACGTGCGTCTGGCCAACCAGGCGCCGGGCCGCTGGGACGAGGGCCGGCTACCGCTGGCGCTTCTCACGCTCGCGCTGCGCGGCGACCTCGCGCATCCGGCGCGCGTCGAAGCGCCACGCTTCGAGCTCGAGCTGGCCGACGCGCGCGGTGCCGCCGGCCGCATCGGCGGCAAGCTCGCCTGGGACGCCCACCAGCTGCGTCTCGATGCCCGCCTCGACGACGTGACGCCGCAGCGGCTCGATGCGCGCGCCGCGGCGATGTCGCTGGCCGGCCCGCTCACGCTCGAACTGCAAGGACTGCCTTCGCCCGACCGCAGCGACACGCGCGCGCCGCCGCCCTGGCATGCGGCGGCCAGGCTCACGCTCGAAGGCCGGGTGCAGGGCGCGCCGACGGCGGTCAAGCTCGAAGCCGCCGCCACGGCGCAGGCGGACCGGCTCGACATCACACGATTGCAGGCCAGCGCCGGCGCCGCCAGCGCCGATCTGAAGGCTACGCTGACGCGCGTCGCCGGCGGCGCCTGGCAACTCGCGAGCAGCGGCAGCGTCGACGACTTCGACCCCGTTCCCTGGTGGCCCGGTGTGGCCACGAGCGCCTGGCGCCGGGGCCCGCACCGCATCGACGCCGACTGGCAGCTCGACGTGCGTGCTCCGGC
>JAGWTJ010000131.1 GCA_028869005.1 Burkholderiales bacterium | reverse complement strand
CTCGGGCACAACGTGCCGCGCGTGTTCATGCTGGTGTTCGGCGCCGGCTCGGCGCTCGCCGGCCTGGCCGGCGTCATCGGCGGCGCCACCTTCGTCACCGAGCCGGCGATGGCGGCCACCGTCGGCACCATCATCTTCGTCGTCGTCGTCGTCGGCGGCATGGGCTCGCTGACGGGGGCGTTCCTCGCGTCGCTGCTGATCGGCGTCATCCAGACCTTCGCGATCGCGCTCGACTACTCGGTGGGCAGCCTGCTTGCCGGCCTGGGCGTCGTGCTGTCGCCGGCAGCCGCCGGCAACACCTTCGTCAAGCTCACGCTGTCGCAGGTGGCGCCGAGCCTGCCGTACCTGTTCCTCGTGCTGATCCTGATCTTCCGGCCCAAGGGCCTGATGGGGACGCGGGAAGACTGATGGCTCGCATCCACGAAGGCCGGCCGCACTACCACTTCAAGCCCTACAACGTCGGGCGCTGGCTGGTGTGGGGGCTGTACGCGCTGGCGCTGATCGTCGCGCCGCTCATCTGGACGAGCAGCTACATGCAGTCGATGCTGGCGCAGATCGCCATCGGCATCGTCGCCTGCCTGGCGTTCAACATCCTGCTCGGCCAGGGCGGCATGCTCAGCTTCGGGCACGCGGTCTACAGCGGCCTGGGCGGCTTCATCGCCATCCACGCGCTGAACGCGGCGGCGGCCGGCACGATCTCGCTGCCGGTCAGCCTGGTGCCGCTGGTGGGCGGCTGCGGCGGCCTGTTCTTCGCCGCACTGCTCGGCTACGTGACGACCAAGAAGGCCGGCACCACCTTCGCCATGATCACTCTGGGCATCGGCGAGCTGGTGTGGTCGATGTCGCTGATGATCCCCGAGTTCTTCGGCGGCGAGGGCGGCGTGAGCGGCAACCGCGTCGTCGGCCGACCCTTCCTCGGCATCACCTTCGGGCCGCAGATCCAGCTGTACTACCTGGTGGCCGCGTACTGCTTCGTCAGCACGGCGGCAATGTTCGCCTTCACGCGCACGCCGCTCGGACGCATGCTCAATGCGGTGCGCGACAACCCCGAGCGCGTCGAGTTCGTCGGCTACAGCGCGCAGCGCGTGCGCTTTCTCGCCTTCATGGTGTCGGGCTTCTTCGCCGGCATCGCCGGCGGCCTGAGCGCGCTCAACTTCGAGATCGTCACCGCCGAGGTGGTCGGCGCGATGCGCTCGGGCGCCTACCTGCTGTTCGTGTTCCTGGGCGGCGCGACCTTCTTCTTCGGCCCCATCATCGGCGCCGTGCTGATGGTGGTGGCGCTGGTGCTGCTGTCGGAGCTGACGCCGGCGTGGCTGCTCTACATCGGCCTCGTGTTCATGGTGATGGTGATGTACGCGCCCGGCGGCATCGCCAGCCTGGTGATGATGAACCTGCGGCTGGCGGCGTTCGGCAAGCTCGGCCGCATCTGGAGCGCCTATCTCGCGCTCGGCGGCTGCGTGCTGGCGATGCTGGCCGGTGCCGGCGCGATGATCGAGATGGTGTACGACCTGCAGCTCAACGACGTCGGCGGCCCGCCGCTGCGCTACGCCGGTGCGACGCTCGATGCGCGCGGCTTCGACAGCTGGTTCGGCGCCGTCTTCGTGCTGCTCACGGGGGCCGCCTTGTTCGAGTTCGTGCGGCGCCACTTCGCCCTGCAGTGGGGGCAGACGCAGGAGGAGATCGACAAGGAGATCAAGCGCAGGGAGGCGCTGTGAACGACTCTGTCTTCGCGCTCGAGCTGATCGACCTGCACAAGAGCTTCGGCAAGACGAGCATCATCCGCGGCGCCACGCTGCAGGTGCGGCGCGGCGAGCGCGTGGCCATCATCGGCCCGAACGGCGCCGGCAAGAGCACGCTGTTCAATCTCGTGAGCGGACGTTTCGCGCCGACCAGCGGCCGCATCCTGCTCGACGGCGAACGCATCGACGGCCTGGCGCCGTACCGCATCGCGCGGCGCGGACTGGCGCGCAGCTTCCAGGTCAGCAACCTGTTCACGCACCTGTCGGCGTTCGAGAACGTGCGCTGCGCGCTGCTGTGGAGCCTGGGCTACCGCTACGCGTTCTGGAAGTTCCTGGCCGATCTCGACGACGCCAACGACCGCGCCGACGAGGTGCTCGAGATGGTCAGGCTCGACAAGAAGCGCGACGTGCTGGCGACGAACCTCACCTACGCCGAGCAGCGCGCGCTCGAGATCGGCGTCACGATCGCCGGCGGCGCGAGCGTGATCCTGCTCGACGAACCGACCGCCGGCATGAGCCGCAGCGAGACCACGCGCTTCGTCGCACTGATCCGCGAGGTCACGGCCGGCAAGACGCTGCTCACGGTGGAGCACGACATGGGCGTGGTGTTCGGCCTGGCCGACCGGATCGCCGTGCTGGTGTACGGCGAGGTCATCGCCTTCGACACGCCCGAGCGCGTGCGCGCCGACGCGCGCGTGCAGGAGGCCTACCTCGGCTCGGTGCTGGCCGACGCGCAGGCCACGGCGGCCGGCGCCGGCGGCGATTGAGGCCGACTGCCATGCTGCGCGTCGACAACGTCCACGCCTTCTACGGCAAGAGCCACGTGCTGCACGGCGTGAGCTTCGAGGTGCACTCCGGCGAGATCGTGGCGCTGCTCGGGCGCAACGGCTCGGGCCGCTCGACCACCGTCAAGGCCATCATGGGCCTGGTCGACGGCAGCGGCTCGGTGCGCTGGCGCGAGCAGGAGCTGCTCGGCCGCAAGGCGTTCGAGATCGCGCGCGCCGGCATCGGCTACGTGCCCGAGAACCGCGACATCTTCCCCACGCTCACGGTGCAGCAGAACCTGATGCTCGGCCGCAAGTCGGGTGCCGCGCAGCCGCGCTGGGGTTTCGACGACATGTACCGCATGTTCCCGCGCCTGGCCGAGCGCCGCGACACCGAGGCCGGCGTGCTGTCGGGCGGCGAGCAGCAGATGCTCACGCTGTGCCGCACGCTGATGGGCGACCCCGAGCTCATCATGATCGACGAGCCGACCGAGGGGCTGGCGCCCAAGATCGTCGAACAGGTGGCCGAGTACCTGCGCGAGCTCAAGCGCCGCGGCCTGGCCGTGCTGCTGGTCGAGCAGAAGCTCACCATCGCGCTCGAGGTCGCCGACCGCTGCCTCGTCATGGGCCATGGCCGCATCGTGTTCGACGGCACGCCGGCCGAACTGCGTGCCGACGCCTACATCCGCAAGGAGTGGCTGGAGGTCTGAGCGGCCCTTCGGCGCTCAAGCGCCCGGCTCGGTCATCTTCCCGGCGTCGACCCAGCGGTCGAAGTCGGCGCCCGACACCAGCCCGAGCTCCATGGCCGCCTCGCGCAGCGTGCTGCCGTCGGCGTGCGCCTTCTTGGCGATCCTGGCCGCGTTGTCGTAGCCGATGTGCGGGTTGAGCGCGGTCACCAGCATCAGGCTGCGCTCGAGGTTGGCGGCGATGCGCGGCAGGTCGGGCTCGATGCCGCGCGCGCAGAAGCGCTCGAAGCTGGCCATCGCGTCGCCCAGCAGCGCCAGGCTTTGCAGCACGTTGTGGACGATGAGCGGCTTGTAGACGTTGAGCTCGAAATTGCCCGACGCAGCGCCGATGCCCACCGCGACGTCGTTGCCGAGCACCTGCGCGCACACCATCGTCAGCGCCTCGCACTGCGTCGGGTTGACCTTGCCCGGCATGATCGAGCTGCCGGGCTCGTTTTCGGGGATCGTGATCTCGCCCAGCCCCGAGCGCGGGCCCGAGGCGAGCCAGCGCACGTCGTTGGCGATCTTGGTGAGCGCGCAGGCGAGCGTCTTCAGCGCCCCGTGCAGCGCCACCAGCGGCTCGTGGCCGGCCAGGGCGGCGAACTTGTTGGGCGCGCTGCGAAACGGCAAGCCGGTGAGCGCGGCGATGTGCGCGGCGCTGCGCTCGGCATACTCGGGGTGCGTGTTGAGGCCGGTGCCGACGGCGGTGCCGCCGAGCGCCAGCTCGTGCACGGCGGGCAGCGCGGCGTAGACGGCGGCGCGCGCGAGGTCGAGCTGCGCGACCCAGCCCGAGATCTCCTGGCCGAGCGTGAGCGGCGTCGCGTCCTGCAGGTGCGTGCGCCCGACCTTGACGATGTCGGCGAAGGCTTGCGCCTTGGCGGCTAGCGTGCCGCGCAGCCGCTCCAGCGCCGGCCGCAGCCGGTGCACCGTCTCCTCGACGGCGGCGATGTGCATCGCGCTCGGGAAGGTGTCGTTGGACGACTGGCCGCGGTTGACGTGATCGTTCGGATGCACGGGCTGCTTGCTGCCCAGCACGCCGCCGGCCATCTCGATGGCGCGGTTCGAGATCACCTCGTTGACGTTCATGTTGGTCTGCGTGCCGCTGCCGGTCTGCCAGACGTGGAGCGGGAAGTGCCCGTCGAGCGCGCCGGCGACGACCTCGTCGGCGGCGTCGACGATGAGCTGGACCAGTCCGGGCTCGAGCGTACCGAGGTCGCGGTTGGTCAGCGCCGCGGCCTTCTTGAGGATGCCGAAGGCGCGGATCAGCGGACGCGGGAAGTGCTCGCTCCCGATCGAGAAGTGATGCAGCGAGCGCTCGGTCTGCGCGCCCCAGTAGCGGTCGGCGGCGACTTCGATGGCGCCCATGCTGTCGGTTTCGGTGCGGGTGGGGCGCTTGGTCGGTGCGTTCATGACGGTCTGTCTCGCAGGCATGGAGTTCATGGGCCCGGGTGCAGGGCGGCAGCGATGCCGCAGGCGCGCGGCGGGGGCTTGAACGACGCTAGTGTGCACCGGCGTAGGAAACCGCCTATACGCAGATCGCCGCCACGCCGCTTGCGCGTGGCGGAGTCCGAGCGCATGCTTGGCCTCGAAGACTGTTCCCGCGATGTCTCGCGAGCGTCGTGTTCGGCACTCTTGCGATGTCCAAGTTGCGCACCTTTCTTGTCGAAGACAGTCCCATCATTCGCGAGAGCCTGGTCGCGGCGCTGGAGGAACTGGCGCCGCTCGAAGTCGTCGGCTATGCCGAGGACGAGTCGGGCGCCCTGGTCTGGTTGCGCGATCGCGGCGACGATTGCGATCTGTGCATCGTCGACCTCTTTCTGAAGCAGGGTTCCGGCCTTGCCGTACTGCGCGCGCTGCAGATGGAACGCCACCCGCCGCGCCGCGTCGTGCTGAGCAACTTCGCGACTCCCGCCGTGCGCAGTCGCTGCTTCGAACTCGGCGCCGACCGCGTATTCGACAAGTCGACCCAGATCGACGCCCTGATCGGCTACTGCGAGCGGCTCGCCGCGGTGGGCGGCGACGCCGGCGCCGGCGCGCTCGACCCGTGACCCATGGCCTCGTCCGGCGGATTACTGAATGAGGCCGGCCTTCAAGGCGTAGTAGGTCAGGTCGCTATTGGACTTGAGCGCCATCTTCTCCATCACCCGGCTGCGGTAGGTGCTGACGGTCTTCACGCTGAGGGTCATACCGTCGGCGATATGGCCGATCGCTTCGCCCTTGGCCAGGCGCAGGAAGACCTGAAACTCGCGCTCGGAGAGCAACTCGTGCGGCTCTTTCGCCGCGGTCGGATCGAGGCCGCTTGCAAGCTGTTCGGCCACCGCGGCCGAGATGTACTTGCGCCCGCGTGCCACGGTGCGGATGGCCGTCACGATGTCCTCGGGGTCGCACTCCTTGTTCAGGTAGCCGCTGGCTCCCTGCTTGAGCAAGGTCGTCGCGTAGTGCATTTCCGGAAAGCCCGACAGGATCAGGATCGGCAGTTCGGGCTTGCGCGCATGGATCGCGGACAACGCATCGACGCCGCTTTGGTCGGGCATCGACAAGTCCAGCAGCAACACGTCGAGCTCACCCTGGCGGACGAGGTCGAGCGCCTCGTGCCCGTTTGCGGCTTCCCCTGTGACGCACAGGTCCGGCTGCTCGGAGAGATACTGGCGCAGCCCGGTGCGCACGATGGCGTGGTCGTCGGCGATCACGATTCTGATCATGGTGCGCAGCCTCGCAGAGTTGGGCGGCGGTGCGAGTCTAGTGCCGCGCCCGGTGCCATGCCGTGAAGCTGCCGATCAAGATGCGCGGCGACCTGGTTGCCGTGGTTGCCGCGGGGCTCGCGGCGCTGCTGGTGCTCGTCATCAGCGAGACCTCTTATTGGCATGCGCGCACGGCACGCGCCGATCTGGCCGCGATCGGCGACGCCGGCAACCACGTGCAGCGCTTGTTGCAGGGCGTGACCGACGCCGAGACCGCGCAGCGCGGCTATCTGCTCACCGGGCGCAAGGAGTACGCCGAGCCGTTCGACGCGGCACTGCAGTCGTTGCCCGAGACGCGCGCCTGGCTGCGCCGGCACTACGCCGGGAACGTCGAGCTCCGGCGATCGATGACCAAGCTCGACGAACTGGTCGCCGAGAAGATCTCCGAGCTCGAAGTGGTGATGAATCTTTATCGGACCGGGCGCGCCGATGCGGCGCGCGACCTGCTGCTGTCCAACATCGGCAAGGAACGCATGGACCTGGTTCGATCGACCGCCCAGTCCTTGCTCGACGACGAGGCGCGCGGCGGCGATCTCACGCGGGACCGCCTCGACCGCACCTTGATGCTCAACCGCATCGGCGTCGCGCTGATGACGGTCTTAAGCGTCGGTGCGCTGCTGATGTATTGGCGATCGACGCGCGCGCTCGAAATGGAGCGCCGGCGCCAGCAGGCGGCGGTTCAGGCCGAGCGCGATCTCCTCGAGTCCGCAGTCGCGCACCGCACCGCCGAGCTCACGGTGCTGTCACGTCACCTGCTGACGGCGCGCGAGGACGAACGCGCCCGGCTCGCGCGCGAACTGCATGACGAACTGGGCGCGCTGCTCACGGCGGCCAAGCTCGACCTGGCGCGCATCAGGACGCGCCTGAGCGCGCTCTCGCCCGAGGCCGGTGCGCGGCTGGACCACCTGCGCACTTTGCTCGACAGCGGCATCTCGCTCAAGCGCCGCATCATCGAAGACTTGCGGCCGTCGTCGCTGTCCAACCTCGGTCTGGTTGCCGCCCTGCGTATCCTGATCGAAGAGTTTGCGCAGCACTCCGAGCTTCGCGTGCAGTGCGATCTGCAACCGGTGTCACTGCGGCCCGCATGCGAGCTGACCGTCTACCGCTTGGTGCAGGAGGCGCTGACCAACATCGCCAAGTACGCCAAGGCGCGCAATGTCCGGGTCGTGCTCGGCATGCGCGACGCCATGGTGCGCATCGAGGTCATCGACGACGGCGTGGGCTTCGATCCAAGCCGCCCGAATGCCGTGGCCAATGGTTTGCTCGGCATGCGCTTTCGCGTCGAGGCCGACGGCGGCGCGTTGCAGGTGCGAAGCGCCCCCGGCAAGGGCACGAGCGTGGGCGCGACGCTGCCGTCGAGCGTCCGGGCCGCGGCGCATTAGCAGGCTGTCAGGGTGCGGCGCCGCGCTGTCGGCGGCGTCCTACAGCCGCCGACCCGATCGGCCCACAGCACGTTGCGCTGCGCGCCGATTCACGTCGCGCGGCGGTCTTCCTAGAGTGAACACATCGCTGCACCAAGAGGCGCATCGATCCGTTCCGCTCCCGAGGAGAACCGAAATGTTGTACTACGCAGTCGTCTTTCTCGTCATCGCGCTTGTCGCTGCCCTGTTCGGCTTCGGCGGCATCGCGGCCGGCGCGGTGGGCATCGCGCAGGCGTTGTTCTTCGTCTTCGTCGTGCTGGCTGTCGCAAGCTTCGTCTTCGCGCTGATCCGGCGCCGATGATGGCCCTGGGCTTCACGCGCTCGCAAGGTCGCGCTCGCTGACACGCCCGCACTGGCCGAGTCTTGGAGCGCAGTTCACAACCTGCTTTGGAGAACCGAAATGAAATCGCAACTTACTTTGTCGGCCGTCATCGCTTCCGCCTTCCTGATCGCCCTGCCTGGCTGCGCCGTGCAGCGCGGCCAGGAGACCGTCGGAGCCTATGTCGACGACGCCTCGATCACCGCCGCCGTCAAGGCCAAGTTCGTCGACAACTCGATGGTGGATGCGACGGCCATCAGTGTCGAGACCCTGAAGGGCACGGTGATGCTTTCGGGTTTCGCCAAGAACAGCGCCGAAAGGGACACCGCCGAGCGGCTCGCCTACGAGGTCAAAGGGGTGAGGTCCGTGCACAACGCGATCGTCGTTCGCGGTTGATCGACGCCGCGCGTTGTTCCGTCTGACATCCAATGAAAGGAATCATCATGCGAATGCATTCGTCCCTCGGAATCACGATGGCGGTGGCTCTGCTGTCGAGCGGCCTGCTGGCAGCCTGCAGCGATTCTTCGCAGCAGGGCGCCGCGCAAGAGCGCGACCAGAGCGTCGCGGCGGCCCAGCAAAAGGGCGGCGAGGTGAAGTCCGATGTGAGGCAAGGCGTCGACCAGCTCGATGCGCAGGCCTCGGCCATGGCGTCGGCACAGAAGCAGATGTCGGACGACGCAGCGATCACCTCCGAAGTCAGAGCGAGCCTCGCCAAGGACCCGACGCTGAGCGCGCTGAATATCGACGTCGACACCCTGCATGGAAAGGTGACGCTCAACGGCTCTGCGCCCGACGCCGCAGCGCAGATGCGCGCCACGCAGCTCGTGCAGGCTGTCAAAGGCGTGACGGCCGTCGACAACCGACTGGTCGTCAAGAACTCGTGACGCGTTGCTCAGGCACCAGGCCGGTCAGCGGCGGCGCCGAACAGTGCATCGAGCGCACTGCCCGACGCGGCGCCGGCCAGGCCGTCGAAGCGCCCTTCGTCGGCAAGCATCCGGGCCGCGCTCATCCATCCGGCCCACGCCGCGCGCGCTAGCGCGCCGCCCACGCTGACGCGGCGCACGCCGAGCGCGGCGATGTCGCGCACTGTCCACTCGCTCGCCGTGCCGACGAGCAAATTGATCGGTCTGGGGGCGACCGCGGCCACCACGGCCGCGATCTGCTCGCGCGTCTTCAGGCCCGGCGCGTAGAGGCAGTCGGCGCCGGCGTTGGCGTAGGCCCGCAGCCTGGCGATCGTCTCGTCCAGGTCCGGGCGACCGAGCCACAAACACTCGGCGCGCGCCACCAGCAGCACGTCGCCGCCGCTGCGGTCGATGGCCGCGCGGGCTGCGCGCACGCGCGCCACGGCGTCGTCGAGCGAACGCAGCGGCCGCGCAGGGTCACCGCTCGAGTCTTCGATCGACAGGCCGGCGACGCCGGTCTCGATCGCCAGCCGTACGCTCTCGCCGACGCCGGCGGCATCGGCGGCGTAGCCGCTCTCGAAGTCCGCGTTCACCGGCAGGTCGGTGGCGTCGACGATCTCGCGCATGTGCGCCAGCGCCTCGTCGCGCGACGTCGTGCCGTCGGGCCGCGCGCGGCTCCAGGCGAAACCCGAGCTGGTCGTCGCCAGCGCCCGGAAGCCGAGGCTTTGCAGGTACCGCGCGCTGCCGAGGTCCCACGGGTTCGGAATCACGAAGCAGCCGGCGGCGTGCAGGTGGTGGAAGGTGCGTCGCTTGTCGGCGATGCTGGGGCGCTGGCGGGGCATGCGTATCACTCCCGGATTCGATGCGCCAGCATAGCGGCGGCACGCGGCCTGCGGCCCTCCACGCCGCCTTGCCTCGCGCCGCGGCGCGCGTGGCGCACCTAGAATCGAACGATCGTTTCATTCCTGCAGCCGGCCATCCGGCCATCCGGTCCGAGGAGACGCCATGGGCGCCAAGTACGAGCTTCGCGGCGATGTCGCCGTCATCACGCTGGACAACCCGCCGGTCAACGGCCTGGGTTACGACACGAGGCGCGACACGAGCGCCGGCATCGACAAGGCGATGGACGACGCGGCCGTGTGCGCCGTGGTCATCACCGGCGGCGGCAAGGCCTTCTCGGGCGGCGCCGACATCAAGGAGTTCGGCA
>JAGWTJ010000398.1 GCA_028869005.1 Burkholderiales bacterium | reverse complement strand
AGCTTGCGCGACACCCGCGGCGCGGCGGCTGCGGCCGGCGCAGCAGCAGCAGGCTTCGGAGCCGCGGCCGGTGCCGGCGCTTCGGTGCCCGGCTGCATCACCAGCGCGAGCAGCTCCTGCTCCAGCTTCGTCTTCGACGCCGCGGCCTGCTCGGCCGGCAGGGCGCCGGAGGCGGCCAGCTCCTCGAGCTGGCGGATCTGGCGCTTGAGTTCTTCGATGCGTGGGTTCATGGGGCGTGCATGGTAAGCCCGGCCGCGGTTGCGGGTTGTCAAGAACCCACGCCCACCCTGTGCGAGACTCGATTCGTTTCAATCATGTCCCCAAGGAGACAGCACGCGATGAAGATCCTCCTCGCCGTCGACGGCAGCGACTACACCAAGCGCATGCTCGCCTACCTCGCTGCTCACGACGAGTGGCTGGGCAACCGGCACGACTACACCGTGGTGAATACCGTCGCGCCGGTGCCGGCGCGCGCCGCCTCGGTGATCGACCGCGACACGCTGAAGAGCTACTACGCCGACACCAGCGAGGCCGTGTTCAAGTCGATCCGCACCTTCTTCAAGAAGCAGGGCATCGAGGCGACGTTCGTCGGCAAGGTCGGCCACGCGGCCGAGGTGATCGCCAAGACTGCCGATGCGGGCGATTTCGACCTGCTCGTGATGGGCTCGCACGGCCACGGCACGCTGGGCAACCTGGTGATGGGCTCGGTGGCCACCAAGGTGCTGTCGGCGTGCAAGACGCCGGTGCTGCTGATCCGCTGAACGGCGCGCGTCAGCGCTTCTTGGTGGCGCCTGCGCCGGCGGGCGGCCGGCCCGGCTCGTTGCGTGCCTTGGTCTTGGCTTCGGGCATGGGCAGGGTGTCGAGGCTGGCGTCCAGGCCGAAGGCCGTGCCCATGTCGGCGTAGTCGGTATCCGGCGCTGCTGCGGCGGCCTTGCCGAAGCCCAGCGCCGACCACCAGGAACCCGAAGACGACTTGCTGCTCATGATCACCACCCCCGCTTTGCGCTCGCTGCCCACCGTGCGATCGGAATGATCCCAGTGTGGGCAACGGCGCGGCAGGGGGAAGCCGGGAACAAGCGCGTCCTTGCCGTGCCTTTCGATACGAAGTGCCGCGGCGCGTGACAAACGGGCGGGTCTCGTTCAGTCGCGCACGACCCCGGGCTGGCCGGCCTCGACGCTGAAGCGTGCCTGCGAGTACAGCGCCGCGCCGGGCTGGGCCGGGTAGGGCGTGGCGCGGAAGTCGGCGTGCGCGGCCTGCGGCGTCACCTCCAGGAAGGTGTAGCCGCGCTCGTCGGAGCGCGCATGCAGCAGGTCGGGGTTGCTGGCGCGGATCGCCGTCATCAGCGGCTCGGCGATGCCGCGGCTGGTGATCGAGCTGGTGACGAACTCGGCGGCGATGATGGGTGAACGCGCATCGTCCGGCCGGCGCCGCAGCTGGGCGGCCACATGGCGGTGCACGTCGCCGCCGAGCACGATGGTGTTGCCGCCGGCCGCGGCGATGGCATCGAGCAGGCGCTCGCGGGCGAGCGGGTAGCCGTCCCAGCCGTCGCTGTAGATGCGCCGCGCCAGGCCCGGCACGGCAATGCCGGCGGGGCTCACCTGGCTGCCCTGGGCGAGCAGCTTCCAGGCCCGCGTGCTCTGCGCCAGGCCTTCGGCCAGCCAGCGCTCCTGCGCGGCGCCGAATACCGTGCGCGCCGGGTCGGCGAGGTCCGCGCAGTCGGTCGAGATCGAGCGGCCGCCGGCCGCGCCCTTGTCGCCGCAGGCGTGCACGCTGCGGTACTGGCGGCCGTCCAGCGTCCACAGCTCGGCCAGCCGCCCCCAGCGGTAGCGGTCGTGGATGCGCATGGCCGGGCCGTTCGGCGCCATCGCCGGCGACACCGGCAGGTGCTCGAAGTAGGCCTGGTAGGCCGCC
>JAGWTJ010000397.1 GCA_028869005.1 Burkholderiales bacterium | reverse complement strand
AGGTGCCGCGGCCCTCGGGCACCATCACCAGGCCCTGGCGCACGAGGTCCCAGGGGCCCTGGCCCTTGATCGGCCGGCCGAGGAACTCGATGCCGCCGTCGGCCACAGGCTGGGTGCCGGTGATGGCCTTGAGCGTGGTCGTCTTGCCGGCGCCGTTGGCGCCGATGAGGCTGACGAGCTCGCCGGCGCGGACCTCGAAGCTCACGCCCTTGACGGCCTGGATGCCGCCGTAGGCGACCTTCAGGCCGCTCACCTGCAGAAGGATCTCGGATGCCATGCGCGCCTCGGGCTGTCAGTGTTGGCCGGCGCCGAGGTAGGCCTCGATCACCTTCTCGTTCTTCTGCACCTCGGCCGGCGGGCCGTCGGCAATGGTCTTGCCGTAGTCGAGCACGGTGACGCGGTCGCACAGTCCCATCACCAGCTTCACGTCGTGCTCGATGAGCAAGATCGTGCGACCGTCGCTGCGGATGCGATCGATCAGCTCGCGCAGCACCACTTTCTCGGTGGCGTTCATGCCGGCCGCCGGCTCGTCGAGCGCGATCAGCTTGGGCTCGGTGGCCAGCGCGCGCGCGATCTCGAGGCGGCGCTGGTCGCCGTAGCTGAGCGTGCGCGCGCGATATTCGCCGTAGCGGCCGATGCCGACGTAGTCGAGCAGCTCCTGCGCGCGCGTGCGGATCGCCGCCTCCTCGGCCAGAAAGCCGGCGGTGCGGAACACGGCGCCGAACAGGCCCGAATGCGTGCGCACGTGGCGGCCGACCATCACGTTCTCGAGCGCCGTCATCTCGGGGAACAGGCGGATGTTCTGGAACGTGCGCGCGATGCCGTGCTTGGCCACTTCGTGCACGGCGCTCGGCTTGTACGGCTTGCCGGCCAGTTCGAAGCTGCCGCCGTCGGGCTTGTACAGGCCGGTGATGACGTTGAAGAAGGTCGTCTTGCCCGCACCGTTGGGACCGATCAGCCCGTAGACCTCGCCCTGGCGGATCGTGATGCCCACGTCGGACAACGCCTGCAGTCCGCCGAAGCGCTTGCTGACGCCCTTGACGTCGAGGATGGTGGGGCTGGCGCTGCCGTTCATGTCGCTGCCCTCAGCGCTCGGCGGTCGCCGCCGCCTTGCCGTGTTCGCGCGAAGGCCACAGGCCGCGCGGCCGCAGCAGCATGATGATGATCATCGCCAGCGCGATCAGCAGCTGGCGCAGGATCGACGCGTCGATGCGCCCGCCGGTCAGGTCCTGCAGATCGATCGCCGACGCGACGTAGCGCAGCACCTCGGGCAGCGCCGCCAGCAGCAGCGCGCCGAGGATGACACCCGGCAGATGCCCCATGCCGCCGAGCACCACCATGGCGACGATCATGATGCTCTCCATCAGGCTGAAGCTCTCGGGCGAGACGAAGCCCTGGAAGGCCGCGAACATCGCGCCCGACACGCCGCCGAAGGTGGCGCCCATGCCGAACGCCAGCAGCTTCATGTTGCGCGTGTTGATGCCCATCGCCTTGGCGGCGATCTCGTCCTCGCGGATCGCCATCCAGCCGCGGCCGATGCGGCTGCGCTCGAGGCGCTGGCAGATGACGACGCTGCCGACCACCAGCGCGAGCAGCAGGTAGTAGTACAGCGTCACCGAGGGGATGACGTAGTCGCCGATGTGCAGCGCCTTGCCGAAGTCGAAGTAGAACTCGGTGCCGCGCACGCCGATGGCCATCGAGTCGATGCGGTCCAGCCCACGCGGTCCGTTGGTGATGTTGATCGGCTGCTCGAGGTTGTTCATGAACACGCGGATGATCTCGCCGAAGCCGAGCGTCACGATCGCCAGGTAGTCGCCGCGCAGCTTGAGCGTCGGCGCGCCGAGCAGCACACCGGCGCCGCCGGCGAGCACCGCGCCGAGCGGGATCACGACCCACCAGGGCGCATGGATTCCAT
>JAGWTJ010000396.1 GCA_028869005.1 Burkholderiales bacterium | reverse complement strand
ACATGCCAGCCGAAACGTGTGGCCACCAGGCGCGGCAACACGCCGACCTCGGTGTGTCCGAACAGCTCGCGCGCGAACTCCGGCGCGCAATCGGCCGCCTCGAGCCAGCCGAGCGCGCCGCCCGTGGCACCGCTGGGGCAGTTGGAGGTCACGCCCGCCACCTCGGCGAAGGCCTCGGGCCGACAGCGCAGATCGAGCAGGCAGGCCTCGGCGCGCCGGCGCAGCGCGTTCACGTCGACGCCCGGCGTGACGGCGAAGAGCACATGGCGCGCCTGCACGCGTTCGCCGCGCGTGTAGCGCGCCGCGTTGGCCGCATGGTGGCGACGGCAGGCGGCTTCGTCGGGCTCGGGCACCGCCAGCTCGCGTTCGAGCAAGGCCTCGATGGCCGCGGAGGCCGCCTCGCTCGCGATGCCGTCGTCGCCGGTGCGCTCGGCGGCGCCCGGCAGCCCGGCGCGCTGCGCCGCCTGCCGCAGCAGTTCGGTGCAGGCGCGCTGGCGCAGCGTCGCCTCGTCGAGCACGACGCCGCTCGCGTGCAGGGTCACGCCGTCGACGCTGGCGACCGCGCTGACTTTCGCTTCCATCACGTCCTCCGCGGCAGGTTCTGGCCGGGCGGCACGTTCAGGCGCCGCGAGCGCACGAGCTGGTACGGCCGCAGCACGTAGAAGATCGACGCCAGCCCGCTCCACACATGCACGAGGCGGCTGAAGGGCAGCAGGAAGAAGATCGTCATGCCCAGCAGCATGTGCACCTTGAACGGCCAAGCCACCGCCTCGAGCACGGCGGCATCGGGCCGGAACGTGGCGATGCCCTGCAGGTAGCCGGCCAGGATCAGCATCTCGTGCGCGTTCTCGCGCTGCACGAACGAGAACGGCAGCGTCGTGAGGCCGAGCGCCAGCTGGACCCACAGGATGACGAGGATCGCCAGATCGGTGCGATGGCTGGTCAGACGGATGCGCGGGTCGGCGATGCGCCGGTAGATCAGCATCGTCAGGCCGATGAAGCAGGCCGCGCCGGCGATGCCGCCCGAGGTCATCGCCACGATCTGCTTGTGCGGCGCGCTGATGAAGGGCTCGTACATCCAGTGCGGCGTCAGCAGTCCGAGCGTGTGGCCGACGAGCAGGAACAGGATGCCGAAGTGAAAGAGGTTGCTCGCCCAGTTCATCGCGCCGCGGCGCAGCAGGACCGACGAATCGCTCTTCCACGTGTACTGGTCGCGGTCGAAGCGCGCCAGGCTGCCCATCAGGAACACCGCCAGACAGATGTACGGATAGACGACGAACAGGAAGTTGTACAGGTTCATGTGCGGACTCCTTGCGCCGCGGCCGCCGGCCGCGACGTGACGATGCGGATGGGTTGCGCGGCGCCGCGCGGCGCCGCCGACGCTTGGCCCGCGCTCGAGCAGCCGTCGAAGGCCGCCGGCTCGGCCCAGGCCTCGTCCAGCGCAGGCTCCTCGGGCAGCGCGACCGGCTCGGCGCGCTCGCCGGCCAGATCGAGCAGCGCGGCGAGCACGCTGGCATACGCGCTCTGGCGCGCCAGCAGCGCGCTGAACACGATGCGCAGCAGATGCGCGAACTCGGCCAGGAAGGCGCGCGCCGCTGCGGGCGGCTGCGTGCTCGCGTACTCGAGCGCCACCGGCAGGTAGTCGGGCAGTTCGCCCGGCTTCAGGTACAGGCCCGCCTGCTCGTAGCTCTGGGCCAGCGAGATCATCGCCGGGCCGCGGTCGCGCGAGTCGCCGTGCACATGCTCGAACAGGTTGAGCGAGGTGCTGCGGCCGCGGTCGAACAGATCGACGTAGGCGGCCTCGGCGTCGAGCGTGCCCGCGCGCTGCAGCCGCTCGATCAGCGCATCGAGCTCGGCCAGACGCGAGGCGCCGAGCGCGCGCTCGTCGTGCAGCGCGCCGCGCAACTCGGCCAAGTG
>JAGWTJ010000395.1 GCA_028869005.1 Burkholderiales bacterium | reverse complement strand
CCTCGCCGAAGGGCCGCAGGCCGGGGTAGGGCGACGACGCGAAGTCGCCGGGCGGGCTCGCGTTCATGGCGCCGTGCCGCGCAGCTCGCGCACGAAGTCGGTGAGCGCCTGCAGCGCGCTGGCGTCGATGCCGCGGCGGCAGTCGATGACGCGCTGGTTGGGGAGCTTGATGCCGGGGTCCGGCTTGTCGGCGTCGGGCTCGGCCTGGCACAGCAGCACGCGGCCGAGCGGCCGCTCGCGCACGCTCTTGATCTTTAGCGTCTCCTTGAGCTGCTGGCGCACCCACACCGGCTGCGTGCTGCCGTAGACCACGACGAGGCCGTCGCACAGGCGCAGGTTGTCCTCCAGGTCGGCACGCATCGCCTCGGCGCTGTCCTGCGCTTCGGGGCGCAGGAAACCCAGCCCCTGCGCATCGAAGAAATCGCACAGCTCGCCGGCGATGCGGGCATCGCTGCGGTCGTGATCGACGAACACCAGCAGGTCGCCCGCCGCCGGCGCGGGCGGCGGGCGGGTCTGCCGCAGCGCCTGCAGTGCGCCGGCCGCGAACACCTCCAGGCCTTCATTGACCACGTCGGCGGCGAACACCGACTGCCGGTGGACCTCGTCGCGGATGTCCTCCGGGTTCAGTCCGAAGCGCCGCCAGCGCCGCAACGGCACGCCGGCCTGCTGCGCCGTGCGGTACTGCAGCGCCGACAGCGCGACGTCCCAGCCGCGCACCCGCCCCGGGTATTCGCCCAGCAGTTGCACGAACAGGGCGCAGCGGCGCAGGTCCTCGGCCATCGCCGCGGCGTAGGCGTCGGCATCGCTGCGCGGGTAGGCGCGCTCGGGCAGCACGACGAGGCCGGCCTGCTCGAAGCTGCGCTGCAGTCGCTCGTACTCGTCCATCAGCTCGTCGCCCACTTCGGCGAGGAACACCGCCGGACGGCCGGATGAGGCCTCCGCAGCGGGCGCCGCAGCGTGCCCGGGCGGCACATCGCGCAGCCGCGACAGGCCCTCGGCCACCTTGAACGACAGGTCGTTCAGGCGCGCCCAGTAGCTGCGATCCTCCAGCGTCGGCAGCGGATCGCCCAGGCGGCCGGGCGCGGCGCCCTCGGTCTGGCGCTGCCAGAAGCGCACGCCGAGCAGGTCGCCGAAGGCTTCGGGCAGGCGCTCGCGTTCCAGGTCGTCGCATTCGACGACGAACACCGGCCGCCGCAGCGCGCGGCGATCCCGCAGGCCGTCGAGGAAGCCGCCGCGCTCGCGCGCACACCAGGTGGAGTTCAGATAGGCGCGCGACAGCACCACCAGCAGCCCGGCGGCCTGGCGCAAGCCGGCCAAGATCGGCTCGCCGAGCTGCGACTCGGCGACCAGGCGCTGGTCCATCCAGATGCTGGAGCGGATGCCGAGGCGGCGGTCGAGGCGGGCCTTCAGGTTGTCCTTGAGCGTGCTGACCCAGCCGGCTGGCTGGCCGACATCCGGTTCGTCGTCGATGTGCGCATAGCTGACGAAGAGATCGAAGTCATAACCCGGCACGCATCCCATCCCGCTCCTCCCGGCGAAGCGCGCGCCGCGCCCGGTCGTCGGGCCGCGCACCGCCATTCAAAGCGTAGTCCGGGGCAATGCGATTCGCGACCCGACGTCATGCCGGGCGATTCGGACAGGGGCGCGTGCGCCGGGGCGCTGGCCTCAGGCGCGCAGTTCCTGCATCAGCTTGCCGACGTCCAGCGTGCGGGCGCGCTGCTCGATCTCGGGCATGTAGCGCTGCTGCAGGCCCCGCGCCTCGCCGACCAGGCCGGAGAAGGACTTCTTCAGCGCATCGCCGCTCAGCGAACGGCCGCCGGCGTAGTAGCGCCTGGCCACCTGGCCCAGCGCCCAGGTGCTGGCGAAGGAGAACGCGGAGCCGGTGGCGGCGCTGCCGATGGCGCGGCCGGTCTTGCCCA
>JAGWTJ010000394.1 GCA_028869005.1 Burkholderiales bacterium | reverse complement strand
TTCTGGACCGGCGGGAAACAGGGCGCACCCGATCTCGCCGCTACCGCTGGCGATGCCGCTGACCTTGACGAACACGTCGGCCGTCGCGGCAGTCGCCCCAGGCGGCAAGAAGATCCCCGCCGCCGCCGCGACGAGGACGAGGGGTCGTTGCAGACGCAAACGAAAGGGCATGGCAGGGCTCCTGGATGAAGGAATCGGAAGCCATGCCGCCGAACCCGGGTTGTGTTGACACCGTCAACAATGTAGATCACCATTGTTGACACCGTCAACTACAAGCCCTTCGCCAGCCTCCGCTCGAAGGCAGCCCCATGGACCGTGCCGCATCGACCCACGCACCCGAGCCGCCAGGCGCCGCCGTCGCAAGCCCCTGGCGCACCTTCGCGCTCAGCGGGTTGGCTGTGTTCCTGGTCTCGCTCGACGCCACCGTCATGGTCGCGGCCTTTCCCGCCCTGCGCGCGGACTTCGCCGCGGTGTCGGCCGCGTTGCTGTCGTGGACGCTGAACGCCTACACGATCGTCTACGCCGCGCTGCTGGTACCGGCCGGCCGCATGGCCGACCTGCTCGGGCGCAAGCGGCTGTTCCTGTGGGGCGTCGGCGTGTTCACGCTGGCGTCGGCGCTGTGTGCACTCGCGCTGGGGCCGGTCCCGCTGGTTGCCGCCCGTGTGGCGCAGGCCATCGGCGCGGCATTGCTGACGCCGACCTCGCTGGCGCTGGTGCTGGCCGCGTTCCCGCCTGCCAGGCGCGCGGCGGCGGTCGGACTGTGGAGCGCGGTGGGCGCGCTGGCCGCCGCGGTGGGGCCGGCTTTCGGCTCTTTGGTCATTGCTCAGGCATCGTGGCGCTGGGTGTTCCTGATCAACGTGCCGGTCGGTGCGGTCGCCTGGCTGCGTGCTCGGCGGCAGTTGCCCGAGTTGAGCGGCGCCGACGCAGGCGCGCGCCCCGACCTGGCGGGCATCGCACTGCTGATCGCCGGCGTGGCCGCGATCGCCGACGCCATCGTCGAGATCGACCCCGCGGGCTGCCTTCCGGTGCACAGCACCATCGCCGGCGGCGCCGGCCTCGCGCTGCTGCTCGCGTTCGTCGCCTGGGCGCGCGGGCGCGCCGACGCCGCGCTCGACCTGAGCCTCTTCGACGACCGCGGGTTCCGCTGGATCAGCGTCGCCTCGCTGGTGTTCGGCGCGGCGTTCTCCGCGATGTTCCTGTCCGCCTTCCTGTTCCAGATGGGCGTGTGGGGCTGGTCGCAGTCGCTCGCCGGGCTCGCGGTGACGCCCGGGCCGCTGATCGTGATCCCGGTCGCGATGTGCGCGGGCAAGCTCGCCGCGCGCGTCGGTCACCGCTGGATGCTGGTCGCGGGCGGCCTGCTGTACGCGCTCGGCCAGGGCTGGCTCGCGTGGCGCATCGGCGCGACGGCCGACTACCTGCGCGTGTGGCTGCCGTCGCAGGTGGTCACCGGTGTCGCCATCGGGCTGGTGCTGCCGGCGCTGTCGGCCGCGGCGGTCGCATGGCTGCCGCCAGCGCGCTTCGGTGTGGGCAGCGGCGTGAACAACGCGCTGCGCCAGATCGGCGGTGCGATCGGCGCGGCGGTCGCGGTGGCGCTGGTCGGGCGCAGCGGGGCGGGGGTGGAGGCCTTCCGCACGCTGTACGAGCTGCTGGCCCTGGCCGGGGTCGCGATCGCGGTGCTCGCGCTGCCGCTGGCCGCGCGCGGCGCGCCTGCCCCGGCGGCGGCATCGGTCGAGGCGGCGCGGTGAGTGGGTCCGCGCCGCGTCGCGCCGTGCTGCGCACGCTGCTCGCGCTGCCTGCGGCGCTCGCCGGGTGCGCCGCGTTCGACTATGCGGATGGCGATGCCCCGATCGCGATCCCCGCGTCGGAACCGGCAAGCCCGCCGCCACGGCTCGCCCTCGTGCTCGGCAGCGGCGGGCCGCGCGGCT
>JAGWTJ010000130.1 GCA_028869005.1 Burkholderiales bacterium | reverse complement strand
CATCGTGCCGCGCTTCACGCCTCAGGCGCGACAGGCCAATCAGGCGCTGGTCGACGCCATCGTCGCGATGGCGCAAGGCAAGAAGGTCACTCCGGCGCAGGTCGCGCTGGCTTGGCTGCTGGCGCAGAGGCCCTGGATCGTGCCGATCCCGGGCACCACCAAGCTGCACCGGTTGGATGAGAACCTGGGCGCGGCTCGCGTCGAACTCGATGCGGCCGACCTCGCGCGCATCGCCGAGGTGCTGGCGCGCATTCCCGTTCAGGGCGAGCGCTATCCAGCGCACTTGGCGGGCACCGTCGGCCGCTGATCGGCGGCAACGCCTCGAAGAAGGACTTCGCCAGGCTGCCTGTCAACTGACGTTCAAGGCGGCCTGCGACCCTCTGCCGAGGGAGTCCCATAGACAAGGCGGACCTGCGGCGCGAACTCATCCGCAGGTCCCAGCAGGGATCTCAGGGCCGGAATCGGTACCCGATCCCGGCCTCCGTGAGCAGGTGGCGCGGCATCGATGCGTCGTCCTCGACCTTCTTGCGCAGGTTGGCCATGTGCACGCGCACGTAATGCGTGTCTTGCGCGTGCCCGGGTCCCCACACCGCCTTCAGCAACTGCTGGTGGGTCACGACCCGATCGGGCTGCGCGGCCAGATGGGTGAGAAGCCGGTACTCGATCGGCGTCAGGTGCAGCGGTTCGCCGTCGCGCTCGACCACGCGCCGCGCCAGGTCCACCGATGTGCGGCCGAAACGCAGCACGACCTGCGCCGACGAAGGCACGAGCGCCTGCCTTCGCAACTGTGCCCGCACTCGCGCCAGCAGTTCGGCCGCGCCGAAGGGCTTGACCAGGTAGTCGTCGGCCCCGGCGTCGAGCGCGGCCACCTTGTCGGCCTCGCTGCCGCGCGCCGACAGCACGATGACCGGCGCCTGGGACCAACCCCGCAGATCGCGGATCAGCTCGACGCCGTCGCCGTCGGGCAGGCCGAGGTCGACCACCGCCAAGTCCGGCCGCCGGCTGCCCGCCTCGATGAGCCCGCGCTCCAGGGTCGCGGCCTCGAAGACCTCGTGGCCTTCCGACGCGAGCATCATGCGCACGAAGCGGCGGATGTCCGGCTCGTCTTCGACCACGAGGATGCGGGCGCGCTGTTCCATCTCAGCACCGCCCGGCCGTTCCGAAGGTGCTGAGCGCCCCCTCGGGGGGCAGCGAACGGAGTGAGCGTGGGGGCTTCATCTCGGCATCCTAGACGCCGTCGCTGGCGGCCGCGCTGCCGTCATCGACAGGGGGTGAGCCGCGCGGCAACTCGATCGTGAAGCGCGCGCCGGCGATGCCCAACGGGCCCGGCCGGTTCTCGCCGCGGATCGTTCCGCCATGCGCCTGCACGATGGCGCGCGAGATCGCCAGGCCCAGGCCGACGCCGGGCGTCGCGCTCTCCTTGCTGCCGCGCTCGAACTTGTCGAACAGGGCTTCTTCGCGCCCCGGCGGCAGGCCCGGGCCATGGTCGTCGACGACGATCGCCACCGACGACGACGATGCCGACGCGGTGATCTCGACGGCACTGCCGGCTGGCGTGTATTTCGCCGCGTTCTCCAGCAGGTTGACCAGCACGCGCTCGAACAGCACGGCGTCCAGGTGCAGCAGCGGCAGCTCGTCGGCCAGCGTCACGCGCACCTGCCGGCCCTGCAACGCGGGGCCGCACGCGGCCAGCGCGCTGCCGACCACTTCTTCCAGCGGCTGCCACTCGCAACGCATCGGCACGGCGCCGGCCTCGAGCCGGGCCATGTCCAGCAGATTGCCGACCATCGCGTTCATACGCAGCGCGGACTCGCGGATTGCGCCCGTGACCTCGGCCTGCGCCGGCGGCAGGCGCGGTGCGGTCATCGCCAGCGTGTCCGCCAGGCCGACCAGCGCCGCCAGCGGCGTGCGCAGGTCGTGCGAGATCGCCGACAGCAGCGAGTTGCGCAGCCGTTCGGACTCGATCTGCACGGTGCTCGCCCGCGCCACGTCGATGTAGTGGATGCGCTCCAGCGAGATCGCCAGCAGCGATGCGCAGGTGTCGAGCAGGCGCCGCTGGTCGGGGCCGAGCGTGGCGCGCTCGGCGGGCTGCACGGCCAGCACGCCACGCAGCCGCATCGGCGCCTTCAGCGGCAGCACGAGGCAGGCGCTGGCCGCCAGCGTGTCGGTGCCGAAGCCGGCCGGCTCGCCGCGATCGAAGGCCCACTGCGCCACCGCGTCGTCGACGGCCGCGTTGCCGCCAGGCAGCGGCACCAGCCGGTCGTGCTCGTCGGCGGCCAGCACGGTGGAACGCGCGTCGAATTCGGCCGCGAGGAACCGCGCGCCGATCTCGGCCACCTGTTCGGGCATCAGCGCCGCCGACAGGTCACGCGACATCTCGTAGAGGCTGCGCATGCGGTGCTCGCGCTGGGTTGCGGCTTCGGCCTGGACCTTGAGACCTGCGGTCAACTGGCCGATGGCCAACGCCACCACGAACATCACGGCGAAGGTCACGACGTACTGCACGTCACTGACCGCGAAGGTGAAACGCGGCCGCACGAAGAAGAAGTCAAACAGCCCCACGCCGAGAAACGCGGCCAGCAGCGCCGGGCCCCGCCCGTAGACCCAGCCGATGCCGACCACCGCGAGCAGGAACATCATGACGATGTTGGTCAGCTCCAGCAGCCCGAGCAGCGGCGTGGCGAGCAAGGCCGTGGCACCGCAGGCAACGATCGCGGCGGCGTAGCCCCCCCACTGAATCTCTCCGGCTGTGGCCGCCCCTGCAAACGCCGAAGAAGCATGGGCCGGTCGATCCCGCGTGGAGGCAGGCAGCGCCACCTGCACGACGTCGAGGTCGTCGGCCAGTTCGGCGACCCGGTCGGCAGCCGACCGCTGCCATGGCCAGCGGCGGTTCGTGCGCCCGATGACCAGTCTCGCGAGGTTGTGTTCGCGCGCGTAGCGCACCAGCGCAGTCGCGGCTTCGGGCGCCGACGGTGTGGCGACGGTGGCGCCGAGTTCCTGCGCCAGCTTCAGCACGCGCAAGGCCTGCTCGCGGTGCCGGGGCGGCAGGCGGTGCACCGCAGGGGTCTCGACGTGCACCGCGTGCCAGGGTACGTCGAGTTGCGCCGCGAGTCGGGCGCAGGCCCGCACCACCTTCTCGCCACTGTCTCCTGCCCCGACGCAAGCCAGCAGGGCCTCGCGGTTCGGCCACACCGACTGCACGGAACTGCGCCGGCGCCACGCCTGCATCTCGTCGTCGACGCGATCGGCCGTGCGGCGCAGCGCGAGTTCGCGCAAAGCCAGCAGGTTGCCCTTGCGAAAGAAGTTCGCCGCCGCCTTCTCGGCCTGCTGCGGCAGGTAGACCTTGCCGGCTTTCAGCCGCGCCAGCAGCTCGTCGGGCGGCAGGTCGACCACCACCACATCGTCCGCCTCGTCGAACAGGCGGTCGGGCACGGTTTCCCAGACGCGGATGCCGGTGATGCCGCTGACGATGTCGTTCAGGCTTTCCAGGTGCTGCACGTTCATCGTCGACCAGACGTCGACGCCGGCAGCGAGCAACTCCTCGACGTCCTGCCAACGCTTGGGATGGCGCGAACCGGCGGCGTTGCTGTGCGCCAGTTCGTCCAGCAGCACCAGCGGGTCGGGTTGACCACGGGCCCAGGCCAGTGCGGCGTCGAGGTCGAACTCCTGCAGCGTACGATCGCGATAGGGAACGGCCCTCAGCGGCAGGCGCGGCAGGTCGCGCGCCATCGCCTCGGTCTCGCTGCGTCCATGGGTCTCGACCAAGCCAACCACGAGCACCGCGCCCTGGGCGTGGGCGGCCCGCGCCGCGGCGAGCATGGCGTAGGTCTTGCCGACGCCGGCCGAAGCGCCGAAAAAGATCTTCAGCCGGCCGCGTCGCGCGCGAGCCTCGTCCTGCTGCACCTGCTGCAGCAGGCGGTCGGGGTCGGGGCGCTCGGGGTCGGCCATCACCGGCATGATGCCGCGCGCGGGTCAGCGCACGGCGTCCAGTGCCAGGTTCAGTCGCAGCACGTTCACGCGCGGCTCGCCGATGAAGCCCAGCAGCGGCTGCTCGGTGTGCTGCTCCACCAGCGCACGCACCCGTTCAAGAGGCATGCCGCGTGCGCGAGCGACCCGGGCGACCTGGTAGTCGGCCGCGGCACGGCTGATGTGCGGGTCCAGGCCACTGGCCGACGCGGTGACGAGGTCCACCGGAACGGGCGCCGTGTTGCCGGGATCGGCGGCCCGCAGTGCCTCGATGCGGCTCTTCACGGCATCGGCCAGCGCCGGATTGCTCGGGGCCTGGTTGGAGCCTGCGGAGTTGGCGGCGTTGTACGGCATCGGCGACGTGGCCGAGGGTCGGCTCCAGAAGTGCTTCGGGTCGCTGAAGGCCTGGCCGATCAGCTCCGAGCCGACGATTCTGCCCTCATGCACGATCAGGCCGCCGTTGGCGGCCGCCGGAAACGCCACCTGCGCGACGCCGGTCACCGCCAGCGGATAGACGAGACCGGTGATCGCCGACAGGACGACGAAGAGCGCCAGAGCGGGTCGGAGTTGAAGGTTCATGGTGTCCTCGAAGTCGATGCTCAGGTCAGGCCGACAGCCGCCAGGCCCAGGTCGATGAGCTTGATGCCGATGAAGGGAACGACCACGCCGCCGAGGCCGTAGACAGCCAGGTTGCGGCGCAGCAGCGACGCGGCACCGACCGCGCGATAGGCCGCGCCCTCGAGCGCCAGCGGGATCAGCGCGACGATGATCAGCGCGTTGAAGATCACCGCCGACAAGATGGCCGAGGTCGGGCTGGCCAGTCCCATCACGTTGAGCGCGCCGAGCTGCGGGTAGGTCGCGACGAAGGCGGCCGGGATGATGGCGAAATACTTCGCCACGTCGTTGGCGATGCTGAAGGTGGTGAGCGAGCCGCGCGTCATCAGCATCTGCTTGCCGGTCTCGACGACCTCGATCAGCTTCGTCGGGTTGCTGTCGAGGTCGACCATGTTGCCGGCTTCCTTCGCGGCCTGGGTGCCGGTGTTCATCGCCACCGCGACGTCGGCCTGTGCCAGCGCCGGCGCGTCGTTGGTGCCGTCGCCGGTCATGGCCACCAGCCGGCCGGCGGCCTGGTGCTCGCGGATCAGCTTCAGCTTGGCCTCGGGCGTGGCTTCGGCCAGGAAGTCGTCCACGCCCGCCTCGGCCGCGATGGCCGCCGCGGTGAGGCGGTTGTCGCCCGTGACCATCACCGTCTTGATGCCCATGCGGCGCAGCTCGGCGAAGCGTTCCTTGATGCCGCCCTTGACGATGTCCTTCAGCTCAACGACGCCGAGGACGCGGACCTGCCAGGGGCCGCCTTCGCGCCCCGTGCCGTCGGCCACCACCAGCGGCGTGCTGCCGCGGCGGGCGACGTCGTCCACCGTCGCCTGAAGCGCCGAGGGGAAGCTGCCGCCGAGCGCTTCGACGTGCTTTCGGATCGCGCCGGCCGCGCCCTTGCGCAACTGGCGCACGCGGTCGTCCGGACCGGGCAGGTCGGCGCCGCTCATTCGGGTCTGCGCCGTGAAGTGCACGAATGTGGCGCCCAAGGCGGCAACGTCACGCTCGCGCAGTTGGAACTTCTGCTTGGCCAACACGACGATGCTGCGGCCCTCGGGTGTCTCGTCGGCCAGCGAAGCAAGCTGCGCTGCATCGGCGAGATCGGCCTCCTTCACGCCCGCGGCCGGGATGAAAGCGCTGGCCTGGCGGTTGCCCAGCGTGATGGTGCCGGTCTTGTCGAGCAGGAGCACATCCACGTCGCCGGCCGCCTCCACCGCGCGGCCCGAGGTGGCGATGACGTTGGCCTGCATCATGCGGCTCATGCCGGCCACGCCGATGGCGCTCAGCAATCCGGCGATGGTGGTGGGGATGAGGCACACGAGCAGCGCGACGAGGATCACCAGGCTCACCGGCTGGCCCGCACCCGCCGCCTGCACGCCGAAGGCCGAGAACGGCAGCAGCGTGACGACCACGCCGAGGAACACGATGGTCAGCGCCACCAGCAGGATGGTCAGCGCGATCTCGTTGGGCGTCTTCTGGCGCTTGGCGTTCTCGACCATCGCGATCATGCGATCGACGAAGGTCTCGCCGGGGTTCACGACCACACGCACCACGATCCAGTCCGACAGCACGCGCGTGCCGCCGGTGACGGCCGAGAAGTCACCGCCGGACTCGCGGATGACCGGCGCCGATTCGCCGGTGATGGCACTCTCGTCGACCGACGCCACGCCGTCGATCACCTCTGCGTCGGCGGGGATGGTGTCGCCGGCCTCGACGAGCACGATGTCACCCTTGCGCAGGCCGTCGGCCTCCAGCCGGTGCCACTTCATCGAGCTGTGCGGCTCGCCGCGGACGTACTCGCCCTCGAGCTTCTTGGCCCAGGTCTTCTTCTTCAGCCCGCGCAGCGATGCTGCCTGCGCCTTGCTGCGGCCTTCGGCCAACGCCTCGGCGAAGTTGGCGAACAGCACGGTGAACCACAGCCACAGGGCCACGCCGATGGTGAACACGTCGGGCTTGGCCGCAGCCAGCGCGGTGGTGAAAGCGCTGCCGACGTACACGACGAACATCACCGGGTTGCGCCACTGCACGCGCGGGTCCAGCTTGCGGAATGCGTCGGCGACAGCCGGCTTCATCAGCGCCGGGTCGAACAGCGTCAGGGTCTGGCGGGTCATGATCTGGGCCTCACTTCGCGAACAGCATGAGGTGCTCGACCACCGGCCCGAGCGCCAGCGCCGGCACGTAGTTCAAGAGGCCGACCAACCCCACCGTTCCGATCAGCAGCACGATGAACAGCGGGCCATGGGTGGGCAGCGTGCCGCCGGTCACCTCCAGCCGCTTCTTCGCAGCGAGCGAGCCGGCGATGGCCAGCACCGGCACGATCACGCCGAAGCGGCCGAACCACATCGCAACGGCAAGCAGCACGTTCCAGAACGGCGTGTTCGCCGACAGGCCGGCGAAGGCGCTGCCGTTGTTGTTGGCGGCCGAGGACAGCGCGTAGAGGATCTCGCTGAAGCCATGCGAGCCGGGGTTGGCGATGCCGGCGCGGCCCGCATCGGCGAGCGCGGCCGCCGCCGTGCCCAGCAGCACCAGCAGCGGCGTCACCAGGATGGCGATGGAAACCATCTTCATCTCGTACGCCTCGATCTTCTTGCCCAGGTATTCGGGCGTGCGGCCGATCATCAGCCCGGCGATGAAGACGGCCAGGATCGCGAACACCAGCATGCCGTACAGGCCCGAGCCGACGCCGCCGAAGATCACCTCGCCGAGCTGGATCATCACCATCGGCACCATGCCGCCCAGCGGCATGAAGCTGTCGTGCATGGCGTTCACCGCGCCGCAGCTGGCGGCGGTGGTGATGGTGGCGAACAACGCGCTGGCGTTGATGCCGAAGCGCACTTCCTTGCCTTCCATGTTGCCGCCCGACGGGTCGACGCCCAGCGCCGTGAGCGCCGGGTTGGCCTGCTGCTCGGCGGCCGTGGCCGCGATGACGGCGACCACGAACACCAGCGTCATCGCCGCCAGCACCGCCCAGCCCTGGCGCAGGTCGCCCACCATGCGGCCGAACACGAAGCACAGCGCCGCCGGGATCAGGAAGATCGACAGCATCTGCAGGAAGTTGGTGACGGCCGTCGGGTTCTCGTACGGATGCGCCGAGTTGGCGTTGAAGAAGCCGCCGCCGTTGGTGCCGATCATCTTGATCGCCAGCTGCGAGGCGACCGGGCCCATCGCGAGCTGCTGCGTCGGCGAGGTCTTGTCCTCCGTCACCGGCTGGCCCTTGTCGTCCTTGACGGGCTGACCGTCGGCGCCGAGCTTGGGCTGCTGCCAGGTCACGGCTTCCACGGTCTGCACGTCCTGGTAGGGCTTCAGGTTCTGGATCACACCCTGGCCGGCCAGCACCAGCGCGAACACGAAGGAAAGCGGCAGCAGGATCCACAGCGTCACGCGGGCAAGATCGACCCAGACGTTGCCGACGGCCTGCGCCGAATGGCGCGCAAAGCCGCGCATCAGCGCGACCGCGACGACGATGCCGGTGGCGGCCGACAGGAAGTTCTGCACCGTCAGCGCCAGCATCTGCGTCAGGTAGCTCATCGTCGACTCGCCGCCGTAGCCCTGCCAGTTGGTGTTGGTGACGAAGCTGACAGCTGTGTTGAAGGCCGAGTCCGGCGACACGGCGGACATGCTCTGCGGGTTGAAGGGCAGAACGGCCTGAAGACGCTGCAGGGCATAGACCGCCAGCACGCCCAGCCCGTTGAACACCAGCAGGCCCAGGGCATAGGACAGCCAGGGCTGTTCGCGTTCGGGATCGACGCCCGCCAAGCGGAACAGGGGCGCCTCGAACCGACGGCCCAGCGCGAAGCGGCCTTGCATCACCGCCTCCATCGCCCGTGCCAGCGGCCAGGCGAGCAGCAGCAGGATCGCCAAGTAGGCGAGCAGTTGCATCCAGGCGGACGCGTTCACGAGAAGTCCTCCGGCCGTAGCAACACGGCGACGAGGTAGATCAGCAGCCCGATGACGATCAAGCCGCCGGCGATGTCCCAACCCGTCATGGCGCCGACCTATGGCTGTGCAGGCGCTCGCAGCCCAGCGCGAGCGCGACGACCGTGGCCCAGAAGGCAGCTGCCGCGATGAGATAGACGAGGTCCATGCATCCTCCGATTGGTACGGATGGATGCTCGGACGAGCGACGTCAAGAGCTTGCCGAGATTTGAGGCGCCGGCATCAAGATTTCGCCAAGAGCCGAAGCCGATGGGCCTGACGGCGGCTCAAGCGCCACGCGGCAGCACCACGGCCTCCCCCGCCCGTGCCCGCGCTGTATCGCCGACTGCGCGTCGGCCACGCCGGCCAGCCGCTACAGCGCCGCCGCGTCCAGCCGCAGCATCACGTTGGCCGGCGCTCGAGCACTGGAGCGCCGGCCTCGCGCGGCCTCACTGCATGCGGCCGAACCTGCCGCCGTTGAAGTCGTCGATCGCCTGCCGGATCTCGGCTTCGCTGTTCATCACGAACGGGCCGTAGCCGACCACCGGCTCGTCGATCGGCTCGCCCGCGAGCAGCAGCAGCTTGGCGTCGCCGTTGGCTTCGATCGCGATCTCGCGCCCCGCGTCCGACAGCGTGGCCATCTGCGCGGCACGCAGCACCGTGTCGGCGTTGACCTGCACGGTTCCCTCCAGCACCACCAGCAGGCTGGTCCAGCCTTCGGGCTGCGCCAGCGACACGCTGCGGCCGGCCTGCACGCGCACGTCCCACACGTTGAGCGGCGTATAGGTGTGGGCCGGGCCCTCGACACGATCGGTCCCGTCGCCGAACGCCCCGGCGATCACGCGCACCTGGCCGGCGGCCGCGCCCGCGGCGTCGCGCAGGGTCCGCTGCGGGATGTCGCTGTTCAGGATCCCCTGGTAGCCCGGCGGCGTCATCTTGTCCTTGGCCGGCAGGTTGACCCACAGCTGCACCATCTCGAACGGCCCGCCGGTCTTGGCGTAGTTCGTCGAGTGGAACTCCTCGTGCAGGATGCCGGCGCCGGCCGTCATCCACTGCACGTCGCCGGGGCCGATCACGCCGCCCTGGCCGGTGGAGTCGCGATGCTCGACCTCGCCGGCGTAGACGATGGTCACGGTCTCGAAACCACGATGCGGGTGCTGGCCCACGCCGCGGCGCTTGGCCGTCGGCTCGAAGCGTGTGGGCGCGGCGTAGTCCAGCAGCAGGAAGGGGCTGCGCTCGGCGGCGCCGGCGCCATAGTCGAACATGCCGTGCACGGGGAAGCCGTCGCCGACCCAGTGGCGGCCGGGGGCGCTGCGCGTCGAGAGAATCTTCTTCATGGGGGCTCCTTCGGGATTCGAGGCGGACGCAGGATGCGCTCGCACGACGGCAATGATGAGGACGAGCCGTCGCCTGTAAAAGCCGGCGCAGCGCCAACTCACCGTTCCATGATTGAGACGCTGCTGCCGCGTTCTCGCGCTCGCGGTGGCGTCGGGGCTGTCGGGCACCCTCTCGCACAAAGCACAACGGCCTGGCGTCGCCG
>JAGWTJ010000393.1 GCA_028869005.1 Burkholderiales bacterium | reverse complement strand
GCAGCAGATCGCCGACGTGTTCTCGGTCTCGCGCACCGTCGTGCGCCAGGCGCTCAATCAGTTGAGCCGCGACCGGCTGGTCACGCTCGAGCCGGCACGCGGCGCCTTCGTCGCGATGCCGAGCATCGACGAGGCGCGCCAGGTGTTCGAGGTGCGGCGCCTGGTCGAAGGCGGCATGGTGCGCCAGCTCGCGCAGTGCATCGCCGACGAGCAGATCGCGCAACTGCGCACGCACCTGCGCGACGAGCGCCAGGCGGTGGGCCGCGTCGACGTCTCGGGCCGCACGCGGCTGCTGGCCGACTTCCACGTCATCCTGGCGCGGCTGCTCGGCAACGAGGTGCTGGCGCAACTGATCGCCGACCTGCTCTCGCGCTCGCAGCTGATCGCGCTGATGTACCAGTCGGGTCATTCGGCCGAGCACTCGCAGAGCGAACACGTGCAGATCGTCGACGCCCTGGCGCGGCGCGACGGGCGCACCGCGGCGCGGCTGATGGAGCAGCACATCACGAGCGTCGAGCGCAACCTGCGGCTCGATCCGCGCACCCCCGATCTCGCATCCGTACTCAAGCCCCGAGGCTAGAACTCATGAGTTCCGTCGTCCCTCCCCGCTACCCGCGCGACCTGCGCGGCCACGGCCGCCGCCCGCCGCACCCGCACTGGCCGGGCAACGCGCGCGTCGCGCTGCAGTTCGTCCTGAACTACGAGGAGGGCGGCGAGAACTGCGTGCTGCACGGCGACGCCGGGAGCGAGCAGTTCCTGTCCGAGATGTTCAACCCGGCCGCCTATCCGGCGCGGCATCTGAGCATGGAGGGCATCTACGAATACGGCTCGCGCGTCGGCGTGTGGCGGCTGCTGCGCGAGTTCGAGCGGCGCGGCCTGCCGCTTACGGTGTTCGGCATCGCCATGGCGCTCGAGCGCAGCCCCGAAGTGACGGCGGCGCTGCGCGAGGCCGGGCACGAGATCGCCTGCCACGGCTGGCGCTGGATCCACTATCAGGACACGCCCGAGGCGGTCGAGCGCGAGCACATGCGCGTGGCGATGGAAATCTGCGAGCGCGTGGGCGGCGCGCGCCCGCTCGGCTGGTACACCGGGCGCGACAGTCCGCGCACGCGCCGTCTCGTCGCCGACTACGGCGGCTTCGAGTACGACAGCGACTACTACGGCGACGACCTGCCGTTCTGGCTGCAGGTGCGCAAGACCGACGGCGCGCTCGCGCCGCACCTGGTCGTGCCCTACACGCTCGACTGCAACGACATGCGCTTCGCGCTGCCGCAGGGCTTCAGCCACGGCGACGAGTTCTTCTCGTACCTGCGCGACGCCTTCGACGTGCACTACGCCGAGGGCGAGCGCGATCCGGCCAGCGGCGGCGGCGGCCCGGCGATGATGAGCATCGGCATGCACTGCCGGCTGTTGGGCCGCCCGGGACGCCTGCGCGCGCTGCAGCGCTTCCTCGACTACGTGCAGTCGCACGACCGCGTCTGGATCGCCCGCCGCATCGACATCGCGCGCCACTGGAAGCAGGTGCATCCGTTCGACGCCGCCACCGCCTTCGTCTGGGAATGACATGAACGCCCCGCTGACCCTCGAACGACTCAACGCCGCCTCGCGCGACGAGTTCACCGCCGCGCTCGACGGCACCTACGAGCATTCGCCGTGGATCGCGTCGCGGGCCTGGGACGCGCGCCCGTTCGCCACGCTGGCCGCGCTCAAGCATGCGCTGGTCGTCGCGCTGCGCGAGGCCGGCCGCGACGCGCAGCTCGGCCTGATCCGCGCCCACCCCGAGCTGGCCGGCAAGGCGATGGTGGCCAGGACGCTCACCGCCGAGTCGACCCACGAGCAGGGCAAGGCCGGCCTCACGCAGTGCACGCCCGAGGAGTTCGAGCGCATCCTCGGGCTCAACGCCGACTACAACGCCAAGTTCGGCTTCCCGTTCATCCTCGCCGTGCGCGGGCCGCGCGG
>JAGWTJ010000129.1 GCA_028869005.1 Burkholderiales bacterium | reverse complement strand
GCGCCGGCGCCAGGCGTCGCAGCGGTCGAACAACCGCACCAGTGCCGCCGCGCCGAACGCCGTGCTCCGGTGCACGTGCACGTGCTCGCGCGCCAGCAGCTCGGCCAGTTCGCGGCACCCGGTGGGCACGCGCAGCCGCTCGTGCACGCCGCGCAGCAGTCGGGCGCCGCGTTCTTCGTGGCCGTGATGGCGCGGCCAGAGCTCGCGCGGCGTGGTGCCCTTGCCCAGGTCGTGGCCCAGGCAGGCCCAGCGTACGGCCAGCGGCGCATCGAGCCGCGCGGCCATGTCGAGCACGAGCATCACGTGCGCGCCGGTATCGACTTCGGGATGGTGCTCCGGCGGTTGCGGCACGCCCCACAGCCGATCGAGCTCGGGCAGCAGGCGCGCCAGCGCGCCGCACTCGCGCAGCAGCTCGAACATGCGGCTCGGCCGCGGCGTCATCAGGCCGCGCGCCAGCTCCTGCCACACGCGCTCGCTGACCAGCGCGTCGACTTCGCCGGCGGCCACCATGTGCGCGAGCAAGGCCATCGTCTCGGGGGCCACCGTGAAGTCGGGCCAGCGCGCGGCAAAGCGCGCCAGCCGCAGCACACGCACCGGGTCCTCGGCGAAGGCCGGCGAGACATGACGCAGCACCTTGGCCGCAATGTCACGCTGTCCGCCGAAGGGGTCGACGAGCGTGCCGTCCTCGGCCTGGGCGATGGCGTTGATGGTGAGGTCGCGGCGCGCCAGGTCCTGCTCGAGCGTCACGTCGGGCGCGGCGTGGAAGACGAAGCCGTGGTAGCCCGGCGCGCTCTTGCGCTCGGTGCGCGCCAGCGCCACTTCCTCGCCGGTGCGCGGATGCAGGAAGACCGGGAAATCCTTGCCCACCGGCCGGTAGCCGAGCGCGAGCAGATCCTGGGGCGTGGCGCCGACGGCGACCCAGTCGCGGTCGTGCGCCGCCAGGCCCATCAGGCGGTCACGCACCGCGCCGCCGACGATGTACAGGCGCACGCCGCGGCCGTCGGTGGTTGGGCCTATGGGCGTATGGGCCGATCGGCCGCCTCAGTGGCTCTTGCGGTACGGCTCGTCGTCGGGCACGAACTCGTGCTCGGCGAGCGCGTCGGCGATCCAGGCCGCCGCGCCCGGCGCGGCCAGCAAGCGGTTGGCGAAGCTCTCGCTCGCTGCCGACAGCGGCACGGCGTAGGTGCGAAAACGCTGCGCGATCGGCGTGTAGAAGGCATCGGCCGCCGACCACGCGCCGAACAGATACGGCCCGCCGCTGGCGGCCAGCGCATCGGCCCACATGGTCTCGATGCGTTGCACGTCCTGGCGCACCGCGGGCTGCTCGGCGACGACGCGCGCGCCGAGTTCGGGCAACGAAGCCTCGACGTTCATCGGACAGGCCGAGCGCAAGGCGCCGAAGCCCGAGTGCATCTCGGCGGCGAGCGAACGAGCGCGCGCCCGCGCCCGCAGGTCCTGCGGCCACACGCCGCTGGCGGGCGACCGCTCGTGCAGGTACTCGACGATGGCCAGGCTGTCCCAGACCGAGAAGCCGTCGTCGATCAGCACCGGCACGCGCCGCGCCGGGCTGTAGCGCAGCATGGCATCGCCGAAGCCGGCGCCCATGCCGAGGTTGAAGCTCAGCCGGATCTCGTCGAACGGGATCGCGAGCTGCTTCATCAGCACCCAAGGGCGCATCGACCACGACGAGTAGTTCTTGTTGCCGATCACCAGTTGCATCGTCGTCTCCTTGCTGCCGGGAGCCCGATGCTACGTGCGGCGGCGTCTGCGCGCGCCGCCGCTTCAGCCGACGCCGGTCTCGGCGCGCCAGCGGTCCAGGCGCGCGCGACCGCGGTCGCGCGCCAGATAGCCCGGCGCCACCGCCTCGACGGCCGTGGGCGAGACGCCCAACGCCTGCAGTCCTGGCAGCTTGCCCGTGGCCACGCTGGGCACGCGCATCGACGCGAGGTTGTCGCGGCTGAGCAGCGGCTCGCCCGGCAGCATCTCCAGGGCCAGCGCCTGCAGCCAGGCGGCGAAGCCGGGCAGCGCGATCTGCGGCCGTTCGTGCCCCGACCAGCGGCCGGCCAGGCGCACGAGCTCGGCGAGCGTGGTGCTGCGCGGTCCCGCCGCCTCGTAGAGGGCTGCGCCGCCGGCCGGTTGCACCAGCGCGAGCACCACGGCGCTCGCCAGGTCCTCCACCCACACCGGCTGGTAGCGCGAATCGCTGCCGGCCAGCGCCACGACGGGCAGCACCGCCTGCACTTTCGCGAACAGGTTCAGGAAGCGGTCGCCGGCGCCGAAGACGACCGAGGGCCGCAGTACGATGGCGTCGGCGCCTGCGGCGCGCAGCGCCTCCTCGCCGGCCCACTTGCTGCGCAGGTAGCGCGACGGCGCGTCGGCGCCGACGCCCAAAGCGCTCAGGTGCACGAGCCGCCGACCGGCGCTCTTGCAGATCGCCGCCAGCCGCGTGGGCAGCGCGACGTGCGCCCGCTCGAAGGCAGCTGCGCTGCCGTTCAGGATGCCCACCAGGTTGACCACCGCATCGGCGCGCGCCACCAGGCGCGCCAGCGCGTCGTCGTCGTGCACGTCGGCCTGCACCAGGTCCAGGCCGGGCAGCATGCGGATGTCCTGGTCGTTGGTCGGACGGCGGCTCGGCACCAGGATGCGGCAGCCCTGGCGCTCGACCAGCCGCTCGCACACCGAATGCCCGACGAAACCCGTGCCGCCGAGGACGAGGATGCGGTTCATGGCGGACTCCGGGTGGACGTTGTTCAGGGCAGATCGGTGTTGCCGGCCGGCGTGGCCGGATCGCGCGGTCCGATCGCCGCGCCCAGCCGCGACTTCAGCAACGGCGCCACCGGCGCCCCGAGCACGACGCTGTAGACGAGCGAGTTCGAGATCACCTTCTTCACGTAGTCGCGCGTCTCGCTGAACGGGATGCTCTCGATCCAGGCCGCCGGCTCGAGCTTGCCGCCTTCGCGCCAGCGGCGCGGACGTCCCGGGCCGGCGTTGTAGGCGGCGGTGGCGAGCACTGCGGAGCCGCCGAAGTCGTCGACCAGCAGCTTGAGATAGGTCATGCCCAGGCGCAGGTTGACGTCGCGATCGGTGATCAGGTCCGATCGCCATTCGATGCCGGCCCGCTTCGCGGTCCAGCGCGCGGTGGCCGGCATCAGCTGCATCAGGCCCGAGGCACCGACGGCGGAGCGCGCGTCGAGCAGGAAGCGCGATTCCTGGCGGATCAGGCCGTAGACCAGCGCCGGATCGATGCCGACTTCGGCCGCCTTGGCCAGCATCTGGTCGTGAAACGGCGTCGGATAACGCTGCGCCAGGTCGACCTCGCCCTTGGTGCGGTCGCTGGTGTTGATGCAGCGGTCCCACACCTCGCGCTCGCAGGCCCACTGCGCGGCGGCGAGCAGCTCGCGCTCGGGCAGGCCGCGCAGCGAGAAGTTCCACTCGCGCACGCCCTCGTTGCGCAGGCCGAGCGCAATGAGCTGCAGCGCGCGCGCCAGTCCGCTCTGGCCGCGCACGACCTCGCGTTCGGCCGGCGTAATCGCCGGCGGCGGCGACGGCAGCGGCGCACGTGCACCGAGATCCTCCTGCGCCAGCTGGCCGTAGAAGCCTAGCGGCGAGGCGATGCCCTGCAGCGTCAGGCGGGCTAGCGCGCGCGCGCCGTCGCCCTCGGGGCCCGCCGGCGCCTGGGCCTGCAGCGCGCGTGCGCGCCAGTACTGCCACGCCGCTTCGCGCTGTTCGGCGGCGCTCATGGCGTCGATCGATCGCATCACCACGTTCCAGCGCGCCGCACCGCTGGCGCGCAGCGCGCCGCGCACCATCCAGGCCAGCGTTTCGTCGCTCCAGGGCGGTGTCTGGCCGGCGTTGCCGGCGCGGTCCCAGTGATGCCAGGCGCTGGCCGCGAAGTCGGCGGCACGCGGGTGCAGCCGGAAGGCCGCCTGGCGCGCCACGCCGGCCCAGGCGTCGGCCAGTTCGCGGCTGGGCAGCAGGCGCGCGAAGTTCTGCTCGATGCGCGCTGCCGCGTCGTCGACGTCGGACGCCGCCAGTCGCCACAGCGCCAGTACGACGAAGCGCTCGCTGGATGGGGTCTCGGCGTCGCGCTTGTCGCGCAGCACGCGAGCCGGGTCCTTGAACACCGTGTCGACGCGGGCGGCGACGCCGCCGCCCAGCAGCGCGGCCGCGGCGCGCGCGGCGCGCGGACGGTTGGCTTCGACCGCCAGCCGCACCTCGTGCCAGACGTCGTCGCGCGTGAAGCGGCGCGCATCGAACATCGTCTGGCCGAGCAGCTGGCAGCCGTCGTCGCCGTCGCGCTGCGCGTACCACGCCGTCCTGGCCGCGTCGCGCACGTCGTCACCGCCGAGCTGCCGCGCCACTAGCGCGTAGCAGGTGACCTCGCGGTCGTCGTTCATGCGAAAGCGCGGATGCTCGGCGCGGAAGTTCACCCAGTCGCGCCGCTTGCCCAGCTCGAGCAGCCAGTCGTTGCGCAGCCGGTCTTCGACATAGGTGCCGGCCCAGCGCGCGGCGAAGGCGTCGAGCTCGCCCTGCTGGGCCTCGCTCAGGCGGTTGGCGAGCTCCCAGTACGCCGGCCACATGGCGAGCGGATGAGCGGCCGCGGCGGCGCCGGCGGCCAGCGTCGCCAGGCGTGCGCGATCCCGCGCGCGGTAGGCGTCGCGGGCCTGCACGATGAGGTCGTCGGTGCTGCCGCCACCACCTGCCGCGGGAACGGTCGCGGGGACCGCCGCGCCGGTCTGCGCACGCGCTCTCGGCGCCGGCGCGGCCAGTGCAGCGGCGGCGAGCGCGAAGCCGGCCAGCGCGAGCAAGCGGCGTTTCATGGCCACCACTGTAGGCGCCGGCTCGGTGTGCATGGCGCCAATTTAGCGCAACGAGGGCCGCCTTTTCGTCTTGCCGGCATTCGTGGCAGCGGGCGCTTGCGCTGCCGTGGGGCCGACCGCCGCCGTAGCGTCGACCCCTGCCGCCGCTGCATCGGCGACCTCGACATGTCCGAGCAGCTTGCGCGTGGCGGCCGCCTCCGAGCGCAGCCAATGCTCGAAAGTGGCCAGTGCCGGCCGCTCGCGACGCGCCGGCCAGCGCACCAGCCAGTACGAATACGGCGACGTGAGCCGCCGGCCCGGACCGAACGGCTCGACCAGCTCGCCGCGCGCCAGCGACTCGGCCACCAGCGCCATCCGCGCCAGCGCCACGCCCTGGCCGGCCAGCGCCGCCTGGATCTGCTGGTAGGTGTAGTTGAGGTAGATCCAGCCACGCGGCTCGAGCAGCGGCGCGCCCTGTTGCTCGAGCCAGTGGCGCCAGTTCAGGAACTGCGCGCTCGGCCGGCGGTCGTCCTCCTCGAGCAGCGTGTGGCGCGCGAGGTCGGCCGGCACGCGCAGTTTGGTGCGCGCCAGCAGCGCCGGGCTGGCCACCGGCGTGAGCACCTCGCCGAACATCAGGGTCGAACCGGGCGGCGTCTCGTGCGGCCGGCAGTAGCGCAATCCGAGATCGACCTCGGGGTCGTCGGATTCGACGAACTGGTCCACCGCCGAGATCCGGATGTCGATGTCGGGGTGCCGCTGCTGCAATTCGGCCATGCGCGGCAGCAGCCACAGCGACGCGAACGAGGGAAAGGTGGTCACCGTCACCGGCCGACGGCGCGCCGTGCTGCGCAGCGTGCGCACCGTGGCGTCGAGGCGGCCGAGGAAGGGCTCGACGACGTCGAGCAGCTGCCGGCCGGCGCCGGTGAGCTCGACATGGCGCGTGCCGCGCACGAACAGCGGCGCGCCGAGTTCGCCCTCGAGGCTGCGGATCTGGCGGCTGACGGCCGGCTGCGTCAGATGCAGCTCCTCGGCGGCGGCACGGAAGTTGAGCCGGCGCGCCACCGCCTCGAAGGCGCGCAGCGTGCCGACGGCGAGGGCGTGCTCGGGCGGTCTATTCATGCACGTAATGCATCAATGCAGGTCCGAAATTCGATTGGACGCGTGCCCGGTCGACTCTCAGAATGCACAGCTATAGGAGCGCTTTCTGGAGGCTACCATGAACACGGTCGAGCTCGAATCTTCAATGCGCGTCGCGCATCGCTGCGCTGCGCCGGCCCTGTCCAATGTCATCTCGTCTGCCGCCTCTCCCGCCGGCGCCGTGCGCGAGCTTGCCGCCGGTGTCGTGGACGTGGTGGGGTCGGCGCCCGTCGAGCGCTGGCTGCGGGTGGTGGCGGGTCGGGTCTGGGCGACGCGCACAGTGCGCCACGGCCAGCCTGACGACCAATGGCTCGAGGCCGGCGAGTACCTGCGCCTGCCGGCGGGCAGCGCCTGGGTGCTCGAAGGCGGCCCGCAGGCCCACGTCAGTCTGCTCCAGGCCTGGCCACAGAACGCGTAGCGCGTGCACGCGCCGGGCCGCCCTCGTGACGGCAGGCACGGCATGCGGTGAGAATGTCGACTCTCAGCCCCGCCCGCACGCCTCACGAGCCCCGCGCCGTCATGACGCTGACCCTGCCGCCGCTCGAACCTTCGCGCGACAAGAAGGCGCTGCGTCGCCAGTTGCAGGCCGAACGGATGAATCTCGTCGACCGCCACCAGCGCTCGATGCAATTGCAGGAAGTGCTGCGTGTGTGGCTGGTCGGCCGGCCCGAGCGCACGATCGGCGCCTACTGGCCCATCAAGGGCGAGTTCGACGCCTTGCCGGCGCTGTACCGCTGGACCGAGGCCGATCCGGCGCGCCGCGTCGGCCTGCCGGTCACCGATCGGCAGACGAAGCAGTTGCGCTTCCACGTCTGGTACCCGGGCTGCGAGATGGAGGAGGACGCGCACGGCATCCCCAAGCCCAAGGGCACCGAGGCGTTCGCGCCAGAACTGCTGCTCGTGCCTTGCGTCGGCTACGGGCCGCTGGGTCTGCGCCTGGGCTACGGTGGCGGTTTCTACGACCGCACGCTGGCCGTGCTCGAGCCGCGCCCGGCGACGGCCGGCGTCGCCTATTCGCACGGCTGGGTGCCCTGGCTTGCGGCCGAGCCGCACGACGTGCCGCTGGACGCCATGCTCACCGACGAAGGGCTGGTCTGGGACGCTGCGAGGTAGCAGGGGGGCGCGCCGGGCCCGCCGGGGACGTCTACACGACCCATGGCCTCTGGCGAAGTGCGACGATGGCGGACCGCGCATCAGGAGGCATCATGGACCGACTCACGCTTGCCCGGAACTCGCTCGCCGAAGCCATCGACCGCGCAGCGGCCGCCATCGAGCCGCAGCTCATCGCCTGGCGGCGCGACCTGCACCAGCACCCTGAGCTCGGCAACCGCGAGTTCCGCACCGCGGGCATCGTCGCCGCGCACCTGCGTGCGCTCGGTCTGGACGAAGTGCGCACCGGCGTCGCGCACACCGGCGTCGTCGGCCTGCTAAGGGGCGGCAAGCCCGGCCCGGTGGTGGCGCTGCGCGCCGACATGGACGCGCTGCCGGTGGCCGAGGAGGTCGATCTGCCGTTCGCGAGCAAGGCGCGCGCGAGTTGGAACAACGAGGACTGCGGCGTCATGCACGCCTGCGGCCACGACGCGCACACCTCGATCCTGATGGCGGTGGCCGACGTGCTCGCAGGGCTGCGCGCGCAGCTCGCCGGCAGCGTGAAATTCATCTTCCAGCCCGCCGAGGAACGTCCGCCCGAAGGCGAGCGCGGCGGCGCCGAGCTGATGATCGAGGAGGGCGCGCTGCGCGCCCCCGAGCCCGACGCGATCTTCGGGCTGCACGTCACGTCGCGCCTGGCCACGTCGACGATCGGCCTGCGCGGCGGCCCGCTGATGGCCAGCGCCGATCAGTTCCGCATCAGCGTGCGCGGGCGCCAGACGCACGGCGCGGCGCCCTGGTCGGGCGTCGATCCCATCGTCACCGCGGCGCAGGTGGTGCTCGGGCTGCAGACCATCGTTGCGCGCCAGGTCGACATCTCGCGCGAGCCGGCGGTCGTCACCGTGGGCGCGATCAAGGGCGGCGTGCGCCAGAACATCATTCCCGACAAGGTCGACCTGCTCGGCACCATCCGCGCCTTCGACGAGGGCATGCGCGAGGACATCCACGGTCGCGTCCGCGATACCGCCGAGGGCATCGCCAAGGCGGCGCGCGCGCAGTGCGAGGTCTGCATCGAGCGCGGCTACGACGTGACCGTCAACGACGCGCAGCTCACCGAGACCATGACGCCCACGCTGCGCCGCGTCGCCGGCGCCGAGCGCGTGCTGGCGATTCCCAAGGTCACCGCGTCGGAGGATTTCTCCTGCTACCAGAAGGTGGTGCCGGGTATGTTCTTCTTCGTCGGCGTCACGCCCCCGGGGCAGAACCCGGCCGAGGTGGCACCGAACCACTCGCCGCGTTTTCGCGTCGACGAAGCGGGGCTGCTGCTGGGCATGCGGGCGCTGGCCCATCTCGCCTGCGACTACCTCGAGGCGCCGGAGGCGTTGCGGCGCATCGAGTGATCGGCGGGCTGCGCCGCAAACGGTGCCCCGGATGGGCGCCGCGCCCTCAGTACCCCAGCCGCCGGCAGATCTCGAGCGACAGCGCGCTCTGGTTGAGCGTGTAGAAGTGGATGCCCGGCGCGCCGCCGGCCACCAGGCGCTCGCACAGCCGCGTCACCACGTCGAGGCCGAAGGCGCGGATCGAGGCGGCATCGTCCATGAAACCTTCCATCTTCAGGGCCACCCAGCGCGGGATCTCGATGCCGTCGCGCGCGGCGAACTGCGCGATGCGCGCGTAGTTGTGGAACGGCATGATGCCCGCCACGATCGGCACCCGGACGCCGAGCGCGCGCACCTCGTCGGCGAAGTGGAAGTAGGCGTCGGGGTTGAAGAAGAACTGCGTGATCGCCGAGTCGGCGCCGGCTGCGACCTTGCGCGCGAAATGCTCGAGGTCCTTGCGCGCGTAGCGCTGCTGCGGGTGGTATTCGGGATAGGCGGCGACTTCGATGATCCAGTCACTGCCCTGGCTCTGGCGGATGAAGGCGACCAGATCGCCGGCGTAGCGGAACTCGCCGGCGGTGACGACGCCGCTGGGCAGGTCGCCGCGCAATGCGACCAAGCGGCGGATGCCCTGCGCGCGGTATTCGTCGAGCAGTTCGGCGATGTTCGCGCGCGTGGCGCCGATGCACGACAGGTGCGGCGCCGCCTCGTGGCCGAGCGCCGCGATGTCGCGCACCGTGGCCAGCGTCTTGTCGCGCGTGCTGCCGCCGGCGCCGTAGGTGACGCTGAAAAACTGCGGCTTCACCGCCGCGAGCTCGGCCACCACGGCCTTCAGCTTCTCGCTGCCGACCGGGGTGTTGGGCGGAAAGAACTCGAAGCTGACCGGCACCATGGAGGGCCTGGCTTCCATGGCGCGCCTCAGTAGCGGTAGGTCTCGGGCTTGTACGGCCCCTGCTTGGGCACCCCGATGTAGGCCGCCTGCTCGTCGGAGAGCTCGCTGAGCTGCGCGTTCAGCGTCTTCAGCTGCAGCCGCGCCACCTTCTCGTCGAGATGCTTGGGCAGCACGTAGACCTTGCCCTGCTCGTAGAAGTCGGCGTGGGAGTACAGCTCGATCTGCGCGATCGTCTGGTTGGCGAACGAGCTCGACATCACGTAGCTCGGATGTCCGGTGCCGCAGCCAAGGTTCACGAGACGCCCCTTGGCGAGCAGGATGATGCGCTTGCCCGGCTGGCCGTCTGCGGCCGGGAAGATCACGTGGTCGACCTGTGGCTTGATCTCCTCCCACTGGTACTTCTCGAGCGCGGCGACCTGGATCTCGTTGTCGAAGTGGCCGATGTTGCACACGATCGCGTTGTGCTTCATGCGCACCATGTGCTCGTGCGTGATGACGTCGCGGTTGCCGGTGGCGGTGACGAAGATGTCGGCCTTGTCGGCGGCCCAGTCCATCGTCACGACGCGGTAACCCTCCATGGCCGCCTGCAGCGCGTTGATGGGGTCGATCTCGGTCACCCAGACCTGCGCCGAGAGGCTCCTGAGCGCCTGCGCGCTGCCCTTGCCGACGTCGCCATAGCCGGCCACCAGCGCGATCTTGCCGGCCACCATCACGTCGGTGGCGCGCTTGATGCCGTCGACCAGGCTCTCGCGGCAGCCGTACAGGTTGTCGAACTTGCTCTTGGTGACCGAGTCGTTGACGTTGATGGCGCG
>JAGWTJ010000392.1 GCA_028869005.1 Burkholderiales bacterium | reverse complement strand
CGCTCGAGCTACCCGGGCGATCTCTACTGCCACGTCAGCGTCGAGACGCCGGTCAAGCTCACCGAGCACCAGAGGAAGCTGCTGCGCGAGCTCGACGACAGCTTCAGGAAGGGCGGCGAGCGTCACTCGCCCAACGCCAAGAGCTGGGCCGACCGGGTGAAGGACCTGTTCAAGTAGCGCGCTCGCGCGGGGTCAAGTCGGCGCGCCGCGGCGCCGATAACGGGGCTCGAGTCCGCCATCAGCCCCCACAAGAAGCCGTGACCTCACAGCCCACCGTCGTGACGAGCCGCACCGCGGTGCGGCAGTCCGCCCGCTTCCGTGACGAGATGCACAAGGCGCGTGCCCTCGTCGTCGACGGCAACCCGACCACGCGCAGCGTGCTGTGCGGTCAACTGCGCGACCTCGGCATCAACAACGTCAGCCAGTGCGGCAGCATCATCGAGGCGCGCAACCGGCTCGAAGCCGGGCGCTACGACATCGTGCTGTGCGAGCTGCACTTCCCGGACGCCGAGACCACCGGGCAGCAGTTGCTCGACGAGCTGCGACGCAACCAGCTGCTGCCGTTGACCACGGTCTTCGTCATGATCACGAGCGAGGCCACCTACTCCAAGGTGGCCGAGGCCGCCGAGTCGGCGCTCGACGCCTACCTGCTCAAGCCGCACAACACGTCCAACCTGGCCGAACGGCTGGCGCACGCGCGCCGCCGCAAGGCGATCCTGAAGGACATCCTGGAGGCCGTCGATGCCGGCCGCTACGAGGATGGCGCGCAGCTGTGCCTCGAGCGCTTCAACCAGCGCGGCGAGTACTGGCTGTACGCGGCGCGCATCGGCGCCGAGCTGCTGCTCAACCTGAACCGCCACGAAGAGTCGCGCGCGCTGTTCGACGCCGTGCTGGCCACGCGCGCCCTGCCCTGGGCCAAGCTGGGCGTGGCGCGCGCGCAGATCGAGGGCGGCGAGATGGCCAAGGCGATGCGCACGCTCGAGTCGCTGATCGTCGAAGACCCGACCTACGTCGACGCCTACGACGTGATGGGCCGCGCGCGGCTCGAGCAGGGCGACTTCGAGGGCGCGATGGACGTCTACCTGAAGGCCACCGCGCTCACGCCGGAGTCGATTCCGCGCCTGCAGAAGGCCGGCATGCTTGCCTACTACCGGGGTGAACTCGGCGAGGCCGCCAAGTGCTTCGACCGCGCCGTACGCGCCGGCGTCGGCTCCAAGATGTTCGACTGGCAGACGGTGGTGCTGCTGGCCTTCGCACGCTTTCACGAAGGCGACACGCGCGGGCTGCAGCGCTGCAGCGACGATCTCGGCGCGGCGCTGGCCAGGGCGCCGCAGAGCGCGCGCCTGTCGCGCTTTGCGCGCGTGGCGCAGGTGCTGCTCCAGCTGCTGCATGGGCGCGACGTCGAGGCGGCGGAACTGGTGCGCGGCCTGGCCGACGAACTCGATGCCGTCGATTTCGACATCGAGGCGGCATGCAACATGCTCTCCCTGCTGGCCATGATGGCGAGCTCGGGCCGGCCCATCGAAGGCGCCGAGGCCTGGATCGATCGCATCGCACTGCGCCAGACCGGCTCGAAGATCCTCACCGAGCTGCTGGTGCGGGCGACGATGGCATACCGGCCGTTTGCCGACCGCGTGCAGGCTGGCCACGCGCAGATCGGCCACATGGCCGAGGAGGCGATGGCCTTCGCGCTCAAGGGCCAGGCCGACCAGGCGGTGCGCCAGCTTCTGGCGGACGCTGGCCGTACATTGAACGCCAAGCTGCTCGACACCGCGCGCGCCACGCTGCAACGGCATCGCCAGCGGCTGGACAAGGCCGGCGAACTCGATCGGGAGATCGAGGCGCTGCGCAGGCGCATTGCTGCGCAGCGCTCGCCGCTGGTCGAGACGAACGGGCGCAAGGCGGGCGCGCTGGTCCTGCGCCGCACGAGCGCCGGCAGCCATGGGCCCGATGCACCTGCACCTGTACC
>JAGWTJ010000391.1 GCA_028869005.1 Burkholderiales bacterium | reverse complement strand
GGGCGGGGCGTTTGCACCGTCGATGGCCACTCGTGATCAATTCGGCATTCTAGGCGGCGCCCGCCGCTCCTGCGCTCGGCGCGGAAGCGGCCGCATTCGCAGGTCCGGGCCCGCGGGTCGCGCGGCGCTTCGCTCCACGCAGCGCTCAATGGCGCAGCAGGTCGCCCAGTTCGAGGCCGGTGCAGGCCCTGGCGCCGTGGGCCAGCCACCAGAGCAGCGCCATCATCATCGCCATCGAAGGCAGCGCGACCACGGTGTAGCTGAGCAGTGTGAGACGGCCGAGTTCGGCATTGAAGGCAACGCTACCGGCCGGGCTCGTCACGATCCAGCGCGTGAGCGCGAAGCTGGCGACGGCCATGAAGACGAACGTCGCCGCCAGCAGCAGCGTCGCCCAGCGCAGCCGTTGTTCGAAGCGCTCCGCGGTGTGGCGCGCGGCGAGCTCGCTGTTGACGCGCTCCAGGTCGAACAGTTCGGCGTTGAACACGAGGACGTGGATCAGAGGCCGGCGCGTCCAGGTCGACGCCAGCGCCGCCGCCGCGATCAGCCCGGGGATCGCCGCCTCCTTGACGGCCAGCCACTCGGGGGCGAGTTCGAGCACGCCGATGCCGCCGGTGGCGAGCGTGCTCGCCACGCCGAGCACGGCCAGCGCGTTGAGCCGCCGCCGTCTCCAGGCGTCGGCGACACCCCAGACGAGCGGGCAGGCGAGGGCGAGCAGCAGCGCGCGCAGCGAGCCCAGGTGCGCGGCGTCGCTCCACAGCATCAGGATCACGGCCGGCGCCGCGATCGTGATCGCAATCTCGAGCAGCGGCTGCGGTCGGCGCGAATTCATCGGACCGCAAGACTACGCGAGCACGCCGCGCCGCGGCGCGGCCAGCGCGCTCGCCGTGGGACGTGGTTCACGGGACCCGCGCAGTCACCTATCGCGCGGCCTGGCCGCGCAGTCGCTCCAGCTTGCCGGCATACAGCGCCTGCAGCTCGCGCGTCGGGCCGCTCTGCGCGGCGGCAGACAGATGCTGCTCGGCGGCGACGCGGTCGCCGAGCGCGGCATAGGCGCGTGCCAGCAGGTAGTGCGCCTCGTACTGGTACGGCTGGCGGCGCAGTTCGCGCAGCAGCAGATCGCGCGCCGCGGTGAAGTCGCCGCGCTCGAGCGCCTGGCGTCCGTGGTCGAGGTACCACAGCGGCGGCACCGGCTGCAGCGCGGCCAGGCGGGCCTCGAGCCGCGCGGCCTCGTCGCGTCGGCCGCCGGCGCGCAGCAGCAGCGCGAGGTTGGACAACGCGCTGACGTTGTCGGACTCCAGCGCCAGCACGCTGCGCAGTGCCTGCTCGGCCTCGGCCGGGTGGCCGGCGCGCTGGTAGACCACGCCCAGCGTGTTGATGCCGGCCGCGAAGCCGGCATCGGCGCGCACCGCGTCGCGAGCCCACCAGTAGGCCTCACGGACGCGGCCGGCGGCGAGCGCTTCGGCGGCGCGGTTGTTCATGAACATCGCGACGACCGTCTGCTCGTCGATCGGCACGCTGCGTTCCTGCTCGATGTCGGCCGGCGGCGCGAAGTCGATGGTGAGCCAGCTCGAGCCCCGCCCGTCGATGCGGTTGGCGCGCGAGCCCAGCATGATGTTCACGTGCCCGGCGGCTACGAACAGGTCGCCGCGGTGCGAGTAATCCTCGTCGGCCAGCACGCTCTGGTACTGCACCGGCAGGTCCAGGTACTTGGCGAAAGACGCCGTCAGGATGACCAGAGACAGGCAGTTGCCCGCGCGCTCGGCGTAGGCCTCCGAGGCGGTGCGCGTCACGGCGGCGTCGTAGGCCAGGCGCAGCCCGCCTTGCGCGCGCGTGAAGGCTTCGATCAATGCACGCCGACGGTCGGGGCCCGCCCGCGCCGGATCGGCCAATTCGCGTTCGGCGTAGCGGCGCATCGCATCGCTCATCTCGAACACCGCGTGCGCGTCGGTGCCGCCGGCGGCGGGCGCGAACC
>JAGWTJ010000128.1 GCA_028869005.1 Burkholderiales bacterium | reverse complement strand
GATCGTCACCGGCCCGTCGTTGACGAGGTGCACCTGCATGTCGGCGCCGAACTCGCCGGCCTCCACCAGCGGGTGGCGCTCGCGCGCCATGCGCAGCACCGCCTCGTAGAGCGCACGCCCTTGCTCGGGCGGCGCCGCGCCGGCAAAGCTCGGTCGGTTGCCGCCGCGGGTGTCGGCGGCCAGCGTGAACTGCGAGACGACGAGCAGCGCGCCGCCCACGTCCTGCACGCTGCGGTTCATCTTGCCGTCGGCGTCGGCGAAGATGCGCAGCGCGAGCAGCTTGTCGACCAGCCGCGCGGCCTCGCGCTCGCCGTCGGCCGGCTCGGCGCAGACGAAGACGAGCAGGCCGGCCTCGATGGCGCCGACGATGCGGCCCGCCACCTCGACGCGCGAGCGGCGCACGCGCTGCACGAGCGCGAGCATCAGAGCGGATCCTTCGGATCGTCGAAATGCGCCTCGACGTCCATCGGCAGCAACTGGATCGTCGCGCGCAGCCCCGGCACGGCGCTCATCAGTGCCTGCTCGACCGAGGCGCGCAGCGCTGCCGCACGTCCGAGCGTCCAGCCGGCCGGCATGTGCATGTGCAGATCGACGAAGCGGCGCTGGCCCGCGCGGCGCGTCGAGATGTGGTCGAAGCGGATCGTGGGATGGCGAAAGCCCTCGAGCGCCTTGTCGATCTGGGCGCGCGCCTCGTCGTCGAGCGCGCGGTCCATCAGTCCGTCGACCGAGCGGCGCACGAGCGACCCGCCCTCGCGCAGGATGTTCAGCGCCACCGCGATCGCGATCACCGGGTCCAGCCAGTGCCAGCCGGTGGCCATCACGCCGACCAGGCCGACGACCACGCCGACCGAAGTCCAGACGTCGGTGAACAGATGCCGCGCATCGGCCTCGAGCGCGATCGAGCGCGATGCGCGTCCCTTTCTCATCATCGCCCATGCGAGCGCGCCGTTCAGTGCCGAACCGATCATCGCCAAGGCGATGCCCCAGTCGAGCCGCTCGAGCGCTTGCGGCGCCACGAAGCGTTGCGCGGCCGCCGCGATGATGGCCAGCGCGGCAGCGAAGATGAGCACGCCCTCGAACCCGCTCGACAGATACTCGGCCTTGTAGTGGCCGTAGGGGTGGCCCTCGTCGGCCGGCATCGCGGCCCAGGTCACCATGGCCAGCGCGAACAGCGCGCCGATCAGGTTGACGAGCGACTCGAGCGCGTCGGACAACAGCCCGACGCTGCCGCTGACCCACCACGCGCCGCCCTTGAGCGCGATGGTGGCCAGCGCCACCACGACCGACAGCTTCAGGTAGCCGCTGACCTGCATACGGACGCCGCGCCCCTTGCCTGCGCTGCTGGCTCGCGCCGCTCAGGCGGTCAGCGTGACGCGCGCGAACTTGCGCTTGCCGACCTGCACCACGACCGTCCCGGCGTCGAGCTTGAGGCCCTTGTCGGCCACGACGCCGCCGTCGACGCGCACGCCGCCCTGCTCCACCAGCCGCATCGCCTCGCTCGTGCTCGGCACGAGGCCGGCCTGTCTGAGCAACTGCCCGATCGCCAGCGGCGCGCCGGCCAGCGTCAGCTCGGGAATCCGGTCCGGAATGCCGCCGGCGGCGCGGCGACGGAAGTCCTGCTCGGCCGCGTCGGCCGCCGCCGCATCGTGAAAGCGCGCCGTGATCTCCCGGGCCAGCATGACCTTGGCGTCCATCGGATTGCGCCCGCCGGACACCTCGGCCCTGAGCGCTCCGATGTCGGCCTCGGAACGGAACGACAGCAGCGTGTACCAGCGCCACATCTGCTCGTCGCCGATCGACATCGTCTTGGCGAACATGGTGTTGGCGTCTTCGGTGATGCCGATGTAGTTGTTCTTGCTCTTGCTCATCTTCTCGACGCCGTCCAGGCCTTCGAGCAGCGGCATCGTCAGGATGCACTGCGGCTCCTGCCCGTACTCCTGCTGCAGCGTGCGGCCGACCAGGAGGTTGAACTTCTGGTCGGTGCCGCCGAGCTCGAGATCGCTCCTGAGCGCCACCGAGTCGTAGCCCTGCATCAGCGGATAGAGCAACTCGTGGATGCTGATCGGCGCGCCGGACCGATAGCGCTTGGTGAAATCGTCGCGTTCCAGCATGCGCGCCAGCGTGTAGCGGGCGGCGAGCTGGATCATGCCGCGCGCGCCGAGCGCGTCGCTCCACTCGCTGTTGTAGCGGATCTCGGTCCGGTCGCGGTCGAGCACCATGCCGGCCTGCGCGAAGTAGGTCTGCGCGTTGGCCTCGATCTGCTCGCGCGTGAGCGGCGGCCGCGTGCTGTTGCGCCCCGACGGGTCGCCGATCGTCGACGTGAAGTCGCCGATCAGGAAGATCACCGTATGCCCCAGGTCCTGCAGCTGGCGCATCTTGTTCAGCACCACCGTATGGCCGATGTGGATGTCGGGGGCCGTCGGGTCCAGCCCGAGCTTGATGCGCAGCGGCACGCCGGTGGCCTCGGCGCGCGCCAGCTTGGCCAGCCAGTCCGCCTCGGGGATCAACTCCTCGCAGCCGCGCCTGGAAATCGCCAGCGCCTCGCGCACGCGGTCGGTGACGGGATGGCTCGGCCGGGGCGGCTCGGGGGTCGCACTCATCGTCTGGTTACATCCGGGATATCTCGTGGCTTTTCGACCCGATGGGCTGCGTATACTCACCCCCCATTCGAGTGCCCCGCCGCGACGCCTGTCCAGCCATCGGCAGCAGGGCGCGGATTCTAGCGGTCGAGATCCCGCGGCCCGAGCTGAGGGTCCTTCCGCCTCCCCTGTCACCCGCCACCCATCCGCCGCCGCCGCGCGTTGCCCGCGCTCCGGTACGAAGCGTCAGCCGCCTGCCGACCCCACGCCCGTTCGCCCGTTCGCCCGTGATCACCCCGCTGCAATCCACCGTCCACGTCCTGCAGATGTTCGCCGGGCGGCACCGGCGCGGTCTCGTGGCAGCGGCCGTCGCCCTGTTGGGCGGCTTCGGCCTCACCGCCGTCGCGACGGTGGCGATTTCGCCTCTCGTGCCCGATCCCGGGCTGCTGCCCCAGCGCGTGGTGACCGAGTCACTCGAGACGAAGGACCTGACGGCGCAATTGGGCGCTCTGGCCGCCCAGGAGCTGGTACTCACCCGCAGCACCGTGACGCGCGGCACCGACAGCGCCGAAGCGCTGCTGTCGCGGCTGGGCGTGGTCGATGCAGCGGCCGCGGCCTTCGTGCGCAACGACGCCACCGCGCGCGCCCTGCTCGCCGGCCGCGGCGGCAAGATGGTGCAGGCCCGGGTGTCGGCCGATGGCGCGCTCGAGTCGCTCGTCGCGCGCTATCCGGCCCAACGCAGCGACGACGCGCGCACGCGCTTCACTCGTCTATCGATCGAGCGCGCGGCCGGGGCTTTGAGCGCGCGCATCGAATCGGTGCCGTTCGAGGCGCGCACCCGACTGGCCAGCGGAACGATCCGCAGCACGCTGTTCGCAGCCACCGACGAAGCCGGCATCCCCGACGCGGTGGCCACGCAGATCTCCGACATTTTCGCCACCGACATCGACTTCCACCGCGAACTGAAGAAGGGCGACACCTTCCACCTCGTCTACGAAACGCTCACTGCCGACGGCGAGCCGGTGACTTGGAACGACGGCGTGGGCCGCGTGCTTGCCGCCGAGTTCGTCACCGGGGGGCGCCGCTACCAGGCCCTGTGGTTCGCCGGCAGCGACGGGCGCGGCGCCTACTTCACGCCCGACGGCCGCAGCAAGCGCCGCAGCTTCCTCGCCAGTCCGATGGAGTTCTCGCGCGTGACGTCGACCTTCGCGATGCGCCTGCACCCGCTGACGCACAACTGGCGCAAGCACAACGGCATCGACTACGGAGCACCGATGGGCACGCCGGTGCGCGTGGTCGGCGACGGCGTGGTCGAGTACGCCGGCTGGCGCAACGGCTACGGCAACATCATCGAGGTGCGCCACGCGGGCGACCGCATGACGGTCTACGCCCACCTGTCGCGCATCGACGTGAAGGTGGGCCAGCACGTCGAGCAGGGCCAGCACATCGGCGCCGTCGGCGCCACCGGCTGGGCCACGGGCCCGCATCTGCACTTCGAGTTCCGGGTGCACGGCGTGCACCAGGATCCGCTGGCGATCGCCAAGGCCTCGCAGACGCAGGTTCTCGACGAGGCATCGCGAGCGAGCTTCGGGCTGGCGCTGAAGACGGCGCAGGTCAGGCTCGACATCGCCGAAACCCTGCCCGGCCGGCGCGCGGCGGTCGAATAGCGCGGTGCGGCGCCGCCGGCCCGCATCTGGTTGACCGCGCGGCCGCACTCGACGCAAGAAGCGGCGTGCGCGAGTTCTACATCGGCCTGATGTCGGGAACGTCGCTCGACGGCGTGGACGGCGTGCTCGCGCAGTGGCCGGCGCAATCGCCAGCGCAATCGCCGGCGCAGCGGCCGGCACCCGGTTCGGCGTTCGCGGTGCATGCCTTCACGCACCGCCCGTTCGCGCCGCCGCTGCGTGACGAGCTGCTGGCACTGAACTGGTCCGGCGCGGACGAGATCCATCGCGCCGCGCTCGCCGCCAACGCCTTGGCGCGTGAGTACGCCACGGTGGTGGCGGCACTGCTCGAGCAGGCGCGAGTCGGCGCTGCCGACGTGGCGGCCATCGGCGCGCATGGCCAGACGGTGCGCCATCGCCCGGGCGAGTTCGACGGCACCGGCTACACGGTGCAACTGCTCGACGGCGCGCTGCTGGCCGAACGCACGCACATCGACGTCGTGTGCGACCTGCGCTCGCGCGACGTGGCTGCCGGCGGCCAGGGCGCACCGCTGGTGCCGGCCTTCCACGCCGCCTGTCTGGCCGATCGGGCCGCCGACGTAGCTGTCCTCAACGTCGGCGGCATCGCCAACCTCACGCTGCTGCCTGCGGCCGGCGGGGTGCGCGGCTTCGACTGCGGACCGGGCAATCTGCTGATGGACCTGTGGTGCCGCCGGCAGCGCGGCCAACCCTACGACGCCGACGGTGCCTGGGCCGCCGGCGGGCAGATCGACCAGACGCTGCTGCGGCACTGGCTGCGCGAGCCCTTCTTCGATCGCGCGCCGCCCAAGAGCACCGGGCGCGACCTGTTCGATGCCGCCTGGCTCGATGCGGGCCTCGCCGCGGCTGGCGCCGCGACGCCGGCGCAAGACGTGATGGCGACGCTGGCCGAACTCACCGCGCGCAGCGCGATCGACGCGCTGAGGCGGCATGCGCCATCGACGACGCGTCTGTGGGTGTGCGGCGGCGGCGCCTTCAACGCGCACCTGATGCGCCGCCTGGCTGCGCTGACGGCGCTGGCGGGCGACCGCGTGAGCGTCGCCACCACCGCCGCGGCCGGGTTGCCGCCCGATCAGGTCGAGGCGCTCGCCTTTGCCTGGCTGGCCAGGTGCTTCGTCGCGCGGCGACCGGGCAACCTGCCCGCCGTTACCGGAGCGGTCGGGCCACGCGTGCTCGGCGCGCTGTACCCGGCCTGAACACGTTCAGCCCGAGAACGACGACCCGCAGCCGCAGGTCGTGCCGGCGTTCGGGTTCCTGATGACGAACTGCGCGCCCTGCAGGTCTTCCTTGTAGTCGATCTCCGCGCCGGCCAGGTACTGCAGGCTCATGGCGTCGATGAGCAGCGTGACGCCGTTCTTCGCCATCTGCGTGTCGTCCTCGTTGACGGCCTCGTCGAACGTGAAGCCGTACTGGAAGCCCGAGCAGCCGCCGCCCTGCACGAAGACGCGCAGCTTGAGCTCGGGGTTGCCTTCCTCGTCGACCAGTTCCTTCACCTTGGCCGCGGCGCTGTCGGTGAAGACCAGCGGCGGCGGCGGCTCGTCGGTGGTGGCGGGCAGAGCTTCGGCGATCGCGTTCATGTCGTTTCTCCAGTGGCGGGCGGACGGCGCCTCGCGCCATCCATGTTCCCATGCACGGCCTTGACCATCCGGCGGACCGGGGCATTGTCGCCCATGGCGGCACGCTCGAAAGCCTGCCGGCGTCGCGCCTCGCCGGCGCGGCAGATCAGCGCTTGCTGAACTGCTTGCGCCGGCGCGCGCCGTGCAGGCCGACCTTCTTGCGCTCGACCTCGCGCGCATCGCGCGTCACGAAGCCGGCGTTGGACAACTCGCCCTTGAGCGCGGTGTCGTAGTCGATCAGCGCGCGCGTGATGCCCAGGCGCACCGCGCCGGCCTGGCCGGACTCGCCGCCGCCGTGCACGTTGACCTTGACGTCGAAGGCCGCGTCGTTGGCCGTGAGCAGCAGCGGCTGGCGCACGATCATGATCGAGGTCTGTCGCCCGAAGTACTGGTCGATCGACTTGCCGTTGATGACGATCTGGCCGCTGCCCTTCTTCATGAAGACGCGTGCCACCGAACTCTTGCGACGGCCGGTGCCGTAGTTCCAATTTCCGATCATCGCCTACCTCAGATCGCCAGCGGCTTGGGTTGCTGTGCCGTGTGCGGGTGCGTGGCACCGGCGTACACCTTGAGCTTCTTGACCATCGCATAGCCCAGCGGGCCCTTGGGCAGCATGCCCTTGACCGCCTTCTCGAGCGCGCGGCCGGGGTGCCTGGCCTGCATGTCCTTGAACGACGTGGCGTAGATGCCGCCCGGGTAGCCCGAATGCCGGTAGTAGATCTTGTCGACGGCCTTGGAGCCGGTGACGCGGATCTTGTCGGCGTTGACGACGACGATGAAGTCGCCGGTATCGACGTGAGGCGTGTAAATGGCCTTGTGCTTGCCGCGCAAACGGAGTGCCACTTCACTGGCGACACGTCCGAGCACCTTGTCGGTGGCGTCAATCACGAACCATTCATGCTTCACTTCGGCCGGCTTGGCGCTGAAGGTCTTCATGAGAGTCTCTGCAAATGCGGGAGCCTCGGGCCCGGCCCGGTCGAAGCCGGCGCGGCCCTGATCTCGCGTGGAAAAACGGCCTGCTTCGAACTGCTTCGAGTGCCTCGCCGCCGATCCTGCCTTCGCACCGTCCCTCGGCACCGCTCGCATGGCGGTCTCTCGGGCCTGACGCGCAGCGGGCATCGGCTACAACTCCCCCGGCCGTCGTCAGGGGAGCCAGCGAGTATATCCGCAGCGGCCGGCCACGCCCAGCCACGCATGCGCGAGCCCGTGACTGCGGGGTGCGTCGGCGCAACCCCCCGCGGTAACATTGTTGCGAGTTGCTGCGCCAGGCCGGCCGGCCGTGGACGGCGGGCAACTCTCCACAGCCGTTCATGCAGCAGTTCCTGCCCTGGATCCTCGCCGCCCTGTCCGTCGCCTTGCTGGCGGCAGCGCTCGTGCTGTCGCTGATGCGTCGGCGCGGCGCGGCGCCGCTGGCGCTGCCCACCGAGTGGACGTTGACACCGCGTCCGGTGTTCAGCACCGACGAGCGGCGCGTGTACCGTCAGCTGCGCGAGGCGCTGCCGCATCACATCGTGCTGTCCAAGCTGCCGCTGGTGCGCTTTTGCCAGCCGACCGACCCCGGCGAGGTGCGCTTCTGGTACGAACTGCTGGGCTCGATTCACGTCACGTTCGCCATCTGCAGCGCCAACGGGCGCGTGCTGGCGGCGGTGGATCTGGACACCGAGCGCAGCGCCTCGCGCCGCACGCTGCAGATCAAGCAATCGGTGCTGGCGGCGTGTCGCGTGCGCTATCTGCGCTGCGCGGTCGATCAACTGCCGTCGATTCCCGAATTGCAGCTGCTCGTGCCGCAGGCTGGCGCCGCGTCGCGCGGGCCGCAGGCGGCGTCGGGCATGCCGCGCACGCGCGACGCGCTCATCGGCACCGGCGCCACGCGGCGCCGCGAGCGCAAGACGCTGTGGCAGGACTCGGGCTTCCTGCAGGACTCGTTCTTCGGCGTCGACAGCCGCGACATCGGTGCACCCAGCGGCTTCGGCACGCTGCGCGGCGGCGTCGTCGTGCGCGAGGTGCCGGCAACGCCGCAGGACGTCGGCGGCGTCGTCGTCGACACGCCCGCCACGCCGCTGCGGCACTGATTGGCCAGCGCCCCCGGCTACAGCGATCTCGGCCCGCAGCAGGTGCTGGCCGCGCTCGATGCCGTCGGCCTGCACGGCGACGGCCGCATCCTGCAGCTCAACTCCTACGAGAACCGCGTCTTCCAGGTGTTCCTCGAAAACGGTCGCGCCGTGGTCGCCAAGTTCTACCGGCCGGGGCGCTGGAGCGACGCGCAGATCCTCGAGGAGCACGCCTTTGCGCTCGAACTCGCCGAGGCCGAAGTGCCGGTGGTGCCGCCGCTCGTGCTGCACGACCCGGCGTCGACGCCGGGCCTGCATCTGCAGGGTGAGCCGCCGACGCTGGCCACGGTCGGCACGCACCGCTACGCCGTCGCCGAGCGCTGCGCCGGCCGCGAGCCCGAGCTCGACGAGCCGGGCGCGCAGGAGCGCATCGGCCGCTTCATCGGCCGGCTGCACGCGGTGGGTCGGCGCCGGCCCTTCGCGCATCGCCACCGGCTCGACCTGCGCCGCGACGGCGAACGCGCCATCGCGCTGCTGGTCGACGGCCGCTACGTCACGCCGGCCGAACTGCCGGCCTGGCGCGTCGCCGCCGCCGAAGCGCTCGCGCTCGCCGCGGCCGCCTTCGACGCGCTGGCCCCCGTGGCGACGCTGCGGCTGCACGGCGACTGCCACCTCGGCAACGTGCTGTGGCGGCGCGACGGCGAGCACAGCACGCCACACGTCGTCGACCTCGACGACGCGATGCAGGGCCCGGCGGTGCAGGACCTGTGGATGCTGGTCTCGGGCGACGCACGCACGATGGCGCAGCAACTCGACCGCCTGCTCGCCGGCTACGAGCAGTTCAGCGAATTCGACGACCGCGAGCGCCGCCTGATCGAGCCGCTGCGCACGCTGCGCATGCTGCGCCACAGCGCCTGGCTCGCCGAGCGCTGGAGCGACCCGACCTTCCCGCTCAACTTCCCCTTCTTTGGCAGCGCCGCCTACTGGAGCCAGCAGACGGCGCAGTTGCGCGAGCAGATCGAGGCGATGACGCCCGGCGCGCCCGCCGCGATCTGAGGCGCCTGGCAGCGCCTTTGGCGGTGCATCGTCAAGCGCAAGCAGCGCGTTCACGCGGCGCACGTCGCCCGCGGCCGAGTCGGCGTGCGCGACATCTCGCACAGCGCCCCCGCGTCCTTCAGGCGCGCGCCATCGAGTGGCATCTTCACGGCTCGACTTCGACGTTCGTTGAGCGCGTACACCGGCAGCGATCGGGCGTCGATTTTGTCCGTGCGCAATTCGACATCAGTGCGCCGGCAACGTCCATAGGTCTATTCAATGCGTCGCCGGCGCGCGAAAGATCTGGCCACCCAGGTATTTCGCCCCGTTATCGCAGACCAGCGCGACGACGCGCTTTGCGGCGCCGGTCGCGTCGGCGAGTTCGATGGCCACGACGACATTCAAAGCGCTCGCCGCGCTCCCAGGGCCGGGGGCGACGGGCCGCGCACCCGGGGCTCCGGATGCGCGGCCTGTGCCTGCACTTCACGGCGCGTCGCGCTTCAGCGCCTGCGCCGGTCCGCTGCAAGCGCGGCGACGCGGGTGGCGCCGGCGTCGCTGGCCTTGGCCGCGGCGACGAGTCGGCGCACGCAGCGCTGGCGCTCGGCACGGTCGCCTCGCGCTTCGCAGCGCGCCACGGCGGCGCGCGCTTCAGGCGAATCGCGCAGGAAGGGCTCGCGCGAGACGCTGTCGAACGCGGCAACGATGGTGAACAACACGGCCGCGGCCGTCGCGAACGAGGCCACGGCGGCGACGGCGTGCAACGCGCGGTCGCGGCGGTCGAGCGAGTACTTCTTCATGGCGGACTCCTTCGGTGGAGGTTGCTGTTGCGTCAGCGGTGACGCTTGCGCGGGCGGTCGGACCGGACCCGCGGGCTGGGTGCCTGGGGCAGTTGCGGTGGACATGGCTTTCGGTGCTCGGTGAGGCGTTGCGCTTTCGCAAGGGACGAGTCGACCCGGCCGCGCACGCGCAAGGCATGTGCGGATGAGAGTGAACGGAAAGACTCGGCCCCTGCGCTGGCCGCTCGCGCGGCCGGATCGACAGGCGAATTACGAACGCAGGAACGTGGGGCCAGGACCTGCCGGCCGCGCTTCGAGACGAAGGCGCAGCAGGCGCGTCGGGCCTCGCGGCAGCGACGCGTCGGACGGTCTGGGAAGGAGAGACCTACGACAAGGCAGCGGCGCGA
>JAGWTJ010000127.1 GCA_028869005.1 Burkholderiales bacterium | reverse complement strand
GAGGCGATGAGACTCGCCCTCATTGAAGCCGCCCCCGTAGAATCGCGGCATGATTCGCCTGTTCACCCTGATTGCCATGATGGGTCTGTTCCAGGGCAGCGGCGACCTCATCGGCATCGGCCCCATGGGCGCCATGCTTGCGGCATTGGCGCGGCTGATCGCCGGGCCGAGCCGCTTCCCCTGGTACTGAGCCCGCTCCCCATCCATCGATCGCGGAAGTCCGCCACGATCGGCTCGTCGCGGGTTTTCCGAGGCGATGAGCGTCGGCCTCGTTGAAGCGGCCCGGATTCGCGTAACGTCTTCCCTGTGTGGATGTCTTCCGAGGCGATGTGCCTCGGCGTCAGCGGACCCTGTGCACTGTCGCCGATCGGGGGCCCCGCGGGCCGGTCGCGCCGGCGCGCGCGCGTGTTGCAAACGCCGGGATGCGGCGGGACGGCCGCAGCGGCGGCGGCCGTGGCGGCTGCGGCCATCGGGCCCGCGCCTTGCGACAATGCCGGCTGCCCGAACCACGCACGCACCATGTCCAACGCCATCCTCCAATCCCTCCCCGCCGGCGAGCGCGTCGGCATCGCCTTCTCGGGCGGCCTCGACACCAGCGCCGCCGTGCACTGGATGCGCGCCAGGGGCGCCATCCCCTGCGCCTACACGGCCAACCTGGGGCAGCCCGACGAGAGCGACTACGACGACATCCCGCGCAAGGCGAAAGCCTATGGCGCCGAGATCGCGCGCCTGGTGGACTGCCGCACACAGCTCGTGAGCGAAGGCATCGCCGCCATCCAGAGCGGCGCCTTCCACGTCGCCACCGCCGGCCAGACCTACTTCAACACGACGCCGCTGGGCCGCGCCGTCACCGGCACCGCGCTGGTGGTGGCGATGCGCGAGGACGGCGTCGACATCTGGGGCGACGGCAGCACCTACAAGGGCAACGACATCGAGCGCTTCTACCGCTACGGGCTGCTCGCCAACCCGAAGCTGCGCGTCTACAAGCCCTGGCTCGACCAGCGCTTCATCGACGAGCTGGGCGGCCGCAAGGAGATGAGCGAATACCTCGTCGCCCACGGCTTCGACTACAAGATGAGCGTCGAGAAGGCGTACAGCACCGACAGCAATATGCTGGGTGCCACGCACGAGGCCAAGGATCTCGAGTTCCTGAACAAGGGCCTGACGATCGTCAACCCGATCATGGGCGTGGCGTTCTGGCGCCCCGAAGTCGAGGTCAAGCCCGAGACCGTGAGCGTGCGCTTCGAGGAAGGGGTGCCGGTGGCGTTGAACGGGCGCACCTTCGCCGATGCCGTCGAGCTGTTCGAGGAGGCCAACCGCATCGGCGGGCGCCACGGCCTGGGCATGTGTGACCAGATCGAGAACCGCATCATCGAGGCCAAGAGCCGCGGCATCTACGAGGCGCCGGGCATGGCGCTCCTGCATATCGGGTATGAGCGGCTCGTGACCGGCATCCACAACGAGGACACGATCGAGCAGTACCGCGCCAACGGCCGGCGCCTGGGCAAGCTGCTGTACCACGGCCGCTGGTTCGACCCGCAGTCGCTGATGCTGCGCGAGACGGCGCAGCGCTGGGTCGCGCGCGCCGTCACCGGCGAGGTCTGGATCGAGCTGCGCCGCGGCAACGACTGGAGCCTCGCCGACACGCAAAGCCCCAACCTCACGTATCACCCCGAGCGGCTGACGATGGAGAGCGGCGCCGGCGCCTTCACGCCGGCCGACCGCATCGGCCAGCTCACGATGCGCGCGCTCGACATCGCCGACACGCGCGACAAGCTCGGCATCTACACGCGCACCGGGCTGCTCGGCGGCGGCGACAGCGCGGTGCCGCTGCTGGGCATGGGCGAGGCCGAGGCGGGCCCCAAGTGAGCGGCTGCGGGTCGGGCGGCACTGCACGCCGCTGAGTGGCGCGCGCGGCGACGCGCTGGCGGCACCCGCGCCGTCAATGCCGCAGCGCCGCCGTCAGCGCCTGCGCCGCGCGCAGCCGGCCGACCTCGATGCCGTTCCAGTTCCTGAGCGGCAGATCGGCCAGCTCGCCGACGAAGGCGGCCTCGGCGTCGTCGAGCGCGACCAGCGCGCCGATCACAGCGGCCATCGTCACCTCGCAGGCGCGTGCCGTGTTGCCGTCGTCGATCTTGATCGCCACGCCCAGCCCCTGCGCCGGCAGCGCGGCGCAATACATGCCCTCGGCGCCGACCTTGCAGAAGACGCGCTCGCCCAGCCGCGCCATCACGCGTGAGTCGAAGCGGCCGCTGCCGGCCACCATCTGCGGCGCACGGGCCACCGCTTCGCGCAGCCGGCGCGCGGCGCGCGCGCGTGCGGGCGACAGACCCTGCCCGGTGGCGACCCTGGCGAAGGCGTGCGCCAGGTGGCGCAGCGGGATCGCGTAGGTGGGGATCGAGCAGCCGTCGGTGCCGCGCGCCGCGGTGGCCGGATCGAAGCCGGTGGCCGCGGCGATCGCCGCCGTCACCTCGCGCATCACCGGGTGCTCGGGCGCGACGTAGCCGCGCACGAATTCGCGCGCGTCGCGTCCGGCCTGGCGCGCCATCAGGCAGCCCACGCACACGAAGCCCGAGTGCTTGCCAGAGCAGTTGTTGTGCAGCGCGCTCGGGCTCGCACCCGCGGCGGCCAGCGCCTTGAGCGCGGCGTCGTTGTAGGGCCAGTGCGCACCGCATTCGAGCGCGCCCGCGTCCAGCCCCGCCTTGGCCAGCATGCCGGCCGCGGTGGCGGCGTGCATGGCCTCGCCGCCGTGCGAGGCGCAGGCCAGCGCCAGTTCCTCGTCGCCGAGGCCGAACGCATGGTCCGCGCCGCCGGCCACCAGCGGCAGCGCCTGCAGCACCTTGATCGCGCTGCGCGGGAACACCGGGCGCTCGATGTCGCCGAGCATTTGCACGACGCGGCCGTCGGCGTCGACGATGGCCAGGGCGCCGCGGTGCAGCGATTCGACGATGCCGCCGCGCAGGGCTTCGACGAGGATCGGATTGGTTTGCATGGGGCGCACTCTAGATCACGACGCGTGTCGGGTCATGCGCCGTGATGCGCGGCGGCGCTCGTGTCGCCGACGCTCGGTGCGCGCCGCACGCGCCCGGCGCGGGCCCGAGAATGCGCACGATGACGACGACCCCGTCACTGCTCGGCGTGGACTTCAGCTCGGCGCCCAGTCGCCGCAAGCCGATCACGGTGGCGCGCGGGCGACGCGAGGGCAGTGCCGTGCGTCTGGGCGGCATCGACGCGCTGCCGTCGCTCGCCGGCTTCGAACGCCTGCTCGCCGAGGCCGGGCCCTGGTTCGGCGCCTTCGACTTCCCGTTCGGCCTGCCGCGCGCCTTCGTCGAGGCCCATGCGCTGGGCGCCGACACCGATGCCGTCATCGCCGCGCTGCGCGCGCGCTGTCCCGATCGCATGGCCTTGCGCGCCCTGGTCGACGACTGGAGCCGCACGCGGCCGGCCGGGCAGCGGCTCGTGCATCGCGCCACCGACACGGCGCACCCGGCGGCGTCGACGAGCCCGCTGCAGACGCGCTACGTGCCGGTCGGCTTCATGTACTACGAGGGCCTGGCGCGGCTGGTGGCCGCCGGCGTGACGCTGCCCGGGCTGCGACGCGGCGATCCGTTGCGGGTGGCCGTCGAAGGTTACCCCGGGCGCCTCGCGTTCGAGCTCATCGGCCGGCGCTCGTACAAGAACCGCGACGACGACGAGCGTCGCGCCGCGCGACAGGACCTGCTGGAGGCGCTCGTGCAGGGCCGCAGTGCGCCGTGCCTGCGGCTGCGCCTCACGCCTGCGCAGCGCGAGGCGATCGCGGCCGACGCCGGCGGCGACCTGCTCGACGCCGTGCTGTGCCTGATGCAGGCCGCCTGGGCCGAGACGCAGCCGGGCTGCGGCGTGCCGCCGCAGGTCGATCCGGTCGAAGGCTGGATCGTCGGGCCGCCGTCGTCCGCCGCGCCGGTGTGAGCTGCCTGCATCGATCGGAGCGCGACCGAAGCACGATTGCGGCGCCGGCCCGCATGGCATCATGCGCCGATGCACTATCGCTTCATGGAAGTGGCGCTCGCCACGCGCGACGTACAGGAGCAAGAGGACTTCTGGGTGCGCCTGTTCGACGCCCGGGTGCTGTTCCGCGGCCGCATGATGGGCCAGCGCTACCTGCGGCTGCTGGCCTGCGGCATCACCTTGATCTTCCGCGAGCAACCCGGGATGCCGCTGCCGCCGGGCCCGGACGAGGAGATCGACTTCCTGCAGCACCTGGGCCTGCGCGTGGACGATCTCGGCGCGGCGATGGCCGAGCTCGAGGCACGCGGGGCGCGCTTCGTCTTCACGCCGGCCAACGCGGCGGGCTACTTCGCGCGCTGGCAGCAGCGCCCCGGCGGCGCCTCCTTCGAGACCAGCTTCATCGCGCCGCCGCTCACGCGCGAGCGCATCGCCGCGGGTGAATACAAGCACGACGTGGCGATCCTCGTCGGCCCCGACCACCTGTGGATCGAGCTGAACCAGGTGCGCGAGCCGGCCGACACCGGCTGGTATCCCCGCTGACGCGGTCCGCGGACAGCTCCGCAGCCCCGCAGCCCTCAGGGCCGCCCCGACAGGCACCATTCGGCCCACGCCGGCACGGCCTGCGCCAGCGGTGTGCGGCAGGCCAGCCCCAGGCCCTGCAGCGCCCCGTCGTCGAGCAGCGGCGCGTGGCGCAGGTACTCGACGATCCAGCGCGCCTGCGGCTGCATCGCCGCCAGCGCGTCGCCGTCGTGCAGCCGCAGGCGGCCTCCGAGAGCGCGGCCCTGCGTCAGGCGCTGCAGGTAGGCGTCCCAGTCGAGCGTCTCGGGCCCTGCCACGTGCAGCAGGGGCGGCGGCGGCGCCTGCCGCGTCAGCAGCGCGACGATCACGCGTGCCAGGTCGGCGACGGCGAGCGGCTGCAGCGGCGCGAACACGCCCGGCGCCACCCAGTCGATCGGACCGTCGCCCTGCAGGCGCTCGAACAGGTCGCGCGCGCGGCCCAGCGGCGTGAGCGGGCCGTGGCCGGGTCCGTACGGATAGGCGATGCGCAGCACGCAGGCCGCTTGCGCGCGCCGATGTTCCTCGGCCACGAGCTGCTCGAGCGCGACCTTGCGCCGCATCGCATCGGTGCCGGGCTGCGGCGCGGCGCTCTCGGCGTGGCGCAGTCCGCGCGCCGCCTGTCCGAACACCGCAGCACTGCCGATGGCGACGAAACGGCCGCGCCGTGTCGACAGCGCGGCCAGCAAGGGCGCGGCCTCGTCGGCGCCCTCGGCGAGCACGTCGACCACGCCGAGTGCGCGCTCGTGGTCGCGCTCATGCTCGTGCAGCAGCGCGCCCGAGTCGATCAGGGCCGGCAGCTCGCGCCGGTCGGCGCGCAGGCAGCGCGCACCCGGCGCGACGACACCAGCGGGCGGATCGTGCCGCGCGACGAGCAGCGGCCGCAGGCCGGCGGCCAGCGCGGCGGCAGCGAGGGCGCGACCGATGAGGCCGGTGCCGCCGACCACGAGCACCGCATCGCCGGGAGAGAGCGCTGCATCGCGCTTCAAGCGTCGAACTCGACGTAGGGACGCGGGAACGAGCGCAGCAGCCGCCGCTGCACGAGCGGCGATGCCGAGTTGCGCGCGCGCACCGCGGCGCGAAAGGCCTGGGCCTGCTCGGGCCCGATGCTCGCCGAGGCGCGCGTCAGGTAGCGGTCGCCGAACAGCGGGTCGGGCGGCTCGCTCCAGCGCACGCCGGCGGCGGCGAGTTCGCCCTCGCGCTGCTCGTACGGCGCGCCGGCGTCGAAGCGCAGCGGGAAGGCGTGAAAGCACGGCGCGATGCCGTGCGCCGCGGGGCCGAGCCGCGTGGCCATCGCGGCCAGCTCGTCGACGAGGGCGAGCGACTCCGCCAGGTCCGCGGCCTCGTCGCCCGGCACCGGATTGAGCACGCCGAACACCGGCAGCACGTCGTGGCGCAGGCACGCCTCGGTCAGCGCCCTGGCGCCTTCGACGTAGCGCCGATGGCGCTCGGGCCGGTCGACGATCTTGTCCAGCGCCACCAGCGAGCGGCGGCTGACCGCTTCGAGCCCGAAATAGATCATGTTGCAGCCGGCTTCGCGCAGGCGCGGCACGTCGTCGGGGCGCAGCACGTCGACGCGGCTCTCGGCCAGGAACTCGACGCCGGCGCCTTTCAGTGCGTCGCAGATCTGCGCCAGCCGCTGCCGGCTGGCGCCGAACAGTGCGTCGCAGACCCACAAGTACCAGCGCCGGTCCATGAGCCTGATGGCCTCGACGTCGTGCAGCACCTTGGACATCGGGTCGGCGCTGAACCTGGGCGAGCCGAGCCGCTCGGTGCAGAACGCGCAGTGGTACGGGCAGCCGCGGCTGGTGAGCCAGCAGAAGATGTCGTAGGCCTCGGGGTGCCGCATCAGCGTCAGGTCCAGCGGCGCAGACGGCCCCGGTTCCCTGGCGGGCGTGTTGTGCACGAGGCTGCCGTTGCGGCGCCAGACGAGGCCCGGCACCTCGGCGGGCCGCGCCAGCCAGTGACGGGCCAGCACCGCAGCGCCTTCCTCGCCCGGGCCGACGACCACGCCGTCGATCTCGGGGCAGCGCGCCAGCAGCCGGTCGGGGACCGCCATCGCCCACACGCCGCCGATGACGATCGGGAGCAGGGGTGCGCGCTGCTTGAGTGCGCGCGCGATCGCCGCACCGAATCGTCCCTCGGTCGGCGACAGCGCGCTGATGCCCACCATCGCCGGCCGTGCCGCGAGCACGGCGTCGACGGTGGCGGCGAGCACCATCTTCGGGTCGCGGTGCTCGGCATCGAGGTCGACGGTCGGGTCGAGCACGTCGACCGCCAGGCCGCGCGCGCGCAGCGAGGTTCCCAGCGTCAGGTTGGACAGCGAAGGACACACGCCGCCTGGCAGCTTGCCTGCCTGCAAGGGCGTGCCGACGAGCAGTATTTCGGCACCGGTGACTGCACTCACGGCCTGTCCTTTTCGCGCGCCTGGATGGCTGTGCCATCGTAGAGACGCGAGCGCGGCGCACCCATGACCGGCGTCAAGCGGTGTCAAGCAGCGTCGCGCCGCCGCCCCACGATTCGAGGGGGTTGCCAACGACCGTCGCCACAGGGTGCGCGACGCAACGCGCCAAGCGCAGCGGACTGGCGCGCACCCGCACGTATCATCGCCGCGTCCTGCGCTCCTGCGCTCGTGCGCTCCCACACCGGCGTGCGCCCACGGCCTGCGCCCGCTCTGCCAGTCCTCCCGCCATGACCGACACACCCGAGCACGCTCCCGCCGAACGCCCGCCGCTGCCCGACCACCTGAGCGTGGACCCGCGCAGCCCGCACCACGACGCCGCGGCCTGCGAGCACGACATCGGCATCCGCTTCAACGGTAAGGAACGCCACGACGTCGAGGAGTACTGCGTGAGCGAAGGCTGGATCCGCGTGCCCGCGGGCAAGGCGGTCGATCGCAAGGGCAAGCCGCTGACGATCCGCCTCAAGGGCCAGGTCGAGCCCTATTACCGATGAGCGCCGCCTACCCGCGCCTGCTGGCGCCGCTCGACCTCGGCTTCACGACGCTCGCCAACCGCCTGCTGATGGGCAGCATGCACACCGGCCTCGAGGACGGCCGCAAGCACTTCGAGGCGATGGCCGCCTTCTACGCCGAGCGCGCGCGCGGCGGCGTCGGGCTCATCGTCACCGGCGGCTTCGCGCCCAACATGGAAGGTTGGGCCAAGCCGCTGGCGGGCACGCTGGCCACGCACGCCGCGGCGCGCCGCCATCGCCAGGTGAGCGACGCCGTGCACGCCGAAGGCGGCAAGATCGCGCTGCAGATCCTGCACACCGGGCGCTACGCGTACCAGCCGCTGGCGGTGGCGCCCTCGCGCATCAAGAGCCCGATCTCGCCCTTCACGCCGCGCGAGCTTTCGGCGCGCGGCGTCGAGCGCCAGATCCGCGCCTTCGTGCGCTGCGCGGCGCTGGCGCGCGAGGCCGGCTACGACGGCGTCGAAGTGATGGGCAGCGAGGGCTACTTCATCAATCAGTTCCTCGTTACCCACACCAACAAGCGCAGCGACGAATGGGGTGGCGACTACGAGCAGCGCATGCGGCTGCCGCTCGAGATCGTGCAGCGCGTGCGCGAGGCGGTGGGGCCGGACTTCATCGTGATCTACCGCCTGTCGATGCTCGACCTCATCCCCGAGGGCAGCAGCTGGGCCGAGGCGGTGCAGCTGGCCAAGGCCGTCAGCGCGGCCGGCGCGACCATCCTCAACACCGGCATCGGCTGGCACGAGGCGCGCATCCCGACCATCGCCACCAGCGTGCCGCGCGGCGCCTTCGCCTGGGTGACGAAGAAGATGCGCACCGAGCTGCGCGCCGCGGGCCTGACGATCCCGCTCGTCACCAGCAACCGCATCAACACGCCCGAGGTCGCCGAGCAGATCCTCGCCGACGAGTGCGCCGACATGGTGAGCCTGGCGCGCCCGCTGCTGGCCGATGCCGAGTTCGTCGCCAAGGCGAAGGCGGATCGCGCCGACGACATCAACACCTGCATCGCCTGCAACCAGGCCTGCCTCGACCACACGTTCCAGAACAAGCTCGCGAGCTGTCTCGTCAATCCGCGCGCGGCGATGGAGACGGTGCTGCTTGTGCGCACTACGAGCACGCGCAGGCGCTTCGCGGTGGTGGGCGCCGGCCCGGCCGGGCTGGCTGCGGCCACCACGCTGGCCGAGCGCGGGCACGAGGTCGAGCTGTTCGAGAGCGCGGCCGAGATCGGCGGTCAGTTCAACATGGCGCGGCGCATTCCGGGCAAGGAGGAATTCGCCGAGACGCTGCGCTACTTCGGCCGCCGCATCGCGGCCACCGGCGTGCGGCTGCACCTGGACACGCGCGCCACGGCCGAGATGCTGATCGCGCAGCGCTTCGACGCCGTGCTGCTCGCCACCGGCGTCAGCCCGCGCGACCCCAAGATCCCGGGCCAGGAACTGCCGCACGTGCTGAGCTACGTCGACCTGCTGCTGCACGCTCGGCCGGTGGGCGCGCGCGTGGCCGTCGTCGGTGCCGGCGGCATCGGCTACGACGTCGCCGAGTTCCTCGTCACGCCGGACGGAGAGTCGCCGACGCTGCATCTGCAGGAATGGCTCGCCGAATGGGGCGTGGCCGATCCGGCGCAGGTACGCGGCGGCATCGTGCCCGGCCGCCCCACGCCGCCGGCGCGCCAGGTGACGCTGCTGCAGCGCAAGCCAGGCAAGTTCGGCCGCACGCTCGGCAAGACCACCGGCTGGATCCATCGCGCCACGCTGGCGATGAAGCAGGTGCGCCTGATCGGCGGCGTCCACTACGAGCGCATCACGCCCGAGGGTGTCGTCGTCAGCCGCGGCGACGATGGCCGCGAGCGTCAGCTCGTCGCCTGCGACAGCGTCGTGCTGTGCGCTGGGCAGGAGCCGCTGCGCGAATTGCACGCGCCGCTGCAGGCGGCCGGCGTCACGGTGCACCTGATCGGCGGCGCCGACGAGGCCGCCGAGCTCGACGCCAAGCGTGCGATCGCGCAGGGCACCACGCTCGCGGCGGCGCTGTAGCGGGCGCAGACTCCTACAGCTTGCCGCTCGAGCGCATGCCTTCGAGCCGCAGCGCGATCGCCTGTTCGATCTCGCTCGAGCGCCGCTGAAGCACGGCGCGTGTGGCGTCGCAAGCGCAGGCCGCCAGTTCGGCGTACAGCCTGGCGCGCTTGTGAAAGAGTTCGATCTCGGGCGGCACGACGCCCGCGTTCTTCAGGATCTTGAACGGCAGCCGGAACTCGGCGGGCGTCTCGTGCCAGCCCTCTGCTTCGGGCATCGGCTTGCCGAAGCTCGGTGCCGAGGCCAGCTCGCCGGAGCGCAGCGCCTGCGCCAGGTGTTCGGCGATCACGTCGTCCTGGGTGCGCAGCGTCGCGTCTTTCGCTTTACGACGCTCGGAATCGGTCGGTGGGGGCATGGCGAAACCCGGATCCCGGGCGTGGCTGCTACGGCTGGGTGTCCGCACCGGGGCAGGCAACATTGCTCACGTCAAAGAGCGCGCCGCGACCGGTCTTGGCAGGAGCATATAGGCCAACACCAAACCCAGCGCCGGCGCCACGACGGCAGGCCAGGCCCACCAAGGTGCTTGGACGTAACGCGCCAGCGCCAAGGTAAACGACCACTACGAGGCTGTCGTGAGGCCTCTACCCAAGACGG
>JAGWTJ010000390.1 GCA_028869005.1 Burkholderiales bacterium | reverse complement strand
TTCGCCTTCGAGCTCAAGGAGGCCGCTGCCATCTGCCGGCGCGGCCGCGATGCCGTGGCCTCGATGTTCGCCGAGGCGCGCATGGGCCGCACGATCGACGCCGAGGGCTGTCTGCCCTTGGTCGAGGAGATCTCGCGCTCGGTGGCGCGCAACGCCGGCGCACTGGTCAGCCTGGCGCGCCTGAAGACGCGCGACGACTACACCTACATGCACTCGGTCGCGGTGTGCGCTTTGATGGTGGCGCTGGCGCGTCAGCTCGGTCAGGACGAGCAGACCTGCCGCGAGGCCGGGCTGGCCGGGCTCGTGCACGACATGGGCAAGGCCCTGATGCCGGTCGAAGTGCTGCAAAAGCCCGGCCGCCTGACCGATGAAGAGATGGCGCTGATGCGCACGCACCCCGAGCGCGGCCACGAAGTGCTGTCTGCCTCGGGTGCGGTCGGCGCAGCGGCGCTCGACGTCGTGCTGCACCACCACGAGCGTATCAACGGCCAGGGTTATCCGCACCGCCTGGCCGGCGAGCGCCTGTCGCTGCTCGCGCGCATGGGGGCGGTGTGCGACGTGTACGACGCGATCACCTCCAACCGTCCCTACAAGGCGGGCTGGGATCCGGCCGAGTCGATCGCCCGCATGGCGTCGTGGCAGGGCCACTTCGACAAGGCGGTGCTGAGCGCCTTCGTGCACAGCCTCGGCATCTATCCCACCGGCTCGGTCGTGCGCCTGGCGTCGGGGCGCATCGCCGTCGTCGTCGAGCAGAGCCCCGGTGCGCTGCTGGCACCGGTGGTGTGCATCTTCTTCTCGACCAAGTCGCAGCTGCACGTCACGCCCGAACGCATCGACCTGGCCCGCCAGGGCTGCCCGGACCGCATCGTTGCCCGCGAGCCGGCTGCGGCCGCACAGTTCAAGCACGTCGACGAGTTGTGGGCCGACCCCGAGGTGCTGCGCAAGGTGCGCGGCTGAACCGGTTGCCGCGGCGGCGCGGCGGCGCGCGCGGCGCTGCCGATCAGCCCAATCAGCCCAGTTGGCGGGCCGCCAGGAACAACCTGGTCGAGCGTGCCCCCGAACGGCAGAACACGAGCAGCGGCCGCGGCAGTTCGGCAAGCAGACGGGCAAAGGCGGCGATCTGCTCGGGCGACTGATAGCCGCCGTCGACCGGCAGGAACCGGTACTCGAGGCCCGCGGCGCGCGCCGCCGCCGCGATCGCGGCGTTGGTCGGCTGGTCGGGGCCGTGCTCGAAGTCGGGCCGGTTGTTGACGACGCTGCGAAAACCCATGCGCGCCGCCTCGGCCATGGCCTCGGGTCCGAGCTGCGGCGCGACGCAGACGTCGGGCGCCACGGGGCGCAGCGGCAGACCGACGTCGTTCATCGGTTCAGGCCGTTCCCGGGCAGGCGTCGACGTTCACCGGCCGGCGAGCGCCTGCTTGACGGCCGCGCTCACCGCGGCCATTTCGGCGCTGCTGCCGAGTCGCGCCTTGGCGGCCTGCATCACCCGGCCCATGTCGCCCGGGCCCGTGGCGCCGAGTTCGGCCACCAGGGCGCGGACCGCATCGGCGACCTGCGCGGGCGACAGTCGCTGCGGCAGGTAGGCCTCGAGCACCTGGATCTCGGCCGCTTCCCTGGCCACGAGGTCGCTGCGGCCGGCCGGCTCGAAGGCCGCGATCGAGTCCTTGCGCTGCTTGATGAGCTTGTCGACGATGCCGACGATGGCCTGGTCGTCGAGTTCGACGCGCTCGTCCACCTCGCGCTGCTTCAGCGCCGCCAGCAGCAGGCGGATCGTCCCCAGTCGCTCGGACTGGCGCGCGCGCATGGCGGCCTTCATGTCTTCCTGGATGCGGTCTTTCAGGCCCATGGCGGCAATCATCGGATCGGAGCGAAAACGACGAAGCCCGCAGGGCGAACCGTGCGGGCCCGGTGGTGGCTGAGGCAGCGCCTCAGTACAGCTTCTTGGGCAGCTGCATGCTGCGCACGCGCTTGAAGTGGCGCTTCACCGC
>JAGWTJ010000389.1 GCA_028869005.1 Burkholderiales bacterium | reverse complement strand
CCCGAGGCGGAGCGCGCCGCGGGCCGCGAGCGGCATCGCCGCCTGGTCGCCGGCGAATCCGAGCGCGAGGACTGGTCGGGCCTGCGCTACCGCTTCGACGGCACGCCGATCCGGCTGCGCTTCTCGGCCTGGCGCGTCGAGTGGGACGGCGGTGCCGCCGAGCAGGTGATCGTGACCGACGAAACCGTGCAGCACGACGCCACCGCGGCGCTGCTGCACCAGGCCACGCACGACGAGCTGACCGGCCTGCCCAACCGCAGCGCGCTGCTGGCGCGGCTGCGCGAGCTGTGCGCGGCCGACGCCGGCTTCGCGCTGCTGCTGCTCGACGTCGACCGCTTCAAGCTCTTCAACGAGGCGCACGGCCCCTCGCTCGGCGACGAGGTGCTGCGTGCGCTGGCGGCGCGGCTGGCCGACACCTTGCGCGGCGAGGCCGAGACCATGCGCCTGGGCGAAGACGAGTTCGCGCTGCTCGCGCCCGCCGACGATCCCGAGCGCGCCGCCCACGCGCTGGCGCAGCGCGTGCGCGCGCTGCTCGCGCAGCCGCTCGCCTTGCCGGGGCAGGAGTTCTTCCTCGATGCCTCGATGGGCGTGTCGCTGCACCCGGCCCACGGCCGCGGCGCCGAGGCGCTGCTGCGTGCCGCCAACGCCGCGATGCACGAGGCCAAGAGCGTGCCGGGCACCTCGCTGCAGTTCGCCGAGGAACGCTTCGAGCGCGGCTCGGGCGTCACGCTGCTGGCCGAGCAGGCGCTGCGCGCCGGGCTGAAGAACGAGGAGTTCAGCCTCGTCTACCAGCCCAAGGTGGAGGTGCGCAGCGCCGCGCGGCCGCCGGTGCTGGTCGGCTTCGAGGCGCTGGTGCGCTGGGATCATCCGGTCAGCGGCCGCATGTCGCCGCTCGAGTTCGTGCCGGCCTCCGAGCGCACCGGCATGGTCCGCGCGCTCGGCGCGCTGATCCTCGAGCGCGCCTGCGCCCAGCTCGCCCGCTGGCGCGCCGACTACGGCCACAGCGTGCCGGTGGCGGTGAATGTCTCGCCGCTGCAGCTGCTCGACCCCGGCTTCGTCGACGAGGTGCTGGCGCTGCTGGCGCGCCACGGCGTGCCGCCCGCGCTGCTGTCGCTGGAGATCACCGAGAGCGTGGCGGTGACGCACATGGAGCAGGCGCGCGGCCGCATCGCGCGCTTCCGCGCCCACGGCATCGACGTGGCGCTGGACGATTTCGGCACCGGCTTCTCGTCGCTCAACATGCTGCGCAGCCTGCCGCTGCGCACGGTCAAGATCGACCGCAGCCTGGTCGAGCCGCTGCCCGCGCCGGATGCCACCGCGGTGGTCAAGGCGATCTGCGACCTCGCGACGACGCTCGATCTGTACGTGATCGCCGAGGGCGTGGAGACGCCGGCGCAGTCGGAGGCGCTGCGCGCCGCCGGCTGCACGGTGATGCAGGGCTACCTGTACGCGCGCCCGCTGGCGCCGGCCGAAGCCGCCCGCTGGCTGGACCGCGCCGGCGGCGACGGCGCGCCGGGCGTGATCAGGCTGCGACGCTGACCAGCGTGCCGGTCGAGGCGGCCGGCTCGGCCGGCGTTTCGGCGTCTCCGCGCAGCGCGCTGGCGAGCTGGCGCAGGAAGGCCGCGAGCTTGCTCGTGTCGTCGGTGTTGCCGCTGCTGCCCGTGCTGCCCTCGGCCGCGTCGGCGGCCGGCGTGGCGCCGCCTTGCAGTGCCGACATCAGGTGGCGGAAGGCCGCGAGCAGCGGCGATTCCTTGGCGGCCGCAGGGCTCGCATCCGCCGCGGTGGTGTTCTGCTGCGAGACCTGCAGCTTCACCGAGGTGATCAACAGCGAGGCGCTGGTGCCGTTCTCGTCGACCGTGACGCTCAGTGATGCGCTGCTCAGGCTGGCGCTGAGCGAACTGCTGGCGGCAGGGGTGGCGGCCGTGCTGCTCGCAGCAGCGGGTTGTTCCAGCGTGCCTGCCAGCCGGTCGAGCCGCTGGGCGAGGTTGTC
>JAGWTJ010000126.1 GCA_028869005.1 Burkholderiales bacterium | reverse complement strand
GCAGCGATCGCGCCGTAGCGATCGGTGTGGCCGGGCGCGATCGCAGAGAGGGTGCGCCAGACGCGGCGCTGGAACGGCGTGCCCTGCGGGTCGAGCGCCACCGTGAAGCGCAGCCGGTCGCCGCCGGCGCCCTCGTCTGCCGCATTCCTCGTCCCATCGATGGCGTCGTTGCCGGCCCCCTTACCGGCCTGCTTGCCGGCCCAGTAAGCGGCGAGCTCGCAGCGCAGCCGGTCGATATGCGGATTGGATTCGTCCACCGGCACCGCGAGCGGCCCCGGATGATGGCGCTGGCCGTCGAACCACAGCCCGGCGATGCCGCGCGCCGTGGCGGCGGCCGTCATCGGGCCGAGCGGCGTGTCGATGCGCGCTTGCGCGACGATGGCAGTCTTCATCTCAACTCTCCAGTTGGCGCCACAGGCGCATGACGGCGTAGGCACGCCAGGGCCGCCAGGCGGCCGATGCCGCCTCGGCGGCGCGCGCATCGCGCGTGCCGATGAGCGGCGCGAGGGCGTCGAGCACACCGATGTCGCTGGCCGCAAACGCGTCCGGCCAGCCGAGCGAGCGCAGCGCAATCAGTTGCACGGTCCACTCGCCGACGCCGGGCAGCGCGCGCAGCGCGGCCAGCGTGGCTTCGAGCGGCGCCGCCGCATGCAGCTCGATGCGTCCGGCGGCCACCTCGACGGCCAGCGCCTGCAGCGCACGCACACGCTGGCGCACGATGCCCAGGCGTCCGATCGTCTCAGCGTCGGCCTCGGCGATCTGGCGGGCCGACGGAAAAAGCCGCGTCAGCTCGGCGAACGGCGTCGCGATCGGCGTGCCGAGCGCGGCCACGAGGCGCGCGGCGAGCGTGCGCGCCGCCGCCACCGTCACCTGCTGGCCGAGGATGACGCGCACCGCCGCCTCGAAGCCATCGGCCGTTCCCGCCACGCGAACGCCGGGAACGGGTGCACCGGGCAGCGTCGAGAGCGCCGGATCGACGAGCGCCGGGTCGGCATCCAGGTCGAGCATCTGGCGCATGCGCTGCAGCACGCTGCCGAGGGCCGGCACCAGCGTCGGCGCGAGCGCCAGCTCGACCTCGTGGCGTTCGGGCAGGAAGCGACACGCCACCCAGCCTGCGAGCTCGCGGCCCTGATGGGTCACAGCCAATGTGCGCCGCAGCCCGCCGGCGGCGACGGCCTCGACGCCGGGGAGCGCTCGGCGCGCGAGGAAGCCGAGCGTGCCGTCGATGTCGTACGGCGGCCGGTAGCCCAGGCGCAGCACGAGCGCCGCGTCGCCGTGTTCGACCGCCTCGGGTCCGCGCGCGCGCCGTAAGTCCGTCGGCGCGAGCCGGTAGCGCTCGGCGAATGCGGCGTTGAAGCGGCGCACGCTCGAGAAGCCGCTCGCCAGGGCGATCTGCGTGACCGGCAGCGCCGTGTCGGTGAGCAACTGCTTGGCGTGCAGCAGACGTTGCGTGACGAGATAGTCGAGCGGCGAGACGCCATGCGCTTGCGCGAAGATGCGGCGCAGGTGGCGGTCCGTCACGCCGAGCCGCTCGGCGACGGCGGGCAGCGCCACATCGCGTCCTTCGCGCACGGCCTGCGTCAGCAGTCGTGCGGCAACGAGCGCCAGCGTGCGTGACGAATCGACGAACGCGACGCCGGGCGCCAGTTCCGGCCGGCAGCGCAGGCAGGGCCGAAAGCCGTCGGCCTCGGCCAGCGCCGCGCTGGCGAAGAAGCGGCAGTTGCGCATGAGCGGCGTGCGCACGCGGCACACCGGCCGGCAGTACACGCCGGTGGAGGTGACGCCGACGAACAGCCGCCCGTCGAAGCGCGCATCGCGCGAACGGATCGCGGCGTACTGCGCCTGACGGCTGTGTTCGGCACGGGCTGGGTTCGAGTCCACGCGCCCATGATAGGCGGCCGGCGCAGGCGTACTCGCCGTTTTCGGACCTGTGCTTCGGCGCTGCTGCGCTGCATGGATTCGAGCAGAGGCCCGTCGGCGCCGCTCGCCGGCAGCTCGCCCGTCCAGCCGCGGCGCGGCCGGCGCGAGCGTGCGCCCGCGCTGCCTAGAATCCCGCCACTCCACCACGAGCGCGCCATGCAAGTCCACGCCAGCGTCTTCAAGGCCTACGACATCCGCGGCGTCGTCGGCAGCACGATCGACGAGACCTTCGCCGAGCATCTCGGGCGTGCCTTCGGCAGCGAGGCCCGCGCCGCCGGCGAGCGCGCCGTCGCCGTCGGCCGCGACGGGCGGCTGTCGGGGCCGGGGCTGGCGGCGGCGCTGATCCGTGGCCTCGTGTCGACCGGCCTCGATGTCGTCGATCTCGGCGCCGTGACGACGCCGATGCTGTACTACGTGGCCGCGACACGCGGCCGGCACGGCTGCTCGAGCGGCATCCAGGTCACCGGCAGCCACAACCCGAAGGACTACAACGGCTTCAAGATGGTGCTCGCCGGCCGCGCCATCCACGGCGAGGCGATCCAGCAGCTGCGCCGGCGCATCGAGGCCGAGGACTACGTGCGCTCCCGCGGCCGCGCGGCGCGCATGGACATCCTCGCCGAGTACCGCCACCGCATCACGAGCGACTGCCGTCTGGCGCGGCCGATGAAAATCGCCGTCGACTGCGGCAACGGCATCCCGGGCGCGAGCGCGCCGGGCATCCTCGAGGCGCTGGGCTGCAAGGTCGTCGACCTGTACAGCGCCGTCGACGGCAGCTTCCCCAACCATCACCCCGATCCGAGCAAGCCGGAGAACCTGGCCGACCTGATCAAGGTCGTGCACGCCACCGGCGCCGAACTGGGCCTGGCGTTCGACGGCGACGGCGACCGCCTGGGCCTCGTCACCGCGGATGGCCACATCATCTATCCCGACCGCCAGATCATCCTGTTCGCGCGCGACATCCTGTCGCGCCACCCCGGCGCACCTGTCGTCTTCGACGTCAAGTGCAGCCAGCGCGTGCCGGTGGCCATCCGCGAGGCCGGCGGCGTGCCGCTGCTGTGGAAGACCGGGCACTCGCTGATCAAGGCCAAGCTGCGCGAGACCGGCGCGCCGTTCGCCGGCGAGATGAGCGGGCATCTGTTCTTCGGCGAGCGCTGGTACGGCTTCGACGACGCGATGTACACGGCGGCGCGGCTGCTCGAGATCGTGTCGCGCCACGCCGATCCGAGCGCCTTGCTCGATGCGCTGCCGACCAGCTTTTCCACGCCCGAGCTCAACGTGCCTTGCGCCGAAGGCGAGCACCACCGCGTGGTGGCCGAGCTGCTGGCGCGCGTGGCCGACGGGCGGCTGGCGTTCGCCAACGGCGAGATCGGCACGATCGACGGCCTGCGCGTCGATTTCGCCGACGGTTTCGGCCTCGTGCGCGCCAGCAACACGACGCCGGTGTTGGTGCTGCGCTTCGAGGGCCATACGCCGGCGGCGCTGCAGAGCATCGAACAGGCCTTCATGGCCGCGCTGCGCAGCGTCAAACCCGACGCGCAGGTGGCGGCGGCGGTGCATTGACGGTCGCGCCAACCGACGTGTCGAGCGGCGCCGGCGCGACGTCCCAGGCGGCGATGCCGAGCGGCGCCGCGGCGGGGCTGGCCCGCGCCGCGTACTCGCTGCTGCTCGTGCTGGCAACGCCGCTGTACCTGCTGCGCCTCGTGTGGCGCAGCCGGCGCGAGCCGCTCTATCGCCACGCGCTCGGCGAGCGTCTGGGCGTTGCGCGCCGCGGCGCACCGGGCCGGCTCTGGGTGCATGCCGTCTCGCTCGGCGAGACGCGCGCCGCGGCGGCGCTGGTCGACGAGCTGCGCCGACAGCGGCCCGGCGTGCGGCTGCTGCTCACGCACGGCACGGCCACCGGGCGCGAGGCCGGCGCGGCGCTGCTGCAGCCGGGCGACGCACAGCTTTGGCTGCCCTACGACACGCCGGGTGCGGTGCGCCGCTTCTTCGCCCGCCAGCAGCCGGCTGCCGGCGTGCTGATGGAGACCGAGACCTGGCCCAATCTGCTGCGCGCGGCGCGTGCCGCCGGCGTGCCGATCGTCCTTGCCAACGCCCGTCTGTCCGAGCGCAGCCTGGCCCGCGCCGAGCGGCTGGCGCCGCTGATGCGGCCGGCCGCCGCCTGCCTCGACTGCGCGTTCGCCCAGACCGACGACGACGGCGCGCGGCTGCGCCGTGCCGGCGTGCGCGAGACGGCGGTGCTCGGCAACCTGAAGTTCGACATGGCGCCCGCGCCCGAACTGCTCGAACGCGGCCGGCGCTGGCGTGCCACGCTGGCGCGGCCGGTCGTGCTGGCCGCCAGCACGCGCGAAGGCGAGGAGGCCGCGCTCGTTGCCGCCTGGCATGTGCTGAGCGCGCCGCGGCCGCTGCTGCTCGTCGTGCCGCGCCACCCGCAGCGCTTCGACGAGGTGGCAGCCGTCGTGCTGAACGCCGGCCTGGTGCTCGAGCGGCGCAGCGCCTGGGTCGACGCGCCGCCGGCGAGCGCGCACGGCGCCGACGTCTGGCTCGGCGACTCGCTCGGCGAGATGCCGCTCTATTACGCGCTGGCCGACGTGGCGCTGCTCGGCGGCAGCTTCGCGCCGCTCGGCGGCCAGAACCTGATCGAGGCTGCGGCCTGCGGCTGCCCGGTGCTGATGGGTCCGCACACCTTCAACTTCGCCGAGGCCGCGGCGCTGGCGCTGGAAGCCGGCGCGGCCGAGCGCGCGAGCGACCTCGAGGCCGCCGTACGGCGGGCGACGACGCTCGTCGCAGACGGTGCGCCGCGGCGCGACGCGATGGCCGCCGCCGCGCTCGCGTTCGCGCACCGACATCGCGGTGCGGCGGCGCGCACGGCGACGGCGATCCTCGGCCGGCTGCCGGCGTGACGCGGATTGATGCGGCGGCGTGAGGCGGCGCGCGGGGCACCGCGCGCCGCTACTTCGCCAGCAGCACGTTGACCGCGTCGACGTCGCCGCTGCCGAGCTGGCCCGATGCCTGCCGCAGCTTGAGGCCGCCGACGATGGTGTCGTAACGCGCCTTGGCCAGGTCGCGCTCGGTGCTGAAGAGCTGGGTCTGCGCGTTCAGCACGTCGAGGTTGACGCGCACGCCGACCTTGTAGCCGAGCTGCGTCGCCTCGAGCGCGAGCCGGCTCGACGACTCGGCGGCCTCGAGCGCGCCCACCTGCGCGAGCAGCGACTTGACGCCGAAGAAGGCCTGGCGCGTGCCTTGTGCGACGCCGCGGCGCGCGGCCAGCAGGTCGTCGCGCGCCTTCTCCTCGAGCAACGCGGTCTCCTTGATGCGGTTGCTGACGGCATGACCCGAGTACAGCGGCACGTTCAGGGTGACGGCGATGCTCGACGTCGTCGATGTGCCGCTGGCGTTGTACGGCATCGGCGGGCTGGCGAGCGCCCCCTCGACCGAGACGCGGCCCGAGCCGTAGCTGCCGCTCAACGTGACGGTGGGCTGGTGCCCGGCGCGCGCCTTCTCGTTCTCGAGCTGCGCCACTTCGAGCCCGAAGGCCGCCTTGCGGATGCTGGGATGTTCGGCGTCGGCGCGCGCCACCCAGGCGTCGACCTCGACCGGGTTGACCGGCGGCAGGGCGACCGGCGTGGCCAGCCCCTTGGGCTCGACGCCGGTGCGGCCGACCAGTTGATCGAGCGCGATGCGCTTGATCTGCAGATCGTTGGTGGCCGCAATTTCCTGTGCCGCGGCCAGGTCGAAGCGCGCCTGCGCCTCGCGCGTGTCGGTGATGGTCGCGGTGCCGACCTCGAAGTTGCGCTTGGCCGACGCGAGCTGCTCGGTGATGGCGGTCTTGTTGGCGCGCGTCGTCGTCAACGTGTCCTGCGCCGCGAGCACGTCGAAGTAGGCCTGCGCCAGGCGCACGATCAGATCCTGCTCGGCGCTGGCGAAGTCGGCGCGCGCCGACTCGGCCGACTTCTCGGCCTGCGTGATGCTGACGTTGTTGACCTTGTTGTACAGATTCTGCGAAGCGGTGATGGCACCGTTCAGCGTGGTCGAGTGCGACGACAGCGTGGTCGAGTAGGGCGTGTTGCTGTTCGCGCGGCTGTCGGAGATCTGCAGTCCGACCTGCGGGCGGTTCAGCGCGCGCACCTGCTCGACGCGGTATTCGGCCGAGTCGAGCAGGGCCCGCGCGCCGAGGAACGACGCGTCGTAGCCGCGCGCGGCGTCGTACAGATCCTTCAGGCTCTGCGCGGCCGCCCAGCCGGGAGCGAGCAGCGCGCAGGCGGCGGCCAGGCCGAGCAGGGCGGGTGCGGCCGGGCGCAGGTGACGGGCGGGACGGACAGGCATGCAAGATCCTCTTCGTGTTCGTTCATCGGCACGGCCACGCACCGGGCACGCTGGGCACGCGGTTATAGCCAGCGCCGTGCCGTGGCGCGGCTGCCCTGCGACGGGATGCACCGACGACGGCCGAACGGACCGAACGCGGGCATGGGCGGCAACGGCGGAGTCACTCGGGGCCCGGCCTAGAACTTGAACCGTCCCGGCTCCGCGAAGCCTTCCAGCCGCGGCGCCACGGTGTCGAACAGGTCGACCTCGGACCACGCGTCGTCGCCGACGCGGGTATAGAGGCGCGCCCGCATGATGGGCAGCGAGCCGACGATGGCCGCCAGGCGGCCGCCGATCTTGAGTTGCGCGAGCAGCGCGCGCGGCACTTCGGCCACCGAGCCCGACAGCGCGATCACGTCGAACGGCGCCTCGCCCGGCAGACCGCGCGCGCCCTCGGCCGCGTTCACCTCGTGCACGGTGACGTTGAGCACGCCGTTGCGGCGCAGGCTCTCGCGCGCCATGTGCGCCAGTGCCGCGCGGCACTCGAGCGTGTGCACGTGCATCGCGCGGCGCGCCAGCAGCGCCGCCATGAAGCCCGAGCCGGTGCCGATCTCGAGCACCTTCTCGTGGTGCTGCACCTGCAGCTCCTGCAGCAGCCGCGCCTCCAGCTTGGGCTCGAGCATGCAGGGTCCGCGCGGGTCGCCGTCGAGCAGCGGCACCTGGGTGTCGACGAAAGCCAGCGCGCGGTGCTGCGGCGGCACGAAGTCTTCGCGGCTGAGCGTGCCGAGCAGCTCGAGCACGCCCGGATCCAGCACCTCCCAGGTGCGGATCTGCTGCTCGATCATGTTGAAGCGGGCGGTCTCGATGTCCATTTGCATACCTGGTAGGGTATCAGAAATCCGAGGGGCGCGCCATTCTAGGAGCCCGCGCAGACTCCTAGGCAGGGCTCCCGAGCTCGGGCCGGTCCGGTGCGGGCGGCGCGGGCGGCGCGGGCAGTGGCGGCGCTTCGCGTCCGCCGCGCCGCAGCCGCCGCCGCGCCCAGGTCGCCAGGTCGTCGAGCCAGCAGTAGATCACCGGCACCACCACCAGCGTCAGCAGCGACGACGTGATGACGCCGCCGATCACCGCCTGGCCCATCGGTGCGCGCTGCTCGGAGCCCTCGCTCACCGCGAACGCCAGCGGCACCATGCCGAACACCATCGCCAGCGTCGTCATCAGGATCGGCCGCAGGCGCACGCGCGCGGCGTGCAGCAGCGCCTCGGTGCGCGCCATGCCCTCGGCACGCGAGCGGATCGTGAAGTCGACGAGCAGGATGGCGTTCTTGGTCACCAGCCCCATCAGCATCACGATGCCGATCACCGAGAACATGTTCAGCGTGCTCCTGAACACGAGCAGCGCGAGCACCACGCCGATCAGCGTCAGCGGCAGGCTGCTCATCAGCGCCAGCGGCTGCAGGAAGCTCCTGAACTGGCTGGCGAGAATCATGTAGATGAAGACCACGGCCAGCGCCAACGCCCCGACGGCGTAGACGAAGCTCTCCTGCATGTTCTTCGTGTTGCCGCCGAACGAGTAGCGATAGCCGGGCGGCCAGGCCATGCCGTCGAGCACGCGGCGCACGTCCTCGCTCACCGCACCCGAGCTGCGGCCGAGCGCGTTGGCGTCGATGTTGATCTCGCGGTTGAGGTCGCGCCGGTTGATCTGGTTGGGGCCGGTGGCGGACGTGACCTCGGCCACCTGCCCGAGTCGCACGCTGCGCGTGCCGCCGTCGGCCGCCGCCAGCACCAGCGGCAGCTCGCGCAGCTCGGCCGGCGTGCTGCGGAACTCGGGCGCCAGGCGCAGCCACACGTCGTAGTTCTCGCCGTTGGCGGCGCGCCAGTTGCCCGCCGTCGTGCCGGCGACTAGCGTGCGCAGCGTGGCGGCGACGGCGTTGACGTTGAGTCCGAGGTCGGCCGCGGCGTCGCGCTTGATGTCGACGGCGATGGTGGGCTTGTCGGGCTTGAGCGTGCTGTCCAGGTCGACCAGACCGGGGATCGCGCGCATGCCGGCCTGCACCTGGGCCGACAGGCGTGCCAGCTCGCCGAGGTCGGGGCCCTGGATCGAGAAGCCAATGCTCTTGTTGCCGCCAAGGTCGGTGACGCCGATGTTGGTGACCGTGATGCCGGGGATCGCGGCCAGGCGCTCGCGCAGCGGCCCGGTCATCTGGTCGACGCTGCGTACGCGGTCCTTGCGGTCGACCAGACGCACGTAGATGCTGCCGTAGATCTTGCCCGGGGCGAAGCCGCTGTTGATGGTCGCCACCGTGAAACGCACCTCGGGTAGTTCGCGCAGCGCGCTGTCGATCTGCACGGCGCGCGCTTCGGTCAGCTCGAGCGAGCTGCCCACCGGCGTGTAGAAGTTGATGATGGTTTCGGAGAAGTCGGCCTTGGGCACGAATTCGGTGCCCAGACGTCCGGCCAGCATGAGCGCGGCGACGAAGGTCGCCAGCGCCAGCGCCACCGTCGCCAGCTTGTGCGCGAGCGACCAGCCGAGCAGCCGCTGGTAGACCTCGGCCAGCCATTCGGTGAGGCGGTCGAAGGCGGCGGTCAGGCGGCCTATCGTGCGGTCATACAGCGTGACCGGCCGCTCGCGCCGGCGCTGGTGCGCCTGCGGATCGTGCCAGACGCTGGACAGCATCGGGTCGAGCGTGAAGCTGACGAACATCGAGATCAACACTGCGGCGACGATGGTGATGCCGAACTCGTGGAAGAACTTGCCGACGATGCCGCCCATGAAGCCGATCGGTGCGAACACGGCGACGATGGACAGCGTGGTGGCCAGCACCGCCAGGCCGATCTCCTGCGTCGCATCGAGTGCCGCGTCGTGCGCGTTCTTGCCCATCTGCAGGTGACGCACGATGTTCTCGCGCACGACGATGGCGTCGTCGATCAGCAGGCCCACGCACAGCGACAGCGCCATCAGCGTGATGCCGTTGATGGTGAAGCCGAACACGTACATGAACAGGAACGAGCCGATCAGCGAGATCGGCAGCGTGAGCCCGGTGATGACGGTGCTGCGCCAGCTGTTGAGGAACAGGAAGACGATGAGGATGGTGAGCGCCGCGCCTTCGAGCAGCGTGCGTCGCACGTTTTCCACCGAGACGCGGATGGAGCGCGAGTTGTCGCGGTTGACTTCGGTCCTGACGCCGGGCGGCGTCACCGCCTGGGCCTCGGCCAGCGCGCGCTTCAGGCCATCGACGACGGCGATGGTGTTCTCGCCCTGGCTCTTCTGCACCGACAGCAGCACCGTGCGCTGGCCGTTGTAGAGCGCGAGCGACTCGAGCTCCTCGGGGCCGTCGACGATGTCGGCCACCTGCCACAGCCTGACCAGCGTGTTGGCGTTGCTGCCGCCGCCGGCCGGCGGCGGCCTGCGCGCGACCACGATGTCGCGGAAGTCGCGCGGCGACTTCAAGCGCGCGTTGATCTGCACCACGCGCTCCTGCTCGCGCGAGCGGATCGCGCCCAGCGGCAGCTCCTGGTTCTCGCTGCGCAGCGCGGCGTAGACCTGGTCGACGCCGACGCCCAGCGCGTCCATGGCCGCCGGCTTGAGCTGCACCTGCACCTGGCGCGCCACGCCGCCAATCAACGTCACCGCGCCGACGCCGCGCACGTTCTCGAGGCGCTTTTGCAGCACCTGGCTGGCCCAGGTGGTGAGCTCCTGCTGGCTCGTCTTGCCGTCGGTGGCGAGCACCGCGACGTTGAAGATCGGCTGCGCTTGCGGATCGAAGCGGAAGATGCGCGGCTCCTTGACCTCGTCGCGCAGCAACGGGCGGATCTGCGCCACCTTCTCGCGCACGTCGTCGGCGGCGCGGCGCCCGTCGACGTCGAGGTTGAACTCGATGATCGTGACCGACGTGCCCTCCATGCTGCGCGAGTACAGCGACGAGATGCCGGCGACGGTGTTGACGGCCTCCTCGACCTTCTTCGTGACCTCGGCCTCGACGATCTCGGGGCTGGCACCCGGATAGTCGATCTGCACGACGACGGTGGGGATGTCGACGTTGGGAAACTGGTCGATCGACAGGCGCTGGTAGCTGAACAGGCCGAGCACGACGAAGGCCAGCATGACCATCAC
>JAGWTJ010000388.1 GCA_028869005.1 Burkholderiales bacterium | reverse complement strand
GGCACGTCCTCGTCGGCCAGGTAGCGGCCGGTACCCAGCATGACCATGAACTTGGACGGATTGCCACTTATGGGTCCGACCTCGGGCGGGGAGGTCACCGCTTGCGCGGCACCGGTGGCGTCGGTCAGCGCCGCAATGCGCCTCGCCGATGCCGTATCCAGATCGAAGCGCCAGGGTAGCCCACCGAGGCGACGATGGCGACGGTGGCCAGCGCGATCATCAACTCGATCAGTGTGAAGCCGCGCGGCCGAGCGCTGCCGACGGCGAGGTGCGGCCGCCGGGGTGACACAAGCGGGACGGACGCAGACACTGGACACCCCCAAACCCGGAACACTCCGAGTCTGGCTGTCCCTATCGGCCGTCGTCCGGGAGAATTGAGGGCGCGAGCGCCGACTGTCCGCCGCTTACGGCAACAAGGCGTGACTTGTTCGACGCAGACGTTGCCGGCGCGCCCCGCTCGCCCGGTGCGTCGCCGGCGCTCAGCGTGGCAGCAGGCTGGTGCCCATCAGGTACTCGTCGACCGCGCGCGCGGCCTGGCGGCCCTCGCGGATGGCCCACACGACGAGGCTCTGGCCGCGCCGCATGTCGCCGGCGGCGAACACCTTGTCGACGCTGGTGCGGTAGCCGCGCGCGGCGTCGGTGCCGGCCCGTGCATTGCCGCGCGCGTCCTTGGCGACGCCGAACGCGTCGAGCACGCCGGCCACGGGGTGCACGAAGCCCATCGCCAGCAGCACGAGGTCGGCCTTCCAGGTCTTCTCGGTGCCGGCGATCTCGGTCATCTTGCCTGCGGTCCATTCGAGCTGCACCGTCTTCAGGCCGACGACGCGCTGGCGCTCCTTGCCCTTGCCGGCGATGAACTCCTTGGTGGCGATGGCGAAGCTGCGCTCGCAGCCCTCCTCGTGGCTCGAGCTGGTGCGCAGCTTGAGCGGCCAGTACGGCCAGGTGAGCGGCTTGTTCTCCTGCACCGGCGGCATCGGCAGCAACTCGAACTGCGTGACGCTGGCGGCGCCGTGGCGGTTGCTGGTGCCGACGCAGTCGCTGCCGGTGTCGCCGCCGCCGATGACGATGACGTGCTTGCCGGCGGCGCGGATCTGTCCGGCGACCTTGTCGCCGGCCACCACTTTGTTCTGCTGCGGCAGGAACTCCATCGCGTAATGCACGCCGTCGAGCTCGCGGCCGGGCACCGGCAGGTCGCGGCTCACTTCGCTGCCGCCGGCCAGCAGCACGGCATCGAAGTCGGCCAGCAGCCGATCGGCGGCGATCGTCTCGGTGGCCTCGTTGGTGATCGTGCTGTCGGCGGGCACCGCGCCGACCAGCACGCCGGTGCGAAAGACCACGCCTTCGGCCTGCATCTGCTCGACGCGGCGCTCGACGTGGCGCTTTTCGAGCTTGAAGTCGGGAATGCCGTAGCGCAGCAGGCCGCCTGCGCGCGCGTTCTTCTCGAACACGGTGACGTCGTGGCCGGCACGCGCGAGCTGCTGCGCCGCCGCCATCCCGGCCGGGCCCGAGCCGACCACCGCCACCTTCTTGCCCGACTTCACGGCCGCCGGCTGCGGCCGCACCCAGCCTTCGGCCCAGGCGCGGTCGATGATGGCGTGCTCGATGCTCTTGATGCCGACCGGGTTGCTGTTGATGTTGAGCGTGCACGCCGCCTCGCACGGCGCCGGGCAGATGCGGCCCGTGAACTCGGGGAAGTTGTTGGTCTGGTGCAGCACCTCGATCGCGCGGTGCCAGTCGTCGCGGTACACGAGGTCGTTGAAATCGGGAATGATGTTGTTGACCGGGCAGCCGTGGATGCAGAACGGCGTGCCGCAGTCCATGCAGCGCGCGCCCTGGGTCTTGGCCTGTTCTTCGGTCAAACCGATCACGAACTCGCCGTAGTTCTTCAGGCGCTCGGCGACGGGCTTGTAGCCCTCTTCGATGCGCTCATATTCCATGAAGCCGGTGACTTTTCCCATGATGCTTCCTTATTTCTCTGTTCGTTCGTGATCAGGCGGCGACAGGCT
>JAGWTJ010000125.1 GCA_028869005.1 Burkholderiales bacterium | reverse complement strand
CCTCCCCGCCTCCTCCCCGCCTCCTCCCCGCCTCCTCCCCGCCTCCTCCCCGCCTACTCCCCGTCTGCAGCCCGTCTCCTCCCCGCACCGCGACGCGCGTGCCGCCATGCTCAAGCAACTGCCTGCCGACCAGCGCCCGCGCGAGAAGCTGCTCGCGCGCGGAGCGGCAGCGCTGGCCGACGCCGAACTGCTGGCGCTGCTGCTGCGCACCGGCACCCGCGGCCAGGGCGTGCTGGCGCTGGCCGAAACGGTACTGCGTCAGTGCCGTGGCTTCAGCGGCCTGCTCAACCTGGAGCCGGCGCGGCTGGCTGCGCTGGAGGGCGTCAAGGGCGTCGGCCCGGCCAAGCGCGCCGAGCTGCTGGCGGTGATGGAGATGGCGCGCCGCGCGCTCGCCGAAGGGCTGCGCGAGGCACCGGTCTTCGAGAGCCCGGCGCGCGTCAAGGACTACCTCGCGCTGCAGCTCGGTGGCCTGGCACAGGAGGTGTTCGCAGTGCTGTTCCTCGATGGCCAGCACCGGCTGCTCGGCCTCGAGAAGATGTTCCATGGCACGCTGGCGCAGACCAGCGTCTACCCGCGCGAGGTGGTGCGTCGCGCGCTCGCGCTCAACGCCGGTGCCGTGGTGCTGGCGCATAACCACCCGTCCGGCATCGCCGAGCCGTCGCGCGCCGACGAGTACCTCACGCAGACGCTGAAGAGCGCTCTGGCGCTGGTCGACGTACGCGTGCTCGATCACGTGGTGGTCGGCCAGGGCCAGGTCGTGTCGATGGCCGAACGGGGCCTGCTGTGAAGGCGCGCGCACTGCACGAGCTCGGGGCTTTGCGCGACACGCTGCGCACGCTCCGGCGCGAAGCCGCCGCGCAGGTCGAGCGCGAGGCGGTCGCACGTGCGCGTGCCGAGCGCGAACGCCATGCCTTCGGTGAGGCCGTGGGGCCGGTGACGCGGCTCGCGCCGGCGCGGCGCACCGAGCACCGGCCGGCGCGCCCCGAGCCGCTCGCGCGGCAGCGCGCGCTCGACGAACAGGCGGCGCTGCGCCAGGCCTGGTCGGACAGGGTGGACGTCGAGTCGCTGCTGCACACCGACGACGAGCTGTCGTTCCGCCGCCCCGGCGTCGGTCCCGATGTGGTCGCACGGCTGCGCCGCGGCCACTGGTCGATCCAGGCACAGCTCGACCTGCATGGCCTGCGGCGCGACGAGGCACGCAACGCGCTGCACGACTTCCTCGCCGCCGCAGCGCGGTGCGGCTGGCGCTGCGTGCGCGTCGTGCATGGCAAGGGCCTGGGCTCGCCGGGCGGTGCGCCGGTGCTCAAGGCCAAGGTACAGCGCTGGCTGGTGCAGAGCGATGCCGTGATCGCCTATGCCCAGGCGAGCGGGCCGCAAGGCGGTGCCGGCGCCCTCGTGGTGCTGCTGGCCGGCGCGCCGGAGCGGCGCGCGGCGCCGGGCTGAGGCCGCAGCGCTCAGCCGGGCAGGCGTGCCGCCAGTGCCACCAGCGCCAGCGACGCGGCGCAGCCGGGCAGCGTCTCCAGCAGCAGTTGACGACGCAGCACGGCGTCGCGCACCGCAGCATCGGCCGGCACCTCGCCGAGCAGCTCGATGCGCACCGGCGCATCGAGCGCCGGATTGACGTAGCGGTCGACCACCTGCTGCAACTGGGCGCGCACGTTGCGGCCCTCGCCCGGCCGGCGCGCCTGGTTGACGACGAGGTGGATGCAGCGCCGGCCCTGCGTCGTGGCCAGTACCTTGATCGTCGCATAGGCGTCGGTGAGCGAAGTCGGCTCGGGCGTCGCCGTCACCAGCACGTGTGCAGCCAGCGAGACGGTGTAGAGCACGACGTCGGAGATGCCGGCGCCGGTGTCGAGCAGCACATGGTCGTAGCGCGGCGCCACCTCGTCGATCACGCGCTGCAGCTGCACGCGCACCTCCGGCGTCATGCGCGAATACTCGACCATGCCCGAGCCGGCCAGCAGCACGCTGAAGCCGCCCGGTGCCGGCAGGATGGCGTCGGCCAGCGAGGACTTGCCGGTGAAGACGTCGTGCAGCGTGATCTTGGGCGCCAGGTTGAGCACGACATCCAGGTTGGCCAGGCCGAGATCGGCGTCGAGCACGAGCACGCGGCGGCCGGCGCGCGCCAGCGCCGCAGCCAGGTTGGCCGACACGAAGGTCTTGCCGACGCCGCCCTTGCCGCTGGTGATGGCGATGATGCGGCGCGACGCCGACGGGGTGGCCGCCGCAGACGCTGCGGGCGTTGCAGCCGTTGCGGCGGACGCGGCTTCGGGTAGCCCGGGGTCGGTCATTCGTGATCCTGGAGCTGGAAGGAGTCGAACAGCAGTTGCTTTTCTTCGGCGCTCACCACCGACACCGCGGTCGGCTCGAGCTGCACGAGGTTGCGCCCCTGCGCCTTCGCCCGATAGAGCTGCTGATCGGCACGCTCGAGCCACAACTGCGGCGTCGAGCGCACCCACTGCGGCGCGAATGCGCCGCCGATGCTGATGGTCACGGCGATCGTCTGCCGCGGCGTGATGGCCACCGGCGTCGTCTCGATGCGCCGGCGCAGCCGCTCGGCCACCGCCTGGCCGAAGGCGGCGCCGCAGTTGGGCAGGATGATGGCGAACTCCTCGCCGCCGGTGCGCGCCACCAGGTCCATCGGACGCACGCATTCGACGAGCGCCGCCGCCACCGCCTTGAGCACCTCGTCGCCGGCGGCGTGGCCCCAGGTGTCGTTGACGCGCTTGAAGTGATCGAGGTCGAGCACCAGCAGCAGCGCCGGCTCGCCGCTGCGCGCCACGCGGTCGATCTCGCGCGCCACCGTGAGCTCGAAAGCGCGCCGGTTGGCCAGCCCCGTGAGCGCGTCGCGCGAGGACAGCTCGACCAAGGCGTCGATCAGGCCCTGCACCCATGGCGCGCTGCCCCGCTCGCCGCCGGGCGGTGCGCGGCCGGCCTGGGCGAGCAACTGCAGCGCCTGCTCGAGTTGCAGGGCGGGCGCGGGCGAGGGGGACAAGGCGGACTTCAACGACAAGGGCCAGGTCGACGCAGTGCAAACCGTGCGGAGAGACTCGGGCAGTCTAGCAGTGGGCCGCGACGCTGCTGCGGCGCAAAAGACGCCACGTCGACGGCCCATTTCTGCCTTTGGCGCGCAGGGTGCTCTGCCGACACTGAGTGGCTCGCAGCGCCACGCAACGGCCTTCCACTGTCAGTCCCTGCCATCACCTCACAGCGCCTCATGTCCGAGCTCGCCGCCCCGCCCGTTCCCGCCGTCGACGCCGAGTTCACGCTGTCTGCAACCGACTTCGAGCGCGTGCGCCAACTCATCTACCAGCGCGCCGGCATCAGCCTGCACGCCGGCAAGCAGGCGATGGTCTACAGCCGCCTGTCGCGACGCCTGCGCGAAGCCGGCCTGCGCTCGTTCGCCGAGTACCTGGCACTGCTCGAGCGCGGCGGCGCCGAAGGCGAGTGGCAGGAGTTCGTCAACTGCCTGACCACCAACCTCACGGCCTTCTTCCGCGAGGAGCACCACTTCGTCGCGCTCGTCGCCGACCTGCGCGCGCGCGCCGCCGGCCAGCCGGGTCGGCCGATCCGCATCTGGTGCAATGCCACCAGCACCGGCGAGGAGCCGTACTCGCTGGCCATGACGACGCTCGAGGCGCTCGGTGCATCGGCGGCGGTGAAGATCGTGGCCAGCGACATCGACACCAAGGTGCTGGCGACCGCGCAGCGCGGTGTCTACGCGGCCGATGCGCGCGGCCTCACGCCCGAGCGCCTCAAGCGCCACTTCCTGCGCGGCACCGGCGCCAACGCCGGTTCGATCCGCGTGCGCCCCGAACTCGCCCGGCTCATCGAGTTCCGCACGTTCAACCTGACGGCCCCTCACTGGTCGAGCCTGGGCGAGGCGTTCGACATCGTGTTCTGCCGCAACGTCATGATCTACTTCGACGCCGACACGCAGCGCCGCGTGCTCGAACGCATTCACGGCGTGATGAACCCCGGCGGCCTGCTGTACGTGGGCCACTCCGAGAACTTCGGCGATTCGCGCGACCTGTTCCGGCTGCGCGGCAAGACCGTCTACGAGCACGTTTGATGCGCGTGCCTGCTCAAGCGCCGCCGTGCAACGGCCGATATGTCCCCTGATCGGCACCATGCAGACCTTCCCGGCCACCCCGCCCCGCTGCGCGCCGCCGCCGGCGCCCGCTGCATCGTCGCGGCTCGAGCGCCTGAAGGCCGCGCCGCGCAAACCGGGCGAGGCCTCGTTCTTCTTCTGGGAAGCGCACTTTCGCAACGACGCGGTGAAGGTGCTGCCCGGCGAGTTCTTCGTGCACGACGAGGACATCCTGGTGATGACCACGCTCGGCTCGTGCATCGCCGCCTGCCTGTGGGACCGCGAGCGCAAGATCGGCGGCATGAACCACTTCCTGCTGCCCGACGGCAGCGGCGCCGGCGACGCGAGCGGACGCTACGGCAACTTCGCGATGGAGCTGCTGATCGGCGAGCTAGTCAAACGCGGCGCCACGCGCAGCACGATGGAAGCCAAGGTGTTCGGCGGCGGCGCCGTGATCGCCGGCATGAACACCATCAACGTGGGCGAGCGCAACACCGCCTTCGTGCTCGACTACCTGCGCACCGAGCGCATCACCGTCGTCAGCAAGGACGTGCTCGACGTGCACCCGCGCAAGGTGTGCTTCCTGCCCGCCAGCGGCAAGGCCATGGTCAAGCGGCTGGCCAGCGCCAACGTCGAGGCGCTGGCGGCGCAGGAGCGCGCCGCGGCCACGCGCGCACTCCCGGCGGCCGCCGGCGGCAGCGTCGACCTGTTCTGAAGCCCACCCACCCGCCATGAAGACCCGCGTCATCGTCGTCGACGACTCGGCCCTGGTGCGCAGCCTGCTCACCGAGATCATCAACCGCCAGAGCGACATGGCCTGCATCGGCGCCGCCTCCGACCCCTTGGTGGCGCGCGAGATGATCCGCAACCTGAGTCCCGACGTCATCACGCTCGACGTCGAGATGCCGCGCATGGACGGGCTGGACTTCCTCGCGCGGCTGATGCGCCTGCGGCCGATGCCTGTGGTGATGGTGTCGACGCTGACCGAACGCGGCGCCGAGGTCACGCTGAAGGCGCTCGAGCTCGGTGCGGTGGACTTCGTCGCCAAGCCCAAGATCGGCGTCGCCGACGGCCTGCGGCTGCTCGGCAGCGAGATCACCGAGAAGATCCGCATTGCCGCGAAGGCCCGCGTGCAGCGCCGGCCGGGCCCAACGTCGAGCGCCGCCACGGGCCCCGCCGGCGCGCCGGGCGCCGCCGTAGCGACCGCTGCGGCAGCGACGCCGATGCTCGGGCGGCTGTCGACCGAGAAGCTGATCTTCATCGGCGCCTCCACCGGCGGCACCGAAGCGACGCGCGAAGTGCTGACGCAGCTGCCGCCCGATGCCCCCGGCGTCCTGATCACGCAGCACATGCCGCCCGGCTTCACCAAAAGCTACGCCGCGCGCCTGAACGGCCTGTGCCGCATCCGCGTCTCGGAGGCGATCGACGGCGAGCGCGTGCTGCCCGGACACGCCTACATCGCGCCCGGCGGACTGCACCTGTCGGTCGAGCGCTCGGGCGCGAACTACCTGGCGCGCGTGCGCGACGGCGATCCGGTGAATCGCCACAAGCCGTCGGTGGAGGTGCTGTTCGAATCGGCGGCGCGCGTGGTCGGCCGCAACGCCCTCGGCGTGATGCTCACCGGCATGGGCGCCGACGGCGCGCGCGCGATGCGCGCGATGCGCGACGCCGGCAGCTGGAACCTGTGCCAGGACGAGGCGAGCTGCATCGTCTTCGGCATGCCGCGCGAGGCGATCGCGCAGGGCGCCGCCGACGAGGTGCTGCCGCTGGCGCAGATCGCGCCGCGGCTGATCGAGCGCTTGCGCAGCACTGCCGGCGTGGCGACGTCGCGCGTGTAGGCGCCGGGTTGCGCGCGCTCAGCGCGCATCCTCCTCGGCGCGCACCGCGGGCAGGAACAGCGCCTGCAGGTCCGACAGGAAATCGAAGCCGCGCGCAGTGGCCCGCACGACGCCGCCGGCGCGCTCGACGAGTCCCTTCGCCTGGGCCTGCGCCAGCGCGCCTTCGAGCGCCGACAGCGGCAGCCCGGTGCGCTCGCCGAACAGCGCCAGCTCGACGCCTTCACGCAGGCGCAGCGCGTTCATCATGAATTCGAACGGAAGGTCGCGCCGCGCGATCTCGTGCTCCTGGCTCACCGGCGTGCCTGCCAATGCCTGCTCCATGTAGTGCGCCGGATCGCGCCAGCGCACCTGGCGCAGCACACGGTGCGGGAACGACAGCTTGCCGTGCGCGCCGGCGCCGATGCCGAGGTAGTCGCCGAAGCGCCAGTAGTTGAGGTTGTGCCGGCAGCGATGGCCCTGGCGGGCGAACGCCGAGACCTCGTAGCGCTCGAGCCCCGCGGCGCCGCAGCGCGCGACGATGCGGTCGAGCATCTCGCTGGCCGCATCGTCGTCGGGCAGTACGGGCGGCCGGCGCGCGAACATCGTGTTCGGCTCGATCGTCAGGTGGTAGACGGACAGGTGCGGCGGCGCGAATTCGAGCGCGGTGTCCAGGTCCGCGTCGAGCTGCGCCGGTGTCTGCCCCGGCAGCGCATACATCAGGTCGAGGTTGAAGGTGTCGAAGGCGGTCCGCGCCTCGGTTGCCGCGGCGCGCGCCTGCGCACCGTCGTGCGCACGGCCGATGCGCGTCAGCAAGCGGTCATCGAAGCTCTGCACGCCGAGCGACAGTCGCGTCACGCCAGCCGCGCGGTAGGCCGCGAAACGCTCGCGCTCGAAGGTGCCCGGATTGGCTTCGAGCGTGATTTCGGCGGCCGGCGCCAGCGGCAGGCGCCCGCGGATGTCGCTGATGAGACGATCGATGCTGCGCGGCTCGAACAGGCTCGGCGTGCCGCCGCCGATGAACACGCTCACGACCGGTCGGCCCCAGACCAGCGGCAGCGCGCTCTCCAAATCGGTCACCAGCGCATCGACATAGCGACGCTCGGGCAGTTCGCCCGTCGCGGCGTGCGAGTTGAAGTCGCAGTACGGGCACTTGCGCAGGCACCACGGCAGATGCACGTATAGCGCGAGCGGCGGCAGCGCTGCGAGCTGCAGCGTGCCCGAGCGCCAGGCGCTCACAGCCGCCACACCTCGGCCAGCAGCCCGCGCATCTGCGCCGCGGCCTGGGCGCGATGGCTGTGCCGGTTCTTCACCTCGGGCGCCAGCTCGGCCACCGTGGCGCCGAGCGCGGGGATGTACATGAGCGGGTCGTAGCCGAATCCGCCCTGCCCGCGCGCCGAGTGCAGGATCTCGCCGTTCCAGCGCGCGGTGGCCACGAGGGGCTCCGGATCGCTCGCGTGGCGCAGCGCCACCAGCGTACTCACGAAGTAGGCCGCGCGAGCGGTCGTGCCGCGCAGTCGCTCGAGCAGCAGGGCGTTGTTGGCGGCGTCCTGCGCGCGGCGCCTCGTCTCGCGTTCCTCGCGCTCGCCGGCGATGCTCAGTTCGCCGGCGAAAACCGCCGAGACGACTCCCGGCGCCCCGGCCAGCGCCGGCACGACGAGCCCCGAATCGTCGGCGATGGCCGCGCCGCCTGCCGCCACCGCGGCGTGACGCGCCTTGGCCAGCGCGTTCTCGACAAAGGTCGCGTACGGCTCCTCAGCCTCGGCGATGCCGAGCTCGCCCTGCGACACGAGCTCGATGTCGAGCCCGCCCAGCAGCGCGCGCAATTCGCCGAGCTTCTTGGCGTTGTTCGACGCAAGCACCAGACGCATCGATCGTCTCCGAGATCGCGCGCGCACCCGACCTATGGCCTTCGCCTTCGGACCCGTCGGCGCACGAGGCGCGCGCCGGACCCTCAGGCCAAGCCGAGCGCGCGGCGCTGCAGCGCCACCAGCTCGCCGATGGCGCGTGCGGCCAGCGCCAGCAGCGCGTCCATCTCGGCGCGCGTGAACGGCGCGCCCTCGGCCGTGCCCTGTACCTCGACGAAGCCGCCGCTGCCGCTCATCACCACGTTCATGTCGGTCTGGCACGACGAGTCCTCGACGTAGTCCAGATCGACCAGCGGCACGCCATCGACGATGCCCACCGACACCGCCGCCACGTGATCGCGGATCGGACTGGACAGCAGCCGTCGCTCGCCGAGCAGCCAGGAGACGGCGTCGTGCGCCGCCACGAAGGCGCCGGTGATGGCCGCGGTGCGCGTGCCGCCGTCGGCCTGCAGCACGTCGCAGTCGAGCTGGATCGTGCGCTCGCCGAGCGCCGCCAGGTCGAACACGCTGCGCAGCGAGCGGCCGATCAGGCGCTGGATCTCCTGCGTGCGGCCGCTCTGCCGGCCCTTGGCGGCCTCGCGGTCGCTGCGCGTGTGGGTGCTGCGCGGCAGCATGCCGTATTCGGCCGTGACCCAGCCCTCGCCGCTGCCGCGCTTGTGCGGCGGCACCTTTTCTTCGACCGAAGCGGTGCACAGCACCTTGGTCGCGCCGAAGGCGACCAGCACCGAACCTTCGGCGTGGCGCGTGTAGCCGCGCTCGATGCTGACCGCGCGCAAGGCGTCCGGGGCGCGTCCGCCCGTGCGTGGATGACTCATGACGCGCATTGTCGCCGCGCTGCGCTGCGCCGGGCTGCTGCGGCCGCGGCGCCGGCGATGGCCCCAGGCCTCGCGCCGGCAGGCTTCAGCGGCGCTTGCCCGACGAGCGCTGGATGGCTTCGTTGATCTCGCGGATCGAGCGCTCGATCTCGGCGTCGTCGAGCTCGTCGGTGCTGCCCGGATCGCCGGCCAGGCTGGCCTGGATGGTCGAGGCGAACACCTCCTCGCCGAGCGCATTGGTCGACACGCCGCTGTCGGCGTCCTCGGCGCCTTCCCACTCGACCGCCAGCGCGGTCACGTTGTCGCTCTTGTCGCCGGCGATGCGCAGCGCGCGCTCGACGAGTTCGGGCACGGCGTCGGAGATCGGCCGCGCGGCGAGCACCTCGGCGATCTCGGCGTCGGGCAGGCTGGACCACAGGCCGTCGGAACACAGCAGCACGCGGTCCTTCGGGTGCATGCGCAGCGGGCCCGCGGTGTCGATCACTGGCTTGCCCGGGCTGCCCAGGCAGGTGAAGAGCACGTTGCGGTTCATGCGGTCGCCCATCGGCACCACCTGCGCCAGCGTCTCCTGCAGCTCGGTGTAGCTGTGATCGCGCGTGCGCGCCACCAGCTTGTCGCCGCGCACCAGGTACAGGCGCGAGTCGCCGCAATGCGCCCAGTAGGCGGCGTTGCCCTGCAGCAGGCAGGCGACGACCGTGGTGCGCGGCGTATCGACGAGCGCGCGCTCGGTGGCGTAGCGCAGCAACTGGTGATGGCCGGCCACGATGCTGTCGTGCAGGAAGCGCAGCGGATCAGGCAACCGCGGCTTGGCCTCGCGCTGGAACATCGCCGCCAGCGTCTGCAGCGCGAGCTGCGAGGCGACCTCGCCCTCGGGATGCCCGCCCATGCCGTCGGCGAGCGCGAACAGGCCCGAGTCACGCGTGTAGCAGTAGCCCATGCGGTCCTCGTTCTTCTCGCGGCCACCCTTGCGGCTGACCTGATACACGGCGAACTGCATCGCGCGCTCTAGGGCCTGTGAATGCGATGGGAGGGCACGCGCCGCTGCCTGGCAGGCCCTAGGCCTTGGCGCCGTTCTTCAGCGTCTCGAGTTGGAGCTTGAGGCGCTCGCCGAAGCTGAGCTTGGTGTAGCGGCGCTCGGTCTCGCGCGCCAGCTCCTTTTGCAGCGCGAACACGCTCTGCGGGCGCGACAGCGGGTCGAGCGACATGCACCACTCGGTGACCTCGATCAGGTTGTCCGAGTACACGTTGCGCAGCCGCGAGAGCGACAGCGCCAGGCGGTCCTTCTCCAGACGCTGCGGCGCGTCGTTGGGCGGATAGCCTTGCATGCAGGCGTAGATGCATGCGCCGATGGCGTAGATGTCGGTCCACGGGCCGAGCGTGCCGTCGCGGCGGTACATCTCGGGCGCGGCAAAGCCCGGCGTGTACATCGGCCGGATGAAGTTGCCCTCCTTGGACAGCACCTCGCGCGCGGCGCCGAAATCCAGCATCACCGCCTTGTTGTCGTTGGTGACGAAGATGTTGGCCGGCTTGATGTCCAGGTGAAGCATCTTGTGCTGGTGCACGATGCGCAGGCCGCGCAGGATCTCGTCGAACAGCGACCGGATCGAGCTCTCGCGGAAGACCTTGTCGCGCTTCAGGTCGCGCGCGGTAACGATGAAGTCCTGCAGCGTGTCGCCCTGCAGGTAGTTCATCACCATGTAGACGGTCTCGTTCTCGCGGAAGAAGTTCAGCACCGAGACCACGCTCGGGTGGCTGATCTGCGCGAGC
>JAGWTJ010000387.1 GCA_028869005.1 Burkholderiales bacterium | reverse complement strand
GGCCATGCGGGGCCGAGCAGCGAGGCGCCTTGGGTGGTGATGATGTCGAGCATCGTGCGCCTCAGGCTTTCTCGACCGTGACGGCGCCGAAGGCGGCGCCGAGGGTGGCGGTATCGGCGTGGCCGGCGGGCACACGCACGGTGCCGGCGGCCAGCGTGGCATCGAGCTTCGCGGTGAGCACGGCGCTGGCGCCGCCTTGGGCGATGCGCACGCGGCTGCCCGCGGCCAGGCCCAGTTGCTGCCACAGCGCGGCCGGCAGGCTGGCCTGCGGCGCGCGCGCATCGGCGGTGTGCTGCAGCGCGTCGGCGCGGCGCACCAGCGAGTCGGCGCTGTAGATCGGCACGTCGGCGATGCGCTGCAGGCCCGCGGGAGCGGCTGGCGCGGCGATCGCGGCATTCGAGGCGTTGTCCAGGCGCGCGGCCAGTGCCGCGAGGTCGCCCAGCGCCTCGGCGCGCACGTCTTCCGAGGTCTCGAAGTCGAAGCCCGGCAGCGACAGCATGTTGCCGAGCACGCGCAGCACCTTCCAGGCCGGGCGCGTCTCGCCCAGCGGCTTGACGACGCCGACGAAGCTCTGCGCGCGCCCTTCGGCGTTGACGAAGGTGCCCGAGGTCTCGGTGAAGGGCGAGACCGGCAGCAGCACGTCGGCGACGTCGAGCGCGGCGGTCTTGAAGGCCGTCAGCGCGATGACCATCTCGGCCTGCTCGAGCGCGGCCCTGGCGGCGCTCGGGTCGGCAGCGTCGAGGGTCGGCTCGACGTCGAGCAGCAGCGCCGCCTTCAGAGCGCCCTTGGCGAGCATCTGGCCGGCGTTCAGGCCGCCCGCGCCCGGCTGGGCGTTGACGAGTTGCGCGCCGACCGTGTTGGCGGCTTCCGTGAGGTAGCCGACCGAGGCGCCGGTCTGCGCGGCGATCCAGTTCGCCAGCGCGAGCAGCGCGCCGGCTTGCGGGTGCTGGGCCGCGGCATTGCCGAGCAGCACGGCCTTGCGCTCACCCGACAGCAGCGAATCGGCAATGGCCTTGGCCTCGGCGCCGGGGTTGCCGGCCGCCGGCGCGCTCACGCCCTTGGCGGCAGCGATGGCCGTGGCGATGTCGGCCAGCGATTGCAGCCAGGCCGAAGGCGCAGCGACGAGGCGCGTGCCCATGGGCATCAGCCAGTCGTCGGCCAGCGCGTGCAGGCTGTGCACCTGCGCGCCCTTGCGTGCCGCCTGGCGGATGCGCTGCGCGAACAGCGGATGATCCTTGCGCAGGAAGGAGCCCACCACCAGCACACGCTGCAGAGTGCTCAGCGCGGCGATGGGCAGGCCCAGCCAGCGCGCCTTGGCCGCAGGCGCCGTGTTGGCGAAGTCGGCATGGCGGCTGCGGTGGTCGATGTTCTCGCTGCCCAGGCCGCGCACCAGCTTGGCCAGCAGGTGCAGTTCCTCGGTCGTGGCGTGCGCCGATCCGAGCGCGCCGATGGCCGCCGGGCCGTGCTCGATCTTGATGTGCGTGAGGCTGCGCACCACATACTCGAGCGCGGCGGTCCAGCCGACGGTCTTCCACTGGCCGTCCTGCTTGATCATGGGCGCGGTCAGGCGCTCGGCGCCGTTCAGCGCCTCGTAGGAGAAGCGGTCGCGGTCGGCGATCCAGCACTCGTTGACGTCCTCGTTCTCGAGCGGAACGACGCGCATCACCTGGTTGGCCTTGACCTGCACGATCAGGTTGGCGCCGGTGCTGTCGTGCGGGCTGACGCTCTTGCGGCGCGACAGCTCCCAGGTGCGGGCGCTGTAGCGGAACGGCTTGCTCGTGAGCGCGCCGACCGGGCACAGGTCGATCATGTTGCCCGACAGCTCGGAGTCGACCGTCTCGCCGATCACCGTGGTGATCTCGGAGTGCTCGCCGCGGTGGATCATGCCGAGCTCCATCACCCCGGCCACTTCCTGGCCGAAGCGCACGCAGCGCGTGCAGTGGATGCAGCGGCTCATCTCCTCCATCGAGATCAGCGGGCCGACGTTCTTGTGGAAGACGACGCGCTTCTCTTC
>JAGWTJ010000124.1 GCA_028869005.1 Burkholderiales bacterium | reverse complement strand
CGCTTCGGCAGGGCGCGCGTCGCCAGGCTCGGCGGTGCGCGCGGGCTGCGGCGCGCGCGGGTCGGTGCGGTCTGCACCCGGCGCCGGAGCGCGTCCGAGGTAGGCCTCGATCACCGCCGGATCGTGCTGCACGTCGGCGGGCTTGCCGGCGGCGATCACGCGGCCGTTGTCGAGCACGACGACGTGGTCCGACAGCGTCATCACCAGGTCGAGCTTGTGCTCGATCAGCAGCACGGCCAGGCCGTCCGCGCGCAGCGCCCGGATCTGCTCGAGCACCTCGCGCGTTTCGGTGGGATTCATGCCGGCGGTCGGCTCGTCGAGCAGCAGCAGCCGCGGCCCGAGCGCGAGTGCGCGCGCGATCTCGGTGCGGCGGCGATTGGCGTACGACAGCGAGTACGCGTACTGCTCGCGTCGCGGCAGCAGCCGCTCGCCGAAGCGCGCAAGCTGCCGATCGACCGCCGCCCCGCATTGCGCCTCCTCGGCGCGCACGCCGGCCGGGCGGGCCAGCGCGACCGCCGTCTCGGCGACCAGCGCCAGCGCGCCGACGAACGGCATGGCGCCGAGCCGGCGCAGCGGCCGCTGCGCGCGCAGCCGCGTGTGCAGTCCGACCAGCAGGTTCTCCTCGACCGTCATGTTGCCGAACACGCGGCCGTTCTGGAACGTGCGCGCGAGCCCGCGCGAGGCGACGCGGTCGGGGGCGAGCGCCTCGATCGGTGCGCCGTCGAGCAGCACCGCGCCGGAGTCCGGCCGCAACTGACCGCTGACCAGGTTGAAGGTGGTCGTCTTGCCCGATCCGTTCGGTCCGATGATGCTCACGATCTGCCCGGGGTAGACCGCGAACGAGACGTCGTCGACCGCGCGCAGGCCGCCGAATGAACGCACCAGGCGGCGCACTTCGAGAATCGGCCGCGCAGCGCCGTCGCTTCCGGCGGCCGCCGGCGTCACGCGGGCACTCGCGGCGGCGCTCATCGATACAGCCAGAGCCCCTGCGGGCGATAGCGGATGAGCAGCAGCAGGAACAGGCCGTAGGCGAGTATGCGCACGTCGTGCAGCGGCCGGAACAATTCGGGCGCGCCGACCAGCACGATCGCGCCGAGGATCGTGCCGGCGATGTTCGACATGCCCCCCAGCACCACCATCGTCAGGGCGAGCACCGAGACGTCGACGCCGAAGATCTCGGGATTGACGTACATGTACTGGTGCGCGAGCAGGCTGCCGGCGATGCCGGCGACGAAGGCACCGAGCGCGAACGCCAGCGACTTGTACGAACCGAGCGCGACGCCGCTGGCCTGCGCGGCAACCTCGTCCTCGCGCACCGCCCGCCAGGTGCGTCCGAGATGCGAACGCTGCAGGCGATGCACCAGGGCGATCACGACGACGAGCAGCGCCATCGACAGCCAGTAGTAGTCGCGCGGCGACACGATGTCGTGGCCGAACAGCGACGGCGGCGGGATGGCGGTGATGCCGAGCGGCCCCTGGGTGATAGCCGGCAGGTTGAGGATCGCCGCGGTGATGATCGCGCCCAGCCCGAGCGTGACGATCGCCGCGTAATGGCCGCGCAGCTTCAGCACCGGCGAGATCAGGACCACGGCACAGGCCGCACTCAGCACGCCGGCCACCGGCAACGCGCCCCAGAACGGCCAGCCGTGATCCTTGACGAGGATCGCCGACGCATACGCACCGAGAGCGAAGAACCCCGCCTGCCCGATCGACATGATGCCGGCGGTGCCGGCCACGAGCGTCAGCGACACGCCGAGGATCGCGAAGATGGCGATGATGGTGGCCACGCGCAGGACATAGGTGTCGGCGATAAGCGGCAGCACGACGAACGCCAGCGCGGCGATCGCCGCGAGCTGCCAGCGCCGCAGTGCCAGCGGCCGCCCGCGGCCGAAGAAGGTGCCCGTCATCGGCTCGCTGAACGCGACGCCCGGTGCGCCGAACAGCCCCGCAGGGCGCAGCCAGAGCACGAGGAGGAGCACGCCGAACGCGATCATGCCCCGCGTCGAACCACCGAACCAGGTGACGCCGTAGCTCTCGAGCACGCCCAGCAGCAGCCCGCCGACGACCGCGCCGGGGAGGTTGCCGAGTCCGCCGAGCGTCGCCGCCGCGAAGCCCTCGATGCCGGCGGCGAAGCCCATGCTCGGATCGACGTTGCGGTAGTACATGCCGACCAGCACGCCGCCGATGCCCGCCAGCGCCGACGAGATGGCAAACGCGAGCGCTTCGAGCGCGCTCGCGTTGACGCCCATCTGCAGCGCTGCATCGCGATCCTGCGCCGTCGCACGCAGCGCGCGGCCCAGGCGGGTGCGTGCGAGGAACCACCACAGCACGAGCAGGCTCGCCAGCGTGACGCCGAACATCGCCAGATCGGTGACGCTGACGCGGATCTGGCCGAACTCCCACGCCATGCGCGGCAGCAGGTTGGGGAACAGCTGCGTGTCCGGCGTGAAGATCAACTGCGACGCGCGGTCGAGGATCAACGCCACCGCCACCGTCGACAGCAGCGGCGCAATGCGTGGCGCGCGGGCCAGCGGCCGCACCGCCACGCGCTCGATCACCATGCCCAGCAGCGCGGTGGCGCCGATGACGCCGCAAAGCGCCAGCGCCAGCGGCCAGCGCTGGACCGCCGTCAGGTACCAGCCGAGCATCGCGCCGAACGCGAACACCGAGCCGTGCGCGAAATTGACGAGGTCGGCGACGCCGAAGATCAGCGACAGGCCGAGCGCGATCAACGCATACGCGTTGCCGTTGATGAGTCCGGTGACGAGCGGGTCGAGAAGCGAGGACATCGACGCCAGGGCCTCAGCGGCAACGTCGATGCGTCAGGTGAGGTAGACGAACTTGCCGCCCTTGACGGTGATGAGCGCCTCGTCGTACTGCGCCACGCGCCGCTCGGCGTCGAACTTGAACGAGCCGAACAGCAGGCTCGGAATCGTCGCCCCCGACGCCAGCGCCTTCTGGATGCCCTCGCGGGAGGGACCGCCGTGCTCGGTCGCCCAGGCCAGGATCTTGACCGCGTCGTAGGCGCGCGCGCCGTACTGATCGGGATCCTCGCCGTACTGCTTCCTGTACTTGGACACGAAGGCCTGGATCGCGGGGCGCGGATCATCCGGGAAGAACAGCACCGACATGACCGTGCCGTCGACGGCGTTGCCGCCGAGCTCGAGGAACTTGTTCGAGTAGCACGACGTCGCCGCCAGGATCCGGCCACCGAGCCCCACGTCCTGCGCCTGCTGCAGCAGCAGAGCACCGTCGGTGTAGTAGGAGAACAGCACGAGCACCTGCGGTTTGGCCTGCCGCGCCTTGGCGAGGATCGAATGGAAGTCCTTGTCGGTGAGCAGGTAGTTCTCGAGCGCCACGACCTTGCCGCCGAGCGCCTTGAACTTGTCGACAAAGACCTTCTGGCTGGTGGCGCCCCAGTCGCTCGCCTGATAGAAGACGGCGGCCTCCTTGCCGAGCTGCCTGAACACGATCTCCGCCATCAGCGCCGCGTCCATCTGCATCGTCGGCGCCGTGCTCCACATGTACTGGCCGCCCTTGGTGAACTTGGGGTCGGAGTTGGTGAAGCCGAACTGCACGAGCTTGCCGCGCTCGTAGATCGGCGAGGCCGCCATCGACGCGGCGCTCGCGAAGTCGCCGAGCTCGGCAACGATCTTCGGGTCGTCGACGAATTTCTGCGCCACCGGCACCGATTGCTTGGGATCGGACTGCGTGTCCTGGTAGACGAGCTCGAGCAGACGGCCCTTGATGCCGCCCGCCGCGTTGATCTCGCTGACCGCCATCCCCATGCCCTTCTTCCAGACCGCGCCGTAGGCGGCGCGATCTCCGCTGAACGGGCCGGAGACGCCGTAGACGACCGGATCGGCGGCGAAGGCGGCGCGCGGCAGCAGGGCCGTGCCGACGCTGCCGATCGCGCCAAGCACGAGCTCGCGGCGGCCCGAGCGAATGGTGGAATGACGCATGAATGCGATCTCCTCGGTTGACCTTCGGACGCAGGCGACGGGCGCCTTGCGGCGGCGATTATCACCACCGCGCCTGGCAATGGCGCGGCCGTGGAATCTCGCTTCGTCGCGTGCGCGTCAGCGCCCGCCGCTCACGTCGAGCAGCGCACCGTTGACGTAGCTGGCTGCGTCCGACAACAGCCAGACGATCGCTGCCGCCACCTCGTCGGCATGGCCGGCGCGCTGCATCGGCAGTTGCGGCGCCGCCTGCAGCGCGCGCTCGGGCTGACCGCCGCTGGCGTGGATTTCGGTGTCGATGATGCCCGGACGCACGCAGTTGACGCGCACGCCCTCGGCCGCCACCTCGCGCGCCAGGCCGAGCGTGAAGGTATCGATGGCGCCCTTGGACGCCGCGTAGTCGACGTACTGCCCCGGCGAGCCGACGCGCGACGCCGCCGAGCCGACATTGACGATGGCGCCGCCGGCTCCGCCGTGCTTGGTGCCCATGCGGCGCAGCGCCTCGCGCGCGCACGAGAAGGCACCGAAGACGTTGATGCGGAACATGCGCTCGACGCGCGCGGCATCCATCTCGTCGACGCGCGCCGCCACGTCGACGACGCCGGCATTGACGACCAGGCCGCCGAGCGAGTGCGCGCCCCAGGCCCGGTCGAGTTCGGCGAACATGGCGCGCACCGCGGCGTCGTCGCCGACTTCGGCCTGCAGCACGAGCGCGCGTCGGCCCAGCGCTCGCACGTCGGCGGCGACGGTTTCGGCGGCGGCGGCGTCGCGGGCGTAGTTCACGGCCACGTCCCAGCCGCGCGCCGCGGCCAGGCGCGCGGTGGCCGCGCCGATGCCGCGGCCGCCGCCGCTGACCAGCAGCGTGCCCGGCTCCCGCTCGGTGGGTCGTCGTACGTTCATGCGGCGATGTTAGGGTCAGTGCCGCTGCGCTAGAGTGGCCGTCCGCGAACCGGACCCGACGAGACACCCATGCATCGACGCCCCCTGCTCGCTGCCGGCGCTGCCGGCGCCGCCGCCTTGCTCGCCGCGCCCGCGCTGCTGCGCGCGCAGGCGCTCGAGAAGCCCAAGCTCACGCTCGCCGTCGGCGGCAAGAACCTGCTGTATTACCTGCCGCTGACGATCGCCGAGACGCAGGGCTTCTTCAAGGCCGAGGGGCTCGAGCTGTCGATCGTCGACTTCGCCGGCGGCTCGCAGGCGCTGCGCGCGGTGGTCGGCGGCAGCGCCGACGTGGTGAGCGGCGCCTTCGAGCACACGGTGAACATGCAGGCCAAGGGCCAGCGGCTGCGCGCCTTCGCGCTCGAGGGCCGCGCGCCCCAGATCGTGCTCGGCATCAATCCGAGGGCGTTGCCCGACTTCAAGAGCGTGGCCGACCTGAAGGGCCGCAAGATCGGCGTCACCGCGCCGGGCTCGTCGACCAACGTGATGGTCAACTTCATCCTCGCCAAGGCCGGACTGAAGCCGAGCGACGTGAGCATCATCGGCGTCGGCGCCGCGCAGGGCGCGGTGGCCGCGATCCGCAGCGGGCAGATCGACGCCATCAGCAACCTCGACCCGGTGATCACGCTGCTCGTGCGCTCGGGCGACCTGAAGATCGTCTCCGACACGCGCGTCGTCGCCGAGGCCGACAAGGTGTTCGGCGGCCCGATGCCCGCGGCCTGCCTCTATGCGCCGCAGGCCTTCGTCGACAAGCACCCGGCCACCGTGCAGGCGCTCGCCAACGCCATCGTGCGCGCCGACAAATGGGTGCAGCGCGCCGGCGCCGGCGACATCATCAAGGCGGTTCCCGAGAGCTACCTGCTCGGCGACCGCGCCGTCTACATCGACGCCTTCCTCGCCGCCAAGGGCGCGCTCAGCCCCGACGGCATGATCCCCGAAAGGGGGCCGCAGACGGCGTTCCACGCGCTGGCCAGCATCGACCCCGAGATCGCCAAGGCCAAGCTCGACCTGGCGGCCGTCTACACGAACGAGTTCGTCAAGACGGCCAACGCCAGGTACCCGAAGGGTTGAGCGGCCCTCAGCGCACGACGAAGTCGATCACGATCAGGCCGGGGTCGCGCTGCCGGTACTCGATCGACACCTGCTCACCGTAGCGCTGCGTGACCTGGTTGAGCAGCGGCAGCGGATCGTGGTCGTTGGCAAAGCGCATCGTCTCGCCCGGCTGCAGGCTGTCGAGCGCGCCGAAGATCGCGGCGTGGCGAAAGCGCTTGGCGATGCCGCGCGCGTCGAACGGGTAGATGGCGTCGGGCGACGTGTGGATGTGGGGCAAGGACATGGTTCTTCCTCGGTGGGGGACAGAGCTGGCGCGGCATCGACCGCGGCACGGCCCGCGGCCGCATCGGTCGCGGACCCCGCGCCGCGCGTCGAGGTCCGAAAAGATGCACGCAGTGTATTTGTTTGATGAGCCGCTGTCCACGACACGTCATTGCGGCGCGATGCGTGCCCCGGCCGCGCTCGGCACCGACGCTCGCGCGTCGTCCGACGCCAAGGCGATTGAGCGCCCTCATCGCGCCGCATGCGCGGCTGCGGTCCAATCGCTTGCACGCCGCGCAGGTACCCGCCACTCGACGACCCAGGAGCCACGGACATGTCCCGACTCGATCGCCCGCAGACCGACCAGCTGACTCGCTTGATGGACGAGCGCTGGGCGCGCGAGTTCCGCGAGATCCGCTCGATGCTCGCCAGCCTGGGCGACGAGCGCCAGCGCAGCAACTACGCCGAGCGCGCCGCGACGGCGCCCGACGACGGCCTGCTCGAGACGCTGGCCGGCGTCGACGATCCGCTGATCCGGCAGAACCTGCAGGACGTGCGCGACATCGTCGCCGCACGCGCTCGGATCGCGCAGGGCAGCTACGGCGAGTGCATCGACTGCGGCGAGGACGTCGGCTACGAGCGCTTGCTCGCCTACCCGACAGCCAAGCGCTGCATCGCTTGCCAGCGCGAGCACGAGCGCCGCAAGGCCGCCGCGGAAGGTCGCAGCAGCCCGCGCTGATCCGACGGCGCCCGATTCGGGCCGCAAGCCGTCGCTGCGACGGCCGCCGCGTTCGTGGCACCATCGCCGCGTGACCTCCAGCCAGATCATCGTCCTGGCCACGCCGCTGTTCCTGGCGCTGATCGCGCTGGAGTGGGCAGTGGGCGTCGCGCGCGGGCGCAACACCTACCGCCTGGCCGACGCGATCTCGTCGATCGGCCTGGGCGCCCTGAGTCAGGTGAGCGGCGTGCTGGTGCGCGTGTTCGCCATCGGGCTGTACACGCTCGCCTACGAGCACGTGGCGTTGGTGCGGCTGCCGGCCTCGGCGCTGTGGGTGTGGCTGGCGGCCCTCGTCGGCTACGACCTGTGCTACTACGCCTACCACCGCGCCGGTCACCGCGTGGCCGTGCTGTGGGCGGCGCACGCAGTGCATCACCAGAGCGAGGACTACAACCTGTCGACCGCGCTGCGGCAGACGAGCAGCGGCTTTCTGTTCGGCTGGCTCTTCTATCTGCCGCTGGCCGTGCTCGGCGTGCCGCCGCCGGTGTTCGCCGCGGTGGCCTTGATCGACCTGCTGTACCAGTACTGGGTGCACACCGAGCAGATCGGGCGTCTGGGCTGGTTCGACCGCTGGTTCTGCGCGCCGAGCAACCACCGCGTGCACCACGCCGTGAACGACCGCTACCTCGACAGGAACTACGGCGGCATCCTCATCGTGTGGGATCGCCTGTTCGGCACTTTCGTCGAAGAGGACGCGAGCGAGCCCTGCGTCTACGGCACGCGCACGCCGCTGCGCAGCTGGAACCCGCTGTGGGCCAATCTGCAGGTCTACGGCGAGCTGGCGCTCGACAGCTGGCGTGCGCGCTCCTGGGCCGACAAGCTGCGCGTGTGGCTCGCCGCGCCGGGCTGGCGGCCGGCCGACGTGGCCGCACGCTGGCCGAAGCCCGCGTTCGACCTCACGCGCGTCGAGCGCTACGACCCGCCGCTCGCGCGCCGCGCGGCCTGGGCCGCGGCGCTGCTGTTCGTGGCCATGCTCGCAGCGAGCCTGCTGTTCCTGTGGAACGCGCACCGGCTCGACGGCTGGCAGACGGCGGGCGGCGTGCTCGGCATCGGCGCGCTGCTGTGGGCGATCGCCGCGCTCACCACACCGCGGCCGGCACGCGCGGCGCTGCGCGCCGCGGACCGGCCGCTCGTGTGATGAGCGCTCGGCCCGCACCCGCGCCCACGCCTGCGCTCGAGCTCGAGGCGGTGAGTTGCACCTTCGCCGACAAGGACCACCCGGGGCAGCGCTACACCGCGGTACGCGACGTCACGCTCGCCGTCGCCGAGGGCGAGTTCGTCTCCGTGGTGGGACCGACCGGCTGCGGCAAGAGCACGCTGCTCAACGTCGCCGCCGGCCTGCTCGATCCGAGCGCCGGCAGCGTGCGCGCGTTCGGCGCGCCGCTGGCCGGCATCAACCGGCGCGCCGGCTACATGTTCCAGGCCGAGAGCCTGATGCCCTGGCGCACGGCGCTGGGCAACGTGATGGCCGGCCTCGAGTTCCGCGGCGCGCCGCAGGGCCAGGCGCGCGCGCTGGCCGAGGACTGGCTGCGCCGCGTCGGCCTGGCCGCCTTCGGCCAGCGCTACCCGCACCAGCTCTCGGGCGGCATGAGAAAACGCGCCTCGCTGGCGCAGACGCTGGCGCTCGACCCCGACATCATCCTGATGGACGAGCCGTTCTCGGCGCTCGACATCCAGACGCGGCAGTTGATGGAGAACGAGGTCCTTGCGCTGTGGCAAGCCAAGCGCAAGGCGGTCCTCTTCATCACGCACGATCTGGACGAGGCGATCGCCATGAGCGACCGCGTCGTCGTGCTGTCGGCCGGGCCGGCGTCGCACCCGATCGGCGAGTTCGCGGTGGATCTGCCGCGGCCGCGCAACGTGGCCGAGATCAAGACCACGCCGCGCTTCGTCGAGCTGCACGCCGCCATCTGGGCCGTGCTGCGCGAGGAGGTGCTCGCCGGCTACGCGCAGCAACTGGAGAAGGCCTCGTGAGCCGGCGCCCGCGGCCGGGGCGCATCCGCCTCGCGCAGGCGGCACTGCTGGTCGCGGTGTTCGTGTTCTGGTATGCGATGACCAAGCCCGGTCTCGTGCCGCCGTTCATGTTCGACAACGACCGCCAGGCGGCGTTCTTCTTCGGCGAGCCGCTGGCGGTGCTGGGACGCATCTGGATCTGGTTCGTGCGCGACGCCGACATCTACCGCCATCTCGCGGTGACGCTGGTCGAGACACTGCTCGCCTTCGGCATCGGCTCCCTGCTCGGCCTCGCACTCGGGCTGTGGCTGGCGCTGGCGCCGACCGCGAGCGCCATCCTCGAGCCCTACATCAAGGCCGCCAACAGCATGCCGCGCATCATCCTGGCGCCGATCTTCGCGGTCTGGTTCGGCCTCGGCATCGGCTCGAAGGTGGCGCTGGGCATCACGCTGGTCTTCTTCATCGTCTTCTTCAACGTCTATCAGGGCGTCAAGGAAGTGAGCCCGGTGGTGCTGGCCAATGCGCGCATGCTCGGCGCCAGCGCTCGCCAGCTGCTGCGCCACGTCTACCTGCCGAGCGCCACGAGCTGGGTCTTCAGCAGCCTGCACACCAGCGTCGGGCTGGCCTTCGTCGGCGCGGTGGTCGGCGAGTACCTCGGCTCGGCGCGCGGCGTCGGCTACCTGATCCTGCAGGCCGAGGGCGCCTTCGACATCAACACCGTGATGGCCGGCATCCTGGTGCTGACGGCCTTCGCGCTGGCGCTGGATGCCGCCGTGGGGCGCATCGAGCGGCGGCTGATGAAGTGGCAGCCGAAGAGCGGCGAGACCGAGAAGCTCTGAGCCGCTACGCCAGACGATAGACGTCGAGCAGCACCACGCGCGCCTCGCGCTGGCCGACCGCGATCGCCATCACCTTGTTGAGGTGGGCCCAGGCCGGGGCGCCGGTGGTGAAGCGCATCAGCGTGCGGAAGAAGTAGGCGTCGCGCGGCACCTGCTCGCCGCGCGCGAGACGCGCCATCACCGCGTCCGGGCCGTGGCGAAGGCCGTCGCTGCGCACCTCGACCAATGCGCCGTCGTGCGTGCGGATCACGTAGTGCGCGGCGATCTCGAGCACGCCGTCGCTGCGGGCGAGCTGCCAGTCGACGCCGCCTTCGACGAGTTCACCGTCGAGCTCGGGGCCGCGTGCCGTGCCGCCGCCCAGCGGCACGTAGCGCCGTTCTCCGGCGGGTGCGCTGCCGAGGCTCGCCAGCGCGCCGACCTCGCAGCGGATCTGCGTCATCGGCAGCAGGGCGGGGGCGGGCGGGAAGGGATTCATGGTGGGCTCTTTCCCCAATGGACAGGCGAGTGTGATGGTCAATCATCCGCGCGACCGGCGGGAAGTGCACGTCGGCCCAGAGGATGACGCGATGGCCCTGCTCCAGTCTTCCGGCGGCGAAGCCGCCACACAACGCGCGCTCGCGGCGCTGATCGGTT